>JBOGJI010000321.1:0-13853 GCA_050747865.1 Thermoanaerobaculia bacterium
GCGACCGCGACTCAGGACGCGGCTGCCCTATGATGTCTTGCATACGACCCGCAAGCCCCTGGCGCGCGACCCATGGGAGATTCATTCACAGGCTCTAGGTCCAAGCCGTGCTCACGCGCCCGCGAACGATGTACCTGGCCGCCGGAGGGTCGGCGAACGGCCTGCTCGGCGGCACGGGCATCCCGGCATTCCGGCTCGACGGCACCTCCGTGGGCCTGCTGGTGCTGCGCAGTGTCGCCACCGACGGCGGCGGGATGTTCACCGCCCTCGGCGGCGCCGAGGGTCTAGGGCTGTTGCCGGTCGTCCTCCCCGCCGCCGACGTGCTGGAGATCGCAACCCAGGCTCTCGAGGTCGCCGAGGACGGCGACGCGGATCCGGGTCCCGAGCCGGACGCGGGCGGCGACTAGCCGGGCTCGATCAGAGCTCCATCCGGCGGAAGAGGATCGTGCGGTCACCTCGGCCGAACGGGGATGCCGTGCGGGGACGGGCGGCCAGCAGTGGCCGACCGGCAGCCGGGAGGTCGGCGCTCTCGTCATAGAGAATGACCGGCAGTGGATCGCGTGAACCGATCACCAGCTCGATGTCGACCCCCTTCGCGCCTACCGTCCAGGTCTCGAACCTCCGCCACTCGTGACCCTCGCCGAGGGCCGTCTTGGCGCGCCGTTCGGGAACGCGGCGACCGGCGACGCGGACCGACTCGACGGGGACCTCCGCGGGGAGAGCCAGGCCCACCGATCGCGCACCGCGGGGGGAGTGGAGCCGAAGGCGCAAGCGGCGCTTCTCGCCGTCGATTCGATCCGACAGCACCGCGAGCTCCGGAGGCGCGACCGGAAGCGACGACGCGTTCGCGGTGAAGGCGTCGAAGCGTGGCGCCCACGGCAGCGGCTGCGTGATCTCGCGCGAGAAGCCGGCCGCCTGCGTGAGCGCCTCGGGCAGGGCTCCCTCCGAGGCGCCGCCGGCCCAGAACGCTTCGCCCGCCTCGGCGTCCTGCACGAAGAGGAGATTCAGGGGTCGTGGCTGATCCGGCGTATATGGCGGCCGCGTCATCGCCCATCCGAGGCAGACCAGGACGGCGACGCCTGCCGCCAGCGGCAGCCCCCAGACCCAGCGTGTTTCGCGACCGGGAAAGGCGGGCGCCAGCCCCCACACGAGGAGCGCAGCGAGCACGGTGACGGACGGCATGATCGTGAGCCCCATTCCGTCGTAGAGGAACCAGAGGAGCGGGAACCAGAGCGGCGCCGCGGCCAGCGCCGGAAGGACGCTGCCGACGCCCCGCGGCAGGCGGCCGGAGCGGAGGCCGGGCAGGGCGGCGAGGCCGGCCGCGAGGGCCGGCAGGGAGAAGAGATAGGCCGCTCCCGGGGCGATGGCGGTGAGCAGCAGCCCTAGCAGCGCCCAGGCGAGCCAGATGCCGGCCCACAGGCCCGGGCGATCCATCCGGCGCGCCACGAGGATCGCCGGCACTGCCGCCGCGGCGACGGCGAGGAGCCAGAAGGCGAGGATCAACGGCAGCGGCTCGGCCACCCAGGTTCCGGGAGACGCGCCGGACCTTCGGGAGAGGAACGCCAGGCCCGAGGCGCAAGCCCAGCCGGCGACCGGAGCCGCGATCGTGCCCGCGAAGCCCCACAGGATCGGCGCCGTGCGGAGAGCGCCGGCCCGCCGGAAGCTCCAGACGGCGGCGATCAGGAGCAGCCATGCCAGGGCGACGATTCCCCAACTCCAGGCGGCCGGCCACCACACGACGACCCGGCCGAGCAGGTCGAAGAAGACCGCGTCGCCGCGGGGCAGCGCGGCGAGATCCGCCGCGGCCAGTGCGCGTGCGGCGGCCAGGGCGTTCGCGCCTTGCTGCTGCAGGCTTCCCGCGTCGAGGTGCTCGAACCGGTCCTGGCGGGTATGGTAGCGCAAGGGGTGGCCGACGAAGGCGAAGTTGAGACCCGGCAGGCCGCGCGCCTTGAACGGCGTGAAGTCGGTGTCGTTCGGCAGCCGCTGATAGATGGCGTCGAAGAGCGAGCTCGTCACCGGCCGGCGCGCCGCGGCGGCAAAGAGACGGACCGAGCCGGCGTTGCCCGGCCCGGTCTCGAACATCACGCTGGCGCCGCCGCTGCCGCGCGCCTCGACGTTCACTACCGCGCCTACGCGCGCGGCCCGAGGGTGATCGGAGAGGAAGACCTCGGCGCCGAGCAGCCCCAGCTCCTCGCCGTCGGTGACCAGGAAGAGGATGGGGTTGCGAGCCGGCGGCCCGCCGGCCAGGGCGCGCGCGCTCTCCAGGAGAATGGCGGTGCCGGAGGCGTTGTCGGCGGCGCCAGGACCCGCCGTGACCGAGTCGTAATGCGCCATGAGCAGCACGGCCCGCCCGTCCTCATCTCCTCGCCGCCAGGCGAGCAGGTTCGCCACCGGAGCGCACTGCCCCCAGGACCCACAGGCGAAGCTCTCCTGCAGCTCCGTCGCGTATCCCAGGCTCTCGAATCGCTCGATCAGAGCGCGGCGGGCGCGAGCGTTGGCGGCCGATCCCGCGGGTCGCGGCTCGCCGTCGCCGATCAGCTCCCGGAGGACCTCCCGCGCGCGAGCGGCGGAGAACTCGTCCGCCGGCGCGTTGCGCGTCGCGGGCTCGGGGGGCTCGTAGAGCGTCGGCACCACCGCCAGCATCAGGCCCAGGATGCCCAGGGCGACGAGACCGACCCGATCATGGCGTCCCATGAGCCCACGAGCATGACAGAACGACGAGCGGAACCGCTCCTAGAATGCGGCCGGTGCGCCGCCATCTCCTCGACTTGACGCCCACGGAGCTGGCCGACCGGCTGGCCGCCGAAGGCATACCGTCCTACCGCGCCCGCCAGGTGTTCGACTGGCTGTGGAAGCGGCTGTGCCCCGATTTCTCGGCCATGACCGAGCTCCCCGCCTCGCTGCGCGCCCGGCTCGCCGGGGAGCTCACCGTGCTCGCCGGCGAGGAGCTGGAGCGCTCCGAGTCCCCCGACGGCACCGTGAAGCTGCTCGTCCGCTGGCCGGACGGGGCCTCGACGGAGACCGTGATGATCCCCGCCGCCGGCCGCTCCGGCAGGCGACGCCGCACTGTCTGCCTTTCCACCCAGGTCGGCTGCGGCGTCTCCGCGCACCTGCGCGAGAGCCGCGGCCTCGCCGCCGACGCCGCCTGCGGCCAGCTGCGCCGCCGCCGCGAAGCCGTGGCCGTAGGTTGATAGTCTCTGCGGCCTGTCGACATGAAACGTGAGCCAAGGAGGGGCAAGCCATGTGGATACTCATCGCGCTTCTCGTCCTGATCGTGGTGGTGGTCGCCTGGGCGGCCGGCATCTACAACCGGCTGGTGGGGCTGCGCAACCGGTTCAAGAACGCCTTCGCGCAGATCGATGTGCAGCTCAAGCGCCGCTATGAGCTGATCCCCAACCTGGTGGAGACCGCCAAGGGGTACCTGCAGCACGAGCGGGGGACGCTCGAGGCGGTCATCCAGGCGCGCAACCAGGCGGTCTCCGCCGCGGGCCGGGCGGAGCAGAACCCCGGCGACCCGGAGGCGATGCAGAGCCTGGGACAGGCCGAAGGAGCGCTCACCGGCGCCCTGGGCCGCCTCTTCGCGCTGGCCGAGGCCTATCCCGACCTCAAGGCCAACCAGACCATGGGCCAGCTCATGGAGGAGCTCACCTCGACAGAGAACAAGGTGGCCTTCGCGCGCCAGGCGTACAACGACGCGGTGATGGTCTACAACACGGCGCGCGAAACCTTCCCGGCCGTACTGTTCTCCGCCGTCATGGGCTTCTCCCTCGCGCAGCTCCTGGAGATCGAGCGCCCCGAGGAGCGCGAGCCGGTGCGGGTCTCCTTCACCGAGCAGCACCAGTAGGGGCGGCACCCCCGTCGCGTGAACTTCTTCGAGCACCAGGACCAGGCGCGGCGCAGCACCCGGCGGCTGGTGCTGCTGTTTCTGCTCGCCGTGATCGCCGTCGTTGCGGCGGTCAATGGCGCCGCGCTGGGGATTTTCTCCTTCGGCTCGGCGAAGGTTGCCGACGGGGCGCTGGGCGGCGCGGGTCCGTGGCTGCCGCAGGCCGCCGCGGGCGTGAGCCTGGCGACGCTGTCCGTGATCGGCGGCGGCACGCTCTACAAGACGGCTCAGCTCGCCGGCGGCGGCGGCGAGAAGGTGGCGAGCCTCCTCGGCGGCCGTCCGGTCGACCCCAACAGCGGGAAGCCCGCTGAACGGCGTCTGCTCAACGTGGTCGAAGAGATGGCGCTCGCCGCGGGGACGCCGGTGCCGACCGTCTACCTGCTGGAGAAGGAGCCGGGGATCAACGCCTTCGCCGCCGGCCTCAACACCGACGACGCGGTGATCGGCATCACCCGGGGAGCCATGGAGCTGCTGTCGCGGGACGAGCTGCAGGGCGTGGTGGCGCACGAGTTCAGTCACATCCTGAACGGCGACATGCGCTTGAACTTCAGGCTGATCGGCATCGTGCACGGCATTCTGGTCATCGGCCTCATCGGCTACTGGATGCTGCGCAGCGCCAGCTGGTCCGACGCCGGGCGGGAGAAGGGCGCGGGAGCGGCCTGGCTGCTGCTCGGCCTCGCCGTCTACGCCATCGGCTATATCGGGTTCTTCTTCGGCGGCCTGATCAAGAGCGCCGTCTCCCGCCAGCGCGAGTTCCTGGCCGATGCCGCCGCGGTGCAGTTCACGCGCAACCCGGACGGGCTCGCCGGGGCGCTCAAGAAGATCGGCGGCCTGGCGGCGGGCTCGCGGCTCAAGAGCCCGAACGCCGAGCAGGCGAGCCACCTCTTCTTCGGCCAGGGGGCGGGGCGGCCGTTGTTCGCCTGGATGGCCACCCACCCGCCGCTTGCCGAGCGCATCCGGCGCCTCGATCCGAGCTTCGACGGCGTCTTCCCGGAGGTCTCCGCCGTGCGCCCGGCCGCGCCTGCCAAGGAGCGGCGGCCGGAAGGCCGCGCCGCGGACAGGCTGGCGGAGGTGCTGACCGGCGGCGCGGCGGGCCGGGTGCTCGTTCCGGAGGCGGTCGCCGCCGGCGTCGGCCGGCCGACCGCCACCCATTTCGCCTACGCCGCCGCCCTGCTCGAATCCCTGACCCCGGAGCTGCCGGCCGCGGCGCGCGAGCCCGCCTCCGCCCGCGCCCTGGTCTGCGCCCTGCTGATCGACCGCCACCCCGAGGTGCGGACACACCAGCTCGAGCGGCTCGTCGACGACGCCGTGCTCGCCCAGGAGGTGCGACGCCTCCTCCCCGCGGTCGACGCCTGCCGGCCCGAGGTCCGGCTGCCCTTGCTGGAGCTGGCTCTGCCGGCCCTGCGGCGGCTGTCGCAGGCTCAATACGGCCATCTGAAGGCGACCGTCGAGCGCCTCGCCGAGGCGGATCGGCGGCTGACCCTGTTCGAGTTCACCCTGCATCGCCAGCTCCTGCGGCATCTCGAGCCGACGTTCGGCGTGGCCCGGCCACGCAAGATCGCCTACTCCGGTCTCACCGAGCTCGTCCGGGAGTGCTCGCTCTTGCTCTCCGCCCTGGCGCACGCCGGGTTCGCCGACGAGGAGGCGGCCGGCGCCGCGTTCGGCGCCGCCGCGGCCCGCCTCCCGGGCCTGCAAGACCAGCTCAGCCTGCTGGCTCCCGAGGCCTGCCACCTGCCCGACATCGACCGGGCGCTGGCCCTGCTCGCCACCGTCGCACCGCGGCTCAAGGCCCAGCTCATCGAGGCCTGCGCGGCCGCTTGCGGGCTGGCCGCGTCGGCCGGTGTCGAGAGGCGGGAGCTGCTGCGGGCGGTGGCCGACGCCTTGGACTGCCCGGTCCCGCCGCTGCTCGCCTCGGCCTGAGGAATCTTTGGCGCGCCTCTCCTGGTTCTACGCGGCCGTGATCGCGGTCACCCTGGTGGGGGTGGCGGCGGGGCGCTACCCGCGCTTGAGGATGAATCGCGCCACCATCGCCCTGGTCGGCGCGACGGTCCTCATGCTCGTCGGGGCCATCTCCCTCGACCAGGCCTTGCGAGCCGTCGATCTCCACACCCTCTCGCTGCTGCTCGCCATGATGATCTTGAACGCGAACCTGCGCCTGGCGGGGCTCTTCGGTCTCGTCACCGCCCGCGTGGTGCGCTGGGCGCGCACGCCGCGCCAGCTCCTCGCCCTGCTCATCGCCGCGGCCGGGCTGCTCTCCGCGCTCTTCTTGAACGACACCGTCGTCCTGGTCTTCACGCCGCTGGTGGTCGAGGTGACCGCCACCCTGCTTGACGATGCGCGACGGCGTTCTCGGGAGACGGGCGCTCAATCGGGCGCTGCTGGCGCGTCAGTCGCTGCTGCGCCGCGTGGACATCCTGGTGCCGGAGGCGGTCGAGCGCCTCGTCGGGCTGCAGGCACAGGCGCCGATGCCTCCGTATTACGGGCTGTGGTCGCGCCTCGAGGGGTTCGACCCCCACGAGCTGGGGCGGATGCTCGCCGAGCGGGAGGCGGTGCGCATCACCCTGATGCGGGGGACGATCCACCTGGTCACCGTGCGGGACGCGCTCTTTCTGCGGCCGCTGATGCAGGACATGCTGGACCGCAGGACCGGCGCCATCGGGCGCCGCATGGGCGGGACGGCGCGCCGTCGGTTCGTGGGCGCCGTTCGGGAGCTGCTGGCCGACGAGCCGCTGGCGGCGCGCGAGGTCGCCCGCCGCCTGGTCGAGCGCGGCATCGGCGAGTCCGTTACGGAGCTCGGCTTTGCTGTGCCCGTCGACGTGCCGCTGGTGCAGGTTCCGCCGCGCGGCGTGTGGGGTCGGGGCGGGCAGGCGAAATACGCGGCGTTCGAGGCGTGGACCGGCCGCGAGCTCGACTCCGAGCCTTCGATCGACGAGCTGGCGCTCCGCTACCTCGAGACCTTCGGCCCCGCCTCGGTCATGGACATGCAGAACTGGTCGGGCCTGACGCGACTGAAGGTGGTGTTCGAGCGGCTGCGCCCGCGGCTCGTGACGTTCCGCGACGAGGACGGCGGGGAGCTGTTCGACGTGCCCGAGGCACCGCGCCCCGACACCGAGGTCGCGGCTCCGGTACGCCTGCTGGGGGAGTACGACAACGTCCTGCTGGGGCACAAGGACCGGCGGCGCATCATTCCGGAAGACTTCCCCTGGAACGCGACGTGCGCATCGAGGCGCCGGTCGCATGAAAACCGGCGAGCGCTTCGGTGCCGACAAGAAGCTGGGCCTGCTCTCCGGCGTGTAGACTGCTTGCGTCATGGCCCGTTGGCCCCTTCTCGCACAGCTTGCAGGGCGCGGAGACGGCAGCGGTGCGGAGGCCTACTCCGCGCGGACGCGAGAGGTGACTGCGCGCACGACCGGTGCCGAAGTGCGGGTGGCGCGCTCGGTCTGTCCTTACTGCGGCGTCGGCTGCGGCCAGCTCGTCTACCATCGCGACGGACGGATCCTGTCCATCGAAGGCGATCCCGAGAGCCCGATCAACCAGGGGACGCTGTGCCCCAAGGGGGCGGCGTCGAAGGAGCTGCTGACGCACCCGGGGCGGCTCGAGCGGGTCCTCTACCGCCGGCCGCATGGTACGGAGTGGGAGACACTCGACTTGGGAGAGGCGATGGACCGGGTCGCCGAACGGGTGTGGGAGACGCGGCGGGCGAGCTTCGTCACGCGTGACGAGCAGGGCCGCTACGTCAACCATACCCGACGCATCGCGCACCTGGGCGGGGCTACGCTCGACAACGAAGAGAACTACCTGATCAAGAAGCTGTTCACGGCCGGGTTGGGGATGGTGGCGGTCTCCAACCAGGCCCGAACTTGACACAGCTCCACGGTCCCCGGTCTGGGGACCTCGTTCGGGCGGGGCGGGGCGACGACGGCGCTGCAGGACCTCGTCGCGAGCGACTGCATCCTGATCCAGGGCTCCTCCATGGCGGAGGCGCATCCGGTGGGCTTCCGCTTCGTGGTCGCGGCGCGCGAGCGCGGCGCCACCGTCATCCACGTCGATCCGCGCTACTCGCGCACCTCGGCGCTTTCCGACCTCTGGGTGCCGATCCGCGCCGGCGGCGACCTGGCGTTCCTCGGCGGCCTGGTGCGCTGGGTGCTGGAGGAGGGGCGCTACTTCGCCGACTACGTCCGCCACTACACCAACGCGAGCTACCTGGTCGGTGAGGCGTTCCGCGACACCGAGGACCTGGACGGCCTCTTCTCCGGCTTCGATCCCGCGACCCGCAGCTACGACCCGTCGTCTTGGGCGTACGAGCGGGACGCCGCGGGAGAGATCGTCCGCGACCCGACGCTCGAGCACCCGCGCTCGGCCTTCCAGACCCTGAAGCGCCACTTCGCGCGCTACACGCCGGAGATTGTGGAGCGCGTCGCCGGGGTGCCGCGCGACAAGCTCTTGTGCGTCGCGCGGGCGCTGGCCGACAACTCCGGCCCCGACAAGACCTCGGCGATCTGCTACGCCGTGGGCTGGACCCAGCACTCCAAGGGCGTGCAGATCATCCGCACGGCGGCGATCCTGCAGCTCCTGCTCGGCAACATCGGCCGCCCCGGCGGCGGCATCCTGGCTCTGCGCGGGCACGCCTCGATCCAGGGCTCGACCGACATCCCGACGCTCTACGACCTGCTGCCCGGCTACCTGCCGATGCCGGACGTCCGCAAGGCAGACGCGACGCTGGCCGAGTACTTGCGAAGGGTCACCAAACGCGAGGGCTGGTGGGCCAACGCCCCGGCCTACGTCGTCTCACTGCTCAAGGCGTATTACGGAGAGGCGGCCACCGAGGCGAACGACTTCGGCTTCGCCAACCTGCCACGCATCGCCGGCAACCACTCCCACCTCTACTACATGGCCGAGATGGCCGACGGCGGCTTCGACGGCCTGTTCGTCATGGGCCAGAACCCCGCCGTCGCGGGGCAGGGCGCCGCCGTCGAGCGCAAGGCCCTGACCCGCCTCGAGTGGCTGGTGGTCCGCGACCTGGTCGAGATCGAGACCGCCTCGTTCTGGTACGACGCCCCGGAGGTGCGGCGCGGCGAGTGGCGTCCGGAGGAGATCGCCACCGAGGTCTTCCTCTTCCCTGCCGCCGGCCACGCCGAGAAGGCCGGCTCGTTCACCCAGACTCAGCGGCTGCTGCAGTGGCGCGAGAAGGCGGTCGAGCCGCCCGGCGACGCCCGCTCGGAGGCCTGGTTCGTCCACCAGCTCGCCCGCCGCCTGATCGCGCGCGCCCAGGAGTCGGACGATCCACGGGACGCACCGCTGCGCGCCGTCGACTGGTGGTACCCGGAGGACGAGCACGGCGAGCCGGTCATGGAGGCGGTGCTGGCCGAGATCAACGGTTGGCGTGTGTCGGCGGATGACGGGACGCAGGGCACCGCGCCGCGAAGCGGCGTGGTCCGCCCCCAGGTCGAGGGCTTCCACCAGCTCGCCGCCGACGGCTCGACCGCCTGCGGCTGCTGGATCTACTCCGGGGTCTACGGCCCGGACGGGATCAACCGGGCGGCGCGGCGAGAGCCCCGCGGCCCCTACGGCCACGGCTGGGGGTTCGCCTGGCCGGCCGATCGCCGCATCCTCTACAACCGCGCCTCGGCGCGGCCGGACGGAACGCCGTGGAGCGAAGCGAAGAAGCTCCTCTGGTGGGACGAGGGAGAGGGCCGCTGGACGGGCGACGACGTGCCCGACTTCCCGGCCGACAAGCCGCCTGGCTACATCCCCGCGTCCGACGCCGCCGGCGTCGCCGCTCATCGGGGAGACGCCCCGTTCCTCATGCACCCGGAGGGGGTGGCCAGGCTGTTCGTTCCCGAAGGCCTCGCCGACGGGCCGCTGCCGGCCCACTACGAGCCGTTCGAGTCGCCGATCGAGAATCCCCTCTACCGCGTGCCGACCAACCCGGTCGCCGACCGCATGGAGCGCGACGACAACCGCTACGCGAGCTCACCGGACTCGCGGTTTCCCTACGTGCTCACCACCTACCGCCTGACCGAGCACCACACCGCCGGCGGCATGAGTCGCACCCTCTCGCACCTGGCCGAGCTGCAGCCGGAGCTCTTCGCCGAGCTCTCCCCGGAGCTCGCCCGCGAGGTGGGCGTCGCCAACGGCGACCGGGTCACCGTGGCGACCGCCCGCGGCGCCATCACCGCCCGCGCCCTGGTCACCCGCCGCATCCGCCCCTTGCGTCTCGGCGACCGCCTGGTTCACCAGGTGGCGATGCCGTTCCACTGGGGCTCCCACCCGCCGCTCGCCGGCGACACGGTCAACGACTTGATCCCGCTCTCCGCCGAGCCCAACGTCTGGATCCACGAGTCCAAGGCCCTGCTTTGCACGGTACGGCCGCACGGTTGACCCGGGCCCGGGAACTTCAGGGCGCTTTCGCCGCGACCAGCCCGTGCCCGCCGACCGGCGCGGTGACGAAGCGCTCGCCGAAGCCGGCGATCAGCGACCTGCCCTTGGCGATCGCCGCCTGCACGGAGGGCAGCGACAGGGATGCCTCGTGGCTGGCCTGGCTGTCCCACACCTCGGTGATCCACAGGGCGTTCTCGTCCTCCGGATCTTTGGCGACGACGTAGCTCAGGCAGCCGGGCATGTCGTCGATGCCCGCGAGCAGGATGTCGATGAACGCGTCCCGCTGGCCCTGCACCGTAGTCATCTTGCCGATGAGTCCAAACATCTCTTCTGCTCCCTCCGATGCCGCAGTCGTGGAGGCAGCCAGGGTGGCGACCGCCACGGCACCAGCCACGAACTCGCGTCGTGTCAACTTCACGCGAGACGACTCTATATCGCACGAAGCTGCCCCTCGCGGGTCTCGCCGCCTCGCTCTGGCTCCGCTTCGGGTAGAATTGCGATCGAGGCCTGTGCATCAGGAAATCACGCCTCCCCACCTAGGCACCGCGAGCCGCTCGTGGTGCTTCCGGATCGTGAGGACTATGCGGAGATCCAGCTCATCGTCGTCGGCGATGACTGGTGGAGGGATCGCATGGCTGCCCGTCGTCGTCACGGGCTGAAAGGAGGTTGGTCATGGGCGGAATCAACGTCGGACGCTGGATCCTGGGAGGGCTGCTGGCGGGCGTGATCATCAACGTGTTTGAAGCTGTAGGCCACGGCGCACTCCGCGAACAGTGGGAAGCCGCGGCCACAGCGCACAACCTGCCCACGGAAGGAGGCGTGGCGTTGTTCGTGCTGATGGGTTTCATCGCCGGCCTCGTGGCAGTGTGGTTCTACGCCGCCGCGCGACCTCGCTTCGGCGCTGGCCCAATGACTGCCGTCAAGGTCGCAGTCGCGCTGTGGATCGGAAGCTACTTGCTTGCCATCCTCGCCTACTGCGCCATGGGGCTGTTCCCCACCGGCCTGCTGGTGCCGTGGGGAGTCATCTCTCTGATCGAGATGATCGTCGCCACGGTCGCGGGGGCCTGGGTCTACAAGGAGGGAGCGGCCACGGCGGCCTGATCTCACGCTAAGCTCGCGGGCGAGGTGGATTTCGCTCGCGTGCTCGACGAGCTTACGGGCTTCTTCACCGACCACGAGCTCCGATGGGCCGTGATCGGCGGCGTCGCCATGGCCGCGTATGGCCTGCCGCGCACGACCCTGGATCTCGACTTCGTGGCCGATCGCAGCGCTCAAGACGCCATCGTGAGCCACCTCGAGGCCCAGGGATACCGGACGCTCTATCGCTCGGAGGGCTACTCGAACCACCGACACGACGATGCCGAGCGGGGACGCGTCGACTTCGTCTACGTCTCCGGAGACACAGGGGAGCTCCTGTTCGGGCATGTACGGCAGGTGCCAGGTCCCGGGGGCTCTACGATCCGGGTACCTGGCCCCGAGCATGTCGCCGCGCTGAAGGTCCACGCGATGGCCAGCGATGCGACGCGCAAGGCGCAAGAGCTGGCCGACCTGCGGTTCCTGCTAACGCTGGCAGACATCGACCGCGAGGCGGTGCGTGAACAGTTCATACGTCGAGGCATGGAGGAAGCGTGGAATGACATCGCGCCGAGGAGTTGAGCAACTCGACCCAGAGGCGCTGGCGCGCGATCTGCCTACGACTGCAGAGGACATCCGCGCCCTGCGCGAGTTGCGTCCGCGAATCCCCCTCCAGGACCTGGCCGACTGGAACCGGCTCTCCGCCGGTTGGCAGTTCGGCTTGCCGCAGCGGTCGAGCACCTCCAGCGGTTGGAAGCCGTTCGATCTGTAGCCTCGGCGACGAGCCAGCTCGGTCCCGGCATCTGCCGCCGGATCCCTGCATGAGACTCTTCATCGCCCTGGAGACACCCGAGCCCCTTCGGCGCGAGATCGCCGCCTTGGCCGATCGGCTTCGGCACGAGCTGCCCTGGGCACGTTGGGTGCGGGCGGAGAACCTGCATCTGACGTTGGTCTTCCTGGGGGAGACCGCCCCCGATCGACTCCCATCCCTTGCGGCTCATCTGGCACCAGCTTTCGGACAGCACCCGCCTCTGCGGCTCCGTGTCCGCGGGGCCGGGACCTTTCCTTCCGGTCGGGCGGCGCGGGTGGCATGGCTCGGAGTGGCGGGAGGGTCGGAGCTGGCCGCGCTCCAGGCGGCACTGGCCGAGGCAGCCGCCAAGGCTGCAGGCGTCGAGCTGGAACGTCGGCCGTTCCATGCTCACCTCACCCTTGCACGACCCGCCCGCCCCTGGCCACCGCGAGCGGTGGAGCGCTTCCTGGCTTCTGCCGATCGTCCCCGGGGGGAACCCTTTGAGGTGGCCCAGGGAGTCCTGCTCGAGAGCCAGCTCGGAGCCGGGGGGGCACGCTACCGGACCGTGGAGGCCTTTCCCCTGGCCGGCCGAGCACCTCAGTGAGCTCGCTGCTCGCCTTGCTCGCGGGGTGCCGAGTGAAGTGCCCGACTCGGACACGGCGGTACGATAGCGGCGGATTCATGGCAATCGGCGACAGCACCTCGACCTTCACGCCGCCGAGGCATAGCTACTGGGCCGACGGCACGGTGGTGGGGTTCTTGACCGACGCCACGCTGTGCATCGGCTGCAAGGCGTGCGAGGTGGCGTGCAAGGAGTGGAACGGGCTGCCGGCCGAGGAGCCGGTGTTCACGGGCCATTCGTACGACAACACCGGGAGCCTGGGCGCCTCGACCTGGCGGCACGTGAAGTTCCTGGAGCTCGACCGGCCGCGAGGGACGCAGGTGGCGGGCGAGGAGCCGTTCTCCTGGATCTTCCTCTCTGACGTCTGCAAGCACTGCGAGGAGGCGGGGTGCCTGGAGGCCTGCCCGACCGGCGCCATCGTGCGCACGCCGGTGGGCTCGGTGCTGGTCCAGGACGACGTCTGCAACGGCTGCGGTTATTGCGTGGTGGGCTGCCCGTTCGGCGTCGTGGACCGCCGGCCTGCCGCTCCGCCTCCGGCTCCGCGCCAGGCCGCTGGCCCCGTTGCTCCCTGGCGTCCTCGCGCAAGCGCTCGGCCGCGGCTGCCCGGCGCCGGCGGCGCCTTCAAGTGCACCTTCTGCTACGACCGCCAGGCCTCCGGGCTCACTCCGGCCTGCGCCCAGGTCTGCCCGACCGGTTCGATCCTCTTCGGGCCCCTGGACGCTCTGCGCGAGCGGGCGTCGGCGCGCATCGACGAGCTGCGCGCTCGGGGTTACGAAGACGCCCGGCTCTACGACCCGCGCGACACCAGCGTAGGCGGCACCCACGCGCTCTCCATCCTCCTCGGGTCGCCGCGCGAGTACGGCCTGCCGGAGCGGCCGGAGGTGCCGACCGTGCATCAGCCCGTCGCCTGGTCGGCCGCGACCTGGACGGCAATGGCGGCGATCGTCGGCGCGCTCGCCGCCTTCCTGCTGCCCTGAGAGCCTGTGAAGATATCTCCCGTGGGTCGCGCGCCAGGGGCTTCTCGGTCGTATGCAAGACATCATAGGGCAGCCGCGTCCTGAGTCGCGGTCGCGGCAGGTGGCTTCCATGCAGATCGTCAAGGT
>JBOGJI010000322.1:0-15512 GCA_050747865.1 Thermoanaerobaculia bacterium
CGGTCCATCCGCCGCCGACAGCACCAGAATCGCCCCGTCCATCTGCGCCGCACCCGTGATCATGTTCTTCACGTAGTCCGCGTGACCCGGGCAGTCCACGTGCGCGTAGTGGCGCTTCTCCGTCTGGTACTCCACGTGCGCCGTCGCGATCGTGATCCCACGCTCCCGCTCCTCCGGAGCCTTGTCGATCGCGTCGAACGCCACGTACTCCGCCAGACCCTTCGCCGCCAGGATCCGCGTGATCGCCGCCGTCAACGTCGTCTTCCCGTGGTCCACGTGACCGATCGTCCCGATGTTCACGTGCGGCTTCGTACGCTCGAACTTCTGTTTGGACATTGCTTATGACTCCCTCCGAGACTCCAGGTCTTCTTCAGCCTGCCGCCTTGGCGACGACCTCCTCGCTGACTGTCTTGGGGGCCTGCTCGTAGGCCTCGAACTGCATGGTGTAGCTGGCCCTCCCCTGGCTGGCCGACCGCAGGTCGGTGGCGTAGCCGAACATCTCGGCGAGCGGCACCTTGGCGCGCACCACCTGGACGTTGTCGCGCGGCTCCATCTGCTGTATCCGGCCGCGCCGCGAAGTGATATCGCCGATGACGTCACCCATGTACTCCTCCGGCGTCACCACCTCGACCGCCATGACCGGCTCGAGCAGCACCGGCTCGGCGCGGCGCACGGCGTCCTGGAACGCCATCGAGCCGGCGATCTTGAACGCCACCTCGGAGGAGTCGACATCGTGGTAGCTGCCGTCGTAGAGCTCCACCTCGACACCGGAGATCGGGAAGCCGGCGAGCGGCCCGGTCTCCAAAGCTTCGGCGATGCCCTGCTCCACGGGCCTGATGAACTCCCGCGGGATGACGCCGCCGACGATCTTGTCGTGGAAGACGAAGGTGCCCTCCGTCGTCGGCCGCAGGCGGATCTTGGCGTGCCCGTATTGGCCGCGACCTCCGGTCTGGCGCACAAAGCGCCCCTCGCCCTCGGCCTCCTGGGTCACCGTCTCCTTGTAGGCAACCTGGGGCCGGCCGACGCTGGCGCCGACGTTGAACTCGCGCACCAGCCGGTCGGTGATGATCTCGAGGTGCAGCTCGCCCATCCCCGAGATCAGGGTCTGCCCGGTGTCGGGTTCGGTGTGGACGCGGAAGGTCGGGTCCTCACTCATCAGCCGCTGCAGTGCCAGCGCCAGCTTCTCCTGGTCGCCCTTGGTCTTGGGCTCGATGGAGACCGCGATCACCGGCTCGGGAAACTGCATCGACTCGAGCAGGATGGGATGTTTGGGGTCGCAGATCGTGACCCCGGTGGAGACCCCCTTCAAGCCCACCGCCGCGGCGATGTCGCCGGCGCGCACCTCGGTGATCTCCTCCCGTTTGTTGGCATGCATCCTGAGCAGCCGGCCGATGCGCTCGCTGCGGTCCTTGCCGGTGTTCAAGACGCTGGTGCCCGAGGCGACGGTGCCCGAGTAGACGCGAAAGTAGGCAAGCTGCCCGACGAAGGGGTCGGTCGTGATCTTGAACACCAGGGCCGCGAACGGGGCGTCGTCGCCCGCCGGACGCCCGACCGTCTCGCCGCTCGCCGGATCGGTGCCCTGGATCGCCGGCACGTCGAGCGGCGAGGGCAGATAGTCGACCACCGCGTCGAGCAGCGGCTGCACCCCCTTGTTGCGAAACGCCGAGCCCGCGAGCACCGGCTGCAGCTTGTTGGCGCAGGTCGCGCGTCGCAGCGCGGCCTTGAGCTCGTCGACCGTCACCTCTTCGCCCGACAGATACTTTTCGAGCAGCTCGTCGTCGGTCTCGGCCACCGCTTCGACCATCTGCTCGCGCAGCTTGTGCGCGGTGTCCAGATATTCGGCGGGGATCTCGGTGACCTCGTATTCGGCGCCCAGGCTCTCGTCCCGGTAGCGGATTCCCTTGAGCCCCACGAGATCGATGACGCCGAGCAGACCGTCTTCCTTGCCCCAGGGGATCTGCACCGGGACCGGCGAGGCGTTGAGGCGACTGCGCATCATCTCGACGCAACGGTCGAAGTCGGCGCCGACGCGGTCCATCTTGTTGACGAAGGCGATGCGCGGCACCCGGTACCGGTCGGCCTGCCGCCACACCGTCTCCGATTGCGGCTCCACGCCGGCCACCGCGTCGAAGACGGCGACGGCGCCGTCCAGCACGCGCAGCGAGCGCTCCACCTCGGCCGTGAAATCGACGTGGCCCGGCGTGTCGATGATGTTGATCCGGTGCTCGTTCCAGAAGCACTGCGTCGCCGCCGCGGTGATGGTGATGCCGCGCTCCTGCTCCTGGACCATCCAGTCCATCGTCGCGGTGCCCTCGTGTACCTCGCCGATCTTGTAGTTGATGCCGGTGTAATAGAGGACGCGCTCCGTAGTCGTCGTCTTGCCGGCATCGATGTGCGCCATGATGCCGATGTTGCGCGTGTTTTCCAGCGGTACCTTGCGTGCCATTGCCTTGAATCTCTGAAAAATAGGTCGTCGACGGCGTTGGGACTCACCCGTCCGATTCGGACCTCTCGTCGCATGCCCAGCCGCCGATCGTCGTATCCCGGACCCCGGACGGGGCTCGGGAGCGGGGCGCTACCAGCGGTAGTGGGCGAACGCCTTGTTGGCTTCAGCCATTCTGTGCGTGTCTTCCTTCTTCTTCATGGCGGTACCGCGGTGATCCGAGGCTTCGAGCAGCTCCGCCGCCAGCCGCTGCCTCATCGTCTTCTCCGGCCGTCCCTGGGCGCTCTGGATGAGCCAACGGAACGACAGCGCTTGGCGGCGTGCGGGTCGCACCTCCACCGGCACCTGGTACGTCGACCCGCCGACCCGTCGGGACTTCACCTCGACGGTCGGCTTCACGTTCTCGACCGCCTTCTTGAAGACCTTCATCGGGTCGTCCTCGGTGCGCCCCCGGATGGCCTCCAAGGCATCATAGAGGATGCGCTCGGCGACGGTCTTCTTGCCGTCCCGCATCAGCACGTTGACGAACTTCGTCACCAGCTGCGAGTTGTACAGCGGGTCGGGCAGGATCTCTCGCCTCGGGGCTTCGCTGCGTCGCGACATGATGAGCTCTACCTCTTCTCCTTAGGACTTCGGCCGCTTGGCCCCGTATTTCGAACGACTCTGCCGGCGATCGGAGACTCCCGCCGCGTCCAGGGTGCCGCGAACCACGTGGTAGCGCACGCCCGGCAGATCCTTGACGCGGCCGCCGCGGATGAGCACGATCGAGTGCTCCTGCAGGTTGTGCCCTACGCCCGGGATGTAGGTGGTCACCTCGATGCCGTTGGTCAGGCGCACGCGCGCCACCTTGCGCAGCGCGGAGTTGGGCTTCTTGGGCGTCTGGGTGTAGACCCGCACGCACACGCCCCGCTTCTGCGGCGAGGACTGCAGCGCCGGGCTCTTGGTCTTGGAGCCCTGGCGGCTGCGCCCCTTGCGCACCAGTTGCTGAATGGTCGGCATCGTCTCGATATCTCCTACCTACGATCCATATCCCACACTCTGAACACCCACAAACCGCCCCGCAGGCCCCACCCCCCCAGGCGGGCACCCGGGCGCGTATCTCAGACTGCGCTGTGCACCGGACTCGACCCCTCAGGGAACTCCGAGCGCGGAACCACCGGAAGATACCAGGCGTCCCGGGTGCTCGTCAACTTGCCCGCTGGCGTTCCGGCCTCTACTCCGTCTCCACGGTCTCCTGGGCCATGGCGCCGACCTCCTCTTCGTCGAAGTCGAAGATGAGGGGCTCATCGGCTTCCGGCATGGCCTCGGGCACGTCGTCCTCCATGTGGTAGTCGTGGTAGTGGCCCATGCCCGTGCCGGCGGGGATCAGCCGGCCGACGATGACGTTCTCCTTCAAGCCGCGGAGCAGGTCCACCTTGCCGTGGATCGACGCCTCGGTGAGCACCCGGGTCGTCTCCTGGAAGCTGGCGGCGGAGATGAAGCTGTCGGTCGACAGGCTCGCCTTGGTGATGCCCAAGAGCAGCGGCCGCGCCACCGCCGGCTCGCCGCCGGCGTCGAGGACGCGCTGGTTCTCCCCCTTGAACTCCCAGCGGTCGACCTGCTCGTCGACCAGGAACTCGGTGTCGCCGACCTCTTCGATCTTCACCGAGCGCATCATCTGGCGCACGATGACCTCGATGTGCTTGTCGTTGATCGCCACCGACTGGGAGCGGTAGACCTCCTGGATCTTGTCCACCAGGTAGCGCTGCAGCTCCTTCTCGCCCAGCACCTCGAGGATGTCGTGGGGGTTGATGGAGCCGTCGATCAGGGGGTCGCCGGCGCGCACGTGCTCGCCCTCCTGCACGTTGATGTGGATGGAGCGCGGGATGGAATATTCGCGCACCTCGCCGCTGTCCGCCTCCACCTTGACGATACGGTTGCCCTTGACCACCTCGCCCAGGCGCACGGTGCCGTCGATGTCGGAGATCACGGCCGCGTCCTTGGGCACACGCGCCTCGAATAGCTCGACGACGCGCGGCAGACCGCCGGTGATGTCTTTGGTCTTCGTGGTCTCACGCGGGATCTTGGCCAGGGCGTCGCCGGGGAACACCTTCTGGCCGTCCTGGACCACCAGGTGAGAGCCCGACGGCAACAGGTAGCGGCGCTCCTGACCCTTGCCGTTGACCACGATCGCCGGCACCCGCTTCTCGTGCGCCGAAGCCTCGAGGATGATGCGCTGGGTGAGCCCGGTGACGTGATCGGTCTCCTCCCGCACGTTTTCGCCTTCGACGATGTCCTGGAACTCGATGGTGCCCTGGATCTCGGTCAAGATGACGGAGGAGAACGGATCCCACTCCACCATCTCCTGGCCCGGCTCCACGTGGTCGCCGTCCTGCACCGCCAGCCGGCTGCCGTAGGTCAGCGCGTAGCGCTCGAGCTCCCGGCCCTTGTCGTCGACGATCGCCAGCTTGCCGTTGCGGTTGACGACCACCAGCTGGGTGGCGTCGGAATCGTTCCCGCTCGCCGACTTCCACTCCACGGTGGCGACGTTCAGGAACTTGACGCGCCCCGGGTTGGAGGCGATGTGCTTGGACTGCTCGGACACCCGGCTGGCGGTGCCTCCGTAGTGGAAGGTCCGCATGGTGAGCTGGGTGCCGGGCTCGCCGATCGACTGCGCGGCGATGACGCCGACGGCCTCGCCGATCTCGACCAGCGTTCCGGTGGCGAGGTTGCGGCCGTAGCACTTGGCGCACACGCCGCGCCGCGTCTCGCAGGTCAAGACCGAGCGGATGCGCACGCGCTCGATTCCCGCCCCCTGCACGGCGCCGGCGGTCTCCTCGTCGATGAACTGCCCAGTCTCGACCAGCTTGTCGCCGGTCATCGGGTCGTAGATCGTCTCCTGGGCGACACGGCCGACGATGCGGTCGCGCAGCGGCTCCAGGATGTCGCCGCCCTCCATGATGGCGGTCACCACGATGCCCTCGAAGGTGCCGCAGTCCACCTCGGTGACGATGACGTCCTGCGACACGTCGACCAGGCGGCGGGTCAGGTATCCCGAGTCCGCGGTCTTGAGCGCCGTGTCGGCGAGCCCCTTGCGGGCGCCGTGGGTGGAGATGAAGTACTGCAGCACCGACAGGCCTTCGCGGAAGTTGGCGGTGATCGGTGTCTCGATGACCTCGCCGGAAGGCTTCGACATCAGTCCCCGCATGCCGGCGAGCTGGCGCACCTGCTCGCGCGAGCCCCGGGCCCCGGAGTCGGCCATGATGCGGATGGGGTTGAGCTCGCCGCGGCGCTCCTCGGCGGCGGCCATCTCGCGGAACATCTCCTCGGACACGCGCTCGGTGACCCGGTGCCAGATGTCGATGGTCTTGTTCTTGCGCTCGCCGGCGGTGATCACGCCGCGGTCGCGCTGCTTCTCGATGGCGACCACCTCGTCGCGCGCCGCGTCCAGCAACTCGGCCTTGCTCGCCGGCGCGACCATGTCGCGAACGCCGATGGAGATCCCAGCCTTGGTCGCGTAGTAGAAGGTGATCTCCTTCAGGCGATCGAGCATCTGCACGGTCTTCTGGTTGCCGAGCTGGGTGTTGCAGTAGCCCACGAGATCCTGCAGGCCCCGTTTCTTGAGCAGCCCGTTGATGAACGGCAGCTCGTCGGGCAGGTTGGTGTTGAGGATGACCCGCCCGACCGTCGTCTCGATCAGCTCCCGATCGAGAACCTGGACCTCGGCGCGGAGCACGTCCTGGTCGTCGAGCTGCTGGGAGAGATCGATGTACGGGCCGGAGTAGCGCACCTTGATCGGGCTCTGGGTCTCGACCAGCCCCTCGTGCAGCGCCAGGATCACCGAGTCGAAATCGGCGAACACCTTGCCGGCGCCGCGCGCATCGCGCCCCTCGTAGGTCAGGTAGTAGCCGCCGAGGACCAGGTCCTGGCTGGGCACCGCGATCGGCCGCCCGTGGGCGGGCGACAGGATGTTGCGGCTGGCCAGCATCAGCACGTGGCTCTCGATCTGTGCCTTCATCGACAGTGGCACGTGCACCGCCATCTGGTCGCCGTCGAAGTCGGCGTTGAAGGCGGCGCAGACCAGCGGATGGATCTTGATCGCCTTGCCCTCGACCAGCACCGGCTCGAAGGCCTGGATGCCGAGGCGGTGGAGCGTCGGCGCGCGGTTCAAGAGCACCGGGTGCTCCTTGATCACCTCCTCCAGCGCGTCCCAGACCTCGTCCACCTCGCGCTCCACCAGCTCCTTGGCGGCCTTGATGGTGGTCACCAGGCCGCGCGCCTCGAGCCGGTTGTAGATGAACGGCTTGAAGAGCTCCAAGGCCATCTTCTTGGGCAGGCCGCACTGGTGGAGGTGCAGGTCGGGACCGACGACGATCACCGAGCGGCCCGAGTAGTCCACCCGCTTACCCAGCAGGTTCTGGCGGAAACGGCCCTGCTTGCCCTTCAAGGTGTCGGAGAGCGATTTCAGGGGCCGGTTGTTCGAGCCCTTGAGCACCCGGCCGCGGCGACCGTTGTCGAACAGGGCGTCGACCGCCTCCTGCAGCATGCGCTTCTCGTTGCGGACGATGACTTCCGGCGCCCGCAGCTCGAGCAGCTTCTTCAGCCGGTTGTTGCGGTTGATCACCCGGCGGTAGAGGTCGTTCAAGTCGCTGGTCGCGAAGCGGCCGCCGTCGAGCGGCACCAGCGGGCGCAGCTCGGGCGGGATGACCGGGATGACGTTCAGGATCATCCATTCCGGCCGCTGCCCCGACTTGCGGAAGGCGTCGACGACCTTCAGGCGTTTGGCCGCCTTCAAGCGCCGGATCTGGCTGGTCTCGGTCTTCATCGCCACTCGCAGCTCTTCGGCCAGCTCGTCGAGGTCGATGCGCGACAACATGTCCTGGATCGACTCGGCGCCCATGCGGGCGTCGAAGGCGTCGTCGCCGAAGCTGCCGCGCGCCTCGCGGTACTCCTCGTCGTTCAGGACCTGCCCCTCCTCGAGGTCGGCATCCATCGGGTCGATGACCACGAAGCTCTCGAAGTAGAGGATGCGCTCGAGCTGGCGCAGGGTGAGATCCAGGAGCTGGCCGATGCGGCTCGGCAGCCCCTTGAAGAACCAGACGTGGGAGACCGGCGCGGCGAGCTCGATGTGGCCCATGCGCTCGCGGCGCACCCGCGAGCGGGTGACCTCGACGCCGCACTTGTCGCAGATCACGCCGCGGTGCTTCATGCGCTTGTACTTACCGCACAGGCACTCCCAGTCGGTGATCGGGCCGAAGATCTCGGCGGCGAACAGGCCGCCGCGCTCCGGCTTGAAGGTGCGGTAGTTGATGGTCTCGG
Source organism: Thermoanaerobaculia bacterium (assembly GCA_050747865.1). Lineage (GTDB taxonomy): Bacteria > Acidobacteriota > Thermoanaerobaculia > Multivoradales > JAHEKO01 > JBOGJI01. The sequence continues at coordinate 7,742 of JBOGJI010000322.1, forward strand.
CGCGCGTCACCTCGCCGTGCGACCACGAGCGGATCTTCTCCGGCGACGCGACGGAGATGCGAACCGCGTTGAAGTCCTTGACCGATTGCGGCTTGTCTAGCGTGCGCAGCGGTTGCATGTTCTTCTCCTTAGACCTCGAGCAATTCCACGTCCAGGCAGAGGCTCTTGAGCTCGCGCACCAGCACGTTGAAGGACTCGGGCAATCCCGGGTCCTGCGGCACGTCGCCCTTGACGATCGCCTCGTAGACCATGCTGCGGCCTTCGACGTCGTCGCTCTTGACGGTCAAGAGCTCCTGCAGGGTGTAGGCGGCGCCGTAGGCCTCCAGCGCCCAGACCTCCATCTCGCCGAAGCGCTGGCCGCCGAACTGCGCCTTGCCGCCCAGCGGCTGCTGGGTGATCAGCGAGTAGGGGCCGATCGAGCGGGCGTGGATCTTGTCGTCCACCAGATGGGAGAGCTTGATCATGTAGATGTAGCCGACCGTGACCTTCTGCTCGAACGCCTCGCCGGTCATGCCGTCGTAGAGCACGGTCTTGCCGTCGATCGACAGCCCCGCCTGCTCCATCAGCTCCTGCATCCGCTCCTCGTGGATGCCGTCGAAGACCGGCGAGGCGAAGTAGAGCCCGAGCACCCGCCCGGCCCAGCCCAGGTGGGTCTCCAGGATCTGCCCGACGTTCATGCGGCTCGGCACCCCGAGGGGGTTGAGCACGATCTCCACCGGCGTGCCGTCCGGCATGTAGGGCATGTCCTCCTCGGGCAGCACCCGCGAGATGACGCCCTTGTTGCCGTGCCGGCCGGCCATCTTGTCGCCCACCTGGAGCTTGCGCTTCATGGCGACGAAAACTTTGACCAGCTTGATGACGCCGGGGGGCAGCTCGACGCCCTCCTGGAGCTTCTCGATGCGCTGCTCGGTGACGTCGTGCAGCACCTCGATCTGCGAGTCGGTGCGCCGGTAGACCTCGGTGACCGTCGCCAGCAGCTCGGCGTCGGCGACCGGCAGCTTTTGGATCTCCTGGCGGGTGAGCTGGCGCAGCACGGCGTCGGTCACCTTGTCGCCCTTGGCGAGCAGTGTCTCGCCGCTCTTCGCCTTGACCGCCTGACCGACCTTCTGGCCGACCAGCAGGTCGCGGATCTTCTTGTTGCGCTCCTCGGTCAGGATGCGCACCTCGTCCTTGATGTTCTTGTTCAGACGCTCCACCTCGTCGGAGTCGATCTCGCGGGCGCGGACGTCTTTGTCGGTGCCCTTGCGGGTGAAGATCTTGACGTCGACGACCGTGCCCTCGATGCCCGGCGGCACCTTGAGACTGGCGTCGCGCACGTCCCCGGCCTTCTCGCCGAAGATGGCGCGCAGGAGCTTCTCCTCAGGCGTGAGCTGGGTCTCGCCCTTCGGCGTCACCTTGCCGACCAGGATGTCGCCCGGCTTGACGGAGGCACCCAGACGGATGATGCCCGACTCGTCGAGGTCTTTGAGCGCCGCCTCCGAGACGTTGGGGATGTCGCGCGTGATCTCCTCGGGGCCGAGCTTGGTGTCGCGCGCCTCGATTTCGAACTCCTCGACGTGGATCGAGGTGTAGGCGTCCTCCTTGACCAGTTTCTCGGACACCAGGATGGCGTCTTCGAAGTTGTAGCCGCGCCACGGCATGAACGCCACCAGGATGTTGCGCCCCAGCGCCAGCTCGCCGTGGTCGGTGTTCGGCCCGTCGGCCAACACGTCGCCCTTGCGCACCCGCTGCCCCTCGCGCACCAGCGGCCTCTGAGTGATGCAGGTGTTCTGGTTCGAGCGCCGGAACTTGATCAACTGGTAGATGTCGGCGCCGAACTCCTTGTCCTCGCCGGTCTCCGGGTCTTCGGCCGCCACTCGCACGATGATGCGCTCGGAATCGACCGAGTCGACGATGCCGCCGCGCTTGGCCAACACCACGGCGCCGGAGTCGCGGGCCACCGTCCCCTCGAGGCCGGTGCCGACGATCGGCGCCTCGCTGCGCAGCAGGGGCACCCCCTGGCGCTGCATGTTGGAGCCCATCAGCGCCCGGTTGGCGTCGTCGTGCTCGAGGAAGGGGATCAGCGCCGCCGCCACCGACACCAGCTGCTTGGGGCTGATGTCCATGTAGTCGACGCGGTCTCGCTCGACGGTGAGGAAGTCGCCGCCGGCCCGCGCGATCACCCGCTCCTCGGTGAAGTTGCCGTGCTCGTCGATCGACGTGTTGGCCTGGGCGATGATGTAGCGCTCCTCCTCCCAGGCGGTCAGGTAGAAGGCGTACGGCTCGACGTCCACCAGCTTGCGCCGGGCCTTGCGCAGCCGCGCGTTCTCCTCGTCGAGCTCGTCGCCGGTGACCACCTGGCCGAGCTTGAACGCGCCGTCGCCGATGCGGATGACGCGGTAGTGCTCGATGACCCGGCCGTTCTCCACCCTCTTGTACGGGCTCTCGATGAAGCCGTACTCGTTGATGCGGGCGAAGGTGGCGAGCGACGAGATCAGCCCGATGTTCGGGCCTTCCGGCGTCTCGATGGGGCAGATGCGCCCGTAGTGCGAGGTGTGCACGTCGCGCACCTCGAAGCCGGCGCGCTCGCGCGACAGGCCGCCGGGGCCCAGGGCCGAGAGACGCCGCTTGTGGGTGACCTCCGACAGCGGGTTGGTCTGGTCCATGAACTGCGACAGCTGCGAGGCGCCGAAGAACTCCTTGATCGCCGCGATCACCGGCTTGGAGTTGATCAGGTCGTGGGGCATCGCCGAGTCGATGTCCTGATGCACCGACATCTTCTCCTTGATCGCCCGCTCCATGCGCACCAGCCCGACACGGAACTGATTCTCCAGCAGCTCGCCCACCGTGCGCACACGGCGGTTGCCCAGGTTGTCGATATCGTCGACCTGGCCGACGTCACGGTGCAGGCGCAGCAGGTACTCGACGACCTTGTAGAAGTCTTCCTCGGACAGCGTCTTCTGCTCCACCGGCACGTCGGTGTCGAGCTTGATGTTGAACTTGAACCGCCCGACCTTGGAGAAGTCGTAGCGCTTGGCGTCGAAGAACATGCCGTAGAACAGCGAGCGGGCGCTTTCGACCGTAGGGGGGTCGCCCGGCCGGATGCGGCGGTAGATCTCCAGCATCGCGTCCTTCTGGTTGCGCGTCGAATCCTTGTGCAGGGTGTTGGAGACGACGTTGCCGGTCAGATCCCAGTCTGGGAAGAAGACCTCCAGCGGCGTCAGGCTCCGCCCCTCCACCCGCTCGCCGAGGTCCTCCGGCACCGGCTGATTGGCCTCGAACAGGACCTCGCCGGTCTCCAGGTCGACGATGTCGGCGATGAAGCAGGCGCGCTCCAGCTCTGCGACTCCCACGTCGACGGTCTGCGCCTCGCCGGCACCCAGCCGCTCGACGTCTTCGGAGGACAGCTTCAACCCGCCGAACACGGTGTAGCCCGCCCGGCGCACGGCGCGGCTGTACTTCTCCTTGATCCGCTCCTGGTCGAGCACCGCCGGCGGCAGGGTGAGCCGGAACTCCTTCTTGCTCTTGACCTCCAGCGGCACGGCGAGCTGGAAGCGGCGCAGGATCGCCTCGTCGCTCTCCAGCCCCAGGGCGCGCAGGAAAACGGTCGCCGGAATCTTGCGCTTGCGGTCGATGCGGACGTTCAGGACCTCTTTCTGGTCGTATTCGAACTCCACCCACGAGCCCCGGTAGGGGATGATCTTGGCCAGGTAGCTGCGCGGGGCCTCCTGGGTGAAGAAGACGCCCGGCGAGCGGTGGAGCTGCGACACGATGACCCGCTCGGTGCCGTTGATGACGAAGGTCCCGGTGTCGGTCATCAGCGGGATGTCGCCGAAGTAGACCTCCTCCTCCTTGACGTCGCGCATCATGCGGGCGCCGGTCTCGGGGTCCTTGTCATAGACGAACAGCCGGAACGTGACCTTGAGCGGCACGGCGTAGGTCAGCCCCCGCTCCTGGCACTCGTTGAGCGTCGCCTCGAGCTGCAGGTCCACGGGATTGCCGCAGCGGTCGCAGCGGGTGACCCGGTTGCGGTTGACAACGCCGCAGCTGGTGCAGGTCACCGTCTCCTCGTGCGGGTGCTCGGTCATGACCTTGGACCCGCAGTTGGAGCACTCCATGCGCAGGTACTCGAGCCCCTTCAGGTCTGCGCACTTGCACCGCCACTCGCCGATCGAGTAGTGCACGAAGTCCAGCGAGCAGGTGTCGCGGAAGTCGGAGAACGGGAAGATGCTGGTGAAGACCGCCTGCAGCCCCGTGTTCTCCCGCTCCTCGGGCAGCAGGTTCATCTGCAGGAATCGCTCGTACGACTTGCGCTGCACGTCGATCAAGTTGGGGATCGGCAGCGTCGAGCGGATGCTCGCGAAGTCGCGGCGTTCGCGCGTGTTTTCCAGCGTGGCCTGATTCATGCCTGGTGATTCCTTTGCAATGGGCGTACGCATGCCCGCCCGTGCGGCACGAGCGGACATCGAGAAATCGAGCGATTCACGCCGACCGGCCTCGCGATCTGGCGGCGGGTGCGTCCTTGGACTCCTGTTTCGCCAAGACTGGTCTTACTTGACCTCGATCTGGGCGCCGGCTTCCTCGAACTTCTTGCGGATCTCCGCGGCCTCTTCCTTGGAGACCCCCTCCTTGACCGTGGCCGGGGCGGACTCCACGAGGTCCTTGGCCTCCTTGAGGCCCAGGCTGGTGACTTCACGCACCGCCTTGATGACGTTGATCTTCTTGTCGCCCACCGCGCTCAAGACGACCGCGAACTCGGTCTGCTCCTCGTCCGCGGCCGCCTCACCGGCGCCACCTCCGGCGACGACGGCCATCGGCATGGCGGCCGCCGCGGCGGATACCCCGTAGTGGTCCTCGAGGGCCTTGACCAGATTGTTGAGCTCGAGGACGGTGAGCCCGTCGACCTGCTGGATGAATTCTTCCGTAGACAGTGCCATTACGCCTCTCCTGTTTCTCCCTTCTTTCTAGCGATCTGATCCAACACCGTGACCAATCCCCGCGGCAGCGCACCGAGGGTGCGCACGAAACGGGTGATCGGCGACTGGAGCAAGAACACCAGCTTGGCCAGCAGCTCCTGCCGGCTCGGCAGGGAGGCGATCGCCTCCACCTCGGCACCGGCGATCGGAGCCCCGTCGAGCAGCCCGCCCTTGAACTCAAGAACCGGGAACTCCAGCACCGGGGCGTCCTTGACGAAGCGAACGAGCTCCTTGGCCAGGGCCACGGGGTCGTCCGCCGACCAGGCGACGGCCGTGGGGCCCCGGAAATGCTCCTTGAGGCCCGACAGGGCGCTCTCCTCGATGGCGCGCAGCGCCAGGCGGTTCTTGACCACGGCGTAGCCGCCCCCGACCGCGCGCACCCGATCGCGCAGCTCGGTCACCCGCGGCACGTCGATGCCGCGGAATCCCATGAGAAAGACGTGGGGGGCGGCCGCCAGGCCTTCCTTGTAGCGCTCCACGAGCGCCTGTTTCTGCTCTGCGGTCAACGGCATGGCGCTTGCGACTCCTTGATCTTCCTAGCTCTCGGCACCTACGGCGGACTCGTCGACGCGGATGCCTCGACCCATGGTGGTCGAGAGCGTGAAGGAACGCACGTAGCGCCCCTTGGCGGCCGCCGGCCGCGCCTTGAGCACCGCTCCCAGCAGGGCCTCGGTGTTCTCGGTCAGCTGCTCGGCGCTGAACGAGGCCTTGCCGACCGGCGCGTGCACGATGCCGGCCTTGTCGACCCGGAACTCGACCTTGCCGGCCTTGATGTCCTCGATCGCCTTGGCGACGTCGAAGGTGACGGTGCCGGCCTTGGGGTTGGGCATCAGGCCACGGGGACCGAGGACCCGTCCCAGGCGGCCGGCGATCTTCATCATGTCCGGGGTGGCGACGACGGCGTCGAAGTCCACCCATCCGCCTTCGATCTTCTTGGCCAGCTCCTCTCCCCCCACGTGGTCGGCGCCGGCCTCCTCCGCCTCCTTGAGCTTCTCGCCGCCGGCAAAGACCAGGACCCGCATCTGCTTGCCCGTCCCATGCGGCAGCACCACCGTGCCGCGCACCATCTGGTCGGCGTGTTTGGGGTCGACGCCGAGGCGCAGGGCCACGTCGACGGTCTCGTCGAACCGCGTGTACGCGTTCTCCTTGGCCAGCTTCACGGCCTCCGGCAGCGCGTAGGGACGCGGCTCGATCTTCTCAGCGGCGGCGCGGTACTTCTTTCCGTGTTTCGACATCTCTCGCGTCCTCTACCCGGTCACCTCGATGCCCATCGACCGCGCCGTCCCCGCGACGACCCGTACCGCCGACTCGACGGACGTGGTGTTGAGGTCGGGGAGCTTCAAGCGGGCGATCTCCTCGACCTGGGCGGCGGTCACCTTCCCCACCTTCTCGCGGTTCGGCTCGCCGGAGCCCTTATCGACGCCCGCCGCCTTGCGCAGCAGCACCGCGGCCGGCGGGGTCTTGGTGATGAAGCTGTAGCTGCGGTCGGCGTAGACCGTGATCACCACCGGGATGATCATGCCGGGCTCGCCCTGCGTCTGGGCGTTGAAGGCCTTGCAGAAATCCATGATGTTGATCCCCGCCTGGCCGAGGGCGGGGCCGACGGGCGGCGCCGGCGTCGCCTGTCCGGCAGGGATCTGCAGCTTGATCTGGCCAGTTACCTTTTTTGTCGGCTTTGCCATTCTCTTCCCTACTCTCTACCGGAAGTTCAGAGCTTCTGCACCTGCACGAAGTTGAGCTCGACCGGCGTCTGCCGGCCGAAGATGGTGACCATGACCTTCAACGTGTTGCGATCCAGGTTGACATCCTCGACTACGCCGGTGAAGTTGCTGAACGGGCCGTCGATGATCTTGACCGGCTCGCTGCGGTCGAAGACGTATTTGGGCTTGGGCTTCTCCTTGGCGCTGACCACCTGCTCGAGGATCTGGTCCACCTCCTCCTGGGAGAGCGGCGTCGGCCGCTTGCCACTGCCCACGAACCCGGTCACCTTGGGCGTGTTCTTCACCACGTGCCAGGTGTCGTCGGTCATCGCCATCTCGACCAGGATGTAGCCGGGGAAAAACTTGCGCGTCGTCTCGCGCTTCTTGCCCCCCTTGTACTCGACGATGGTCTCGGTCGGGATGCGGATCTCGCCGAACAGATGGCCCATGTCCAGGGCGTCGGCGCGCTGGCGCAGGCCCTCCTTGACCCGCTCCTCGAAGCCGGAGTAGGTGTGGACGATGTACCACTGCTTGCCGTTGCCGTTGTCGCTGCTCACCGCTGTCATCTCTCGCGCCTCGTGGTCAGGAGCCCAATACGTTGAAGACGCCCTCGTAGAGGCGGGTGATCACCAGATCGGCCAACCAGAGATAGAAGGCGAAGATGAAGCTCGCCACCATCACCACGACCGTGGTCGCGATCACCTCGCTGCGCGGCGGAAAGGTCACCTTCTTGACCTCCGCACGGGTCTCGGACAAGAACGTCACCAGTTGCCGCCAGCGCTCTGCGATCGACCTCATGATCCTCTCTATGGTTCCCCGGTCTCGTCTGTCGGGGCCGCCGCGGCCCTCGCTCTCGGTTGCTGGCAGGCCAGGAGGGATTCGAACCCCCAACCACCGGTTTTGGAGACCGGCGCTCTACCAGTTGGAGCTACTGGCCTACTGTCTCCCTTCGTTACCCCGCCGCTCGGCCGGCGTTGCGGCCATCTGTCATTCCACGATATCGGTCACCGTGCCGGCGCCGACGGTGCGGCCGCCCTCACGGATGGCGAATCGCACCCCCTTCTCCATCGCGATCGGCGCGATCAGCTCCACCTCTAGGTTCACGTTGTCCCCCGG
>JBOGJI010000323.1:0-8235 GCA_050747865.1 Thermoanaerobaculia bacterium
CGGCGCGGCCTCGGCTCGCCTGCATGGCCACATCGGCCAGGGCGCTCTCGATCGCTTGGGGAAAGCGGGTCGGCGCGACCCGTTGCTGCACCTCGGGATCGGCGACCAGCAGCTCGACGGGGCCGAGTGACCGGCGTCAACTATTCTGTCCGGTCGACGACAACTACTTTGGCCGGTGTCTTGCCCCGTCGTCGTAGGGGCTGTGGGAGCCGCGGTAGCTGTGGGAATCGCGTAGCGATTTCCAGGGAGGGGGGTTGGGGGGGCAGATTCCGCGGGTTCCACAGCCCTGGCCGGTGCCGGTGTGAGAAACAAGGCTCTGAGAGGCCGCAGGAGCCGCGTTCTCGAGTCGGGGCAGGGTACGGGTATCCCCGTTTCGGCAATCATCGGACCTCCTTCTTGGTGCCCACGCTTCTCGGCGTTGGCTTCGTTGGTGCCGGTTTGTCCTTCTGCGTGCGGTAGCTCGACACGTCAAACTCGAGGATCTCGGAGTCGCGGACACGAGGCTTCACCTGGCCGGCACGCGACCCAGTTCGACCCAGTTCGGCACAACGGTTGACGCAGTGGACTCACGCGGCTACAACTCCGGTATGCCTGTCAATACACCCTCCGGCGCCAAAGAGCGCTTGCGCGATCTCCGCGCCGCACTCGAGCGTGCCGCGGGAGAGGTCGACGTGCTCGAGAACGAGTTGGAGTCCGCCAGCTCATCGGAGCGCCAGCACCTTGCAGAGGTCTTCGTGAGCGAGGTCCGTCTGCTGGCAGACGAGGACGACGTAGACGAACAGACAGTGCGGCGCGCGGCGCGTATCGCCGTCGCCGAGAACGCGTGGCGGCGGCACCTCGGCACGCTGCTGCGTGCACGTGATGTCGCTGAGCTGCTCGGTGTGACAAAGCAGCGCATCAGCGCTCTGACTACCGCGGGGCGCCTCATCGCCCTGCATGCTCAGGACGGCAGCATCGGCTACCCCGCCTGGCAGTTCCCCAACGGCCGCACATCGAAGCCCCTGATCGCCTCCTACCGGGCGCTGAGCGAGACCGGCGGTGAGTGGTCAGCCGCATGCTGGTGCGTCACACTGCACCCCGAGCTGGAGCAGAGCTCGCCAGTCCAATGGGCGGCCGCGGAACGAAGTGGAGACGTGCTCGTACGGGTGGCGATGCGTGACGCCCGGCGGCTCGCCGAGTGAGCACGAACCTTGCGGCGTTGCCGTACCGCGAGCTCGTGGCGGCGTCCCGCCTCTACCGCATTCACGGCAGCGGGCACGGCCCGTGGAGCTTCGGTGCCACTGGCGACAACCGATTCGACCCGGTGGGTGCTGATGGAGTCGGGGCAGCTTACTGGGCCGAAGATCCGCTCGCGGCCTGGGTCGAGGTTTTCCGAACCCGCATGCGCCTCACGGAGCGCGAGGTCGCGACGAGGACGCTGAGCGTCGTGGCCCTCGAAGCACCGCTCCGGGTCTGCGACCTGACGCAACGCGGGGCACTGCGGGCTGGCGTTGCAGCGGCCTTGACGGCCGGTCACGACTATTCCGAGGCTCAGGAGCTGGCCTTGCATCTTGTCGACCGGTGCGGCGGCGCACGCTGGCGGGTACGCCACGATCTTGCAGGGGAACTGATCGGCGTGGCGCTGTCTGGTCCCCTTGGCGACGCCGCGCCGTCTGGCATGTCCCCGCCATCGAGCGTACCGATCCCGCAGGACCTGGTCGCTCGGGCTGAACAGGAGTTCGGCTACCTCGTGCTGCCGGAACCGCGCACCATGCAATGAGCGTCGCCGCCTCGCGGCGGCGAGCGCGACACCTGTCATCGACCTCCGGATGACGAAAGCGACGGGCGCTTGCAATCTGGGATTTTGTTCCCATAATACAAGACATGATTCCTCGTTCCTATACCCGGCAGGTACGCGACAAGCTCAGCAAGTTTCCCGCGGTCGCGCTGCTCGGAGCGCGTCAGTGCGGCAAGACCACCCTCGCGCAGCGCCTGGGCGGCGCGTACTTCGACATGGAGACGGCGGGGAGCGCGGCCCGGCTCGACGCGGAGTGGGACAGGCTGGCGCGCGGAGAGGAGCTGGTCATCATCGACGAGGCGCAGCAGGCGCCGGAGGTCTTCTCCCGCCTGCGCGGCACCATCGACGCCGAGCGCAGGCGCAACGGGCGCTTTCTCCTGCTGGGGTCGGTGTCGCCCGCTCTGATGGAGAACGTCTCGGAGTCGCTGGCCGGTCGGCTGGGCCTGGTGCGGATGACGCCACTCATCCTCCCCGAGCTCAGACCGGGTCAGATGGACGATCTGTGGTTGCGGGGCGGCTATCCCGACGGCGGCATCCTCGATCCGGAGATGTTCCCCGAGTGGCAGCACGACTACCTCGACACCCTCGTGTCACGCGATCTGCCGACCTGGGGGCTACCCGCGAAGCCCCGGCAGACGTTGCGCCTGCTCGCCATGCTCGCCGCCGTGCACGGCCAGCCCTTGAACGCCTCGCAGCTCGGCAGCGCTCTCGCCCTCGATCACAAGACTGTCCTGAGCTACTGCGACTTCCTCGAGGGAGCGTTCCTGATCCGCCGTCTGCCGCCGTACTTCACCAACATCAAGAAGCGTCTGGTGAGGACGCCCCGCATCTTCTGGCGCGACAGCGGGCTGCTGCACGGGCTGCTGAACGTGACCACCCTGGAACAGCTCTATCGCCAACCATGGCTCGGCTCGAGCTGGGAAGGTTTCGTCCTCGAGCAGACCCTCGCCACCCTGCAGGCCGCCGGCAAGCGGGTGCAGCCGCATTTCTTCCGCACTTCCGACGGCTACGAGCTCGATCTGGTGCTCGACTGGGGCACACGACGCTGGGCGGTCGAGATCAAGCTGACCAGCAACCCGTCGACCGAGACGATCGAGCGCCTGCGCAAGACGGCCGACATGATCGACGCCGACCGCCATATCCTCGTCTGCCGCGTGGCGCGCAGGATCGAGAACAGACGGCTTCTCGCCATCAACCCGGCGGGATGGTTGCGGGTGCTACGAGAAATGTAGCCCGGCGCCTGCACGGTCAAGTCCGGGAACCTCCGTGTGATGAAGGCCTCGGCGTCCGGATCCTCCGGCGTCGGGACCGGGATCGTGACGAAGTACTGCGCTTCCGCCGCGGCGTCGCCGAACCTGGCCACGGCCGCGATCTGCTCGACCACTAAAGCGGTGCCGGCCGGGAGATCCGACGGCAGCAACTCGATGCAATCCGAACCGGGGTCGTTCGGACCCACAGAGACCACGCCGGCCCACTGGAAGGGCAGCTCGCCGCTGGTCACCGTGATCGGCGGCATGCTGGCGACGTGAACGGTGGGACTTCCAGACACCTCGACACTCTGGATCGCGGGCAGATTGCCGACGTTGACGGTGCCGGCGACCGGCACCGGATCGTCGTCCTCGTTGACGACGTCCACCGGGATGGCAAGGCCCCACCGGGCCGGCGGCGGCTCGGCGCCTCGCGCCAGCGCCGGTCCGCCGGCCACCGCGCCGCCAACCAGCGTGATCGTCAGCGCCAGGCCGCCGACCTTCGCGATGGCGCGCCGTCGCGGAATGCTCTCTCCGCCGCTCCCAGGCCGGCCGGTCGCGGGGGTTTCGTTGCTCATCTCGTGTCCTCCGTTTCTCTTCAGGTTGTGATGTCCAGGTGTCGACACATCCGCTCTCGATCGCGTCAAGGCTCCGCTCGGACTACTGGGCGATCTCGGTCCAATGCAGGCCAAGGGTCTTGGCAAGAAACACGGCCATCTGGCCACGGGTCAGCAGATCGTCCGGGCAGAAGCTGCTGCCGTCGCCACAGCCGCCGGTGATCCCGGAGGCGACCAGGGCCTCGATGTGCTGGAAGAAGGGATGCTCCCCGTCCACGTCGTCGAACGTCGGCGACACCGGCGGCGGGCTGATCTGGCGGCGCCACTGGGCGCGGACCTTCTGGATCCCCAGGTCGCTGCCCTCGGAGCAGTCGAAGAAGCCGCCGTCCAGGATCACCTGTACGAGATACGCGCAGCTCTCGAGATCGATGTCCTCATCGAACGGTCCGATGGTTGCGAAGCCGGAGCCTGCCGCCCCATTCGAGGCGACAGACCCGAGGATCGTGGTCGACGCCCCTCCGCTTTCGAAATCCGGATGACAGACCCGAACCAGAGCCGCCGTGAGATTCTCGTCGCTCAAATCCAGGTACCAGACATCCACGCGCTCGAGCTTGGCGCCGTGAGGAAGGGAGTCGAACTGCGCATCGAAGATCGAATGCCCGCTCAGACATACGCGCACTTCGCCGCTGAGCGTGTACTCGGTCTCGGAACGCCGGGGGCGGATCGCGCGTGCCTCGATGGGGGAAGAGCCGGCGCTGCCGGTGCCGAATGGTGCGGCGACGACGGGTTGTTCGCGGACATTACGGTACTCCTCGAGCCGGGCTCGCTGCGCCGCGACGCGCTCCTCCGGGCTCATCAGCAACTCCTCGAGCGCCCGCGGCATGGCGTAGACGTCAGTGGCGTCGGGCTCAAAGCCCAGGCGCTGGAGCAGCACCGAATCGGTGATGGGGATGTCCCGCCCGGTTTCACCGACCGGCAGGGCAGGGGCGGGCAGCGCCGCGAAGACGCCGCCCACCATCCAGACGATTGGATTGCGTATGAATCGCAACATGGTCGTTTCTCCTTCTCGCCGCGAGACGCGCCCGCGATCTATTGCTTGGTGATCTCGAGCTCGTAGGCGAGCCTGCTGCCCAGTCCGCCGCCCTGCCCGTCGAGCAGCACCTGAAGGAAGTGGTCCTCGAGCCCGGTCACCGTGCGGGTCTCGGTCTTCGGTAGACCGGCTTTGCCGGTGTCGAGCTCGAACTGCGTCAGCTTGGTGTACCGGCCTTTGCCGTCGATCTTGCAGATGGTGACGACCGCGCCGCCCCTGCCGTCGTTCTTGGTGAGAACGATCCTGGCGCGGCCGACTGCGGCTTACAGTCGGCCGCGTCTGCCGTGGTGGTCGCGTTACCCATTTCTTCTTCTCCTCTTCTTGACGCAGAGAGTCGTGGAACCGAAGTCGAACCTTGCGCCCGGGTCGTCCTTCGGAGGCCGCGATCGGCCTGGTGTGATGCATGGACTCTCTACCGTCACCGGATTGCACGCTTGGAGGAGCCGTGGAGAAGCGGTGGAGATCCGATGAAGGAAGCCGAGACGCGACCTGGCCCTGGACTCCGATAGCTGTCAGAATGCGGCGGATCGATCCGATCGAAGGCGGGTACGGAGGTGAGCACGTCCATGTATCGGTTTGAGGACTGCGAGCTGGATCCCGGCGCTTTCGAGCTCCGTCGGGGCGGTGAGGTCGTGCGCGTCGAGCCGCAGGTGTTCGACGTGCTCGCCTACCTGCTCACGCACCGCGACCGCGTGGTGCCCAAAGCCGAGCTGCTCGAGGCCGTTTGGGGCGATCGGTTCGTCGGCGAATCGGCCCTCACCAGCAGGATCAAGGCCGCGCGGCGGGCCGTGGGGGACGACGGGCGGAATCAGCGGATCATCGTGACGGTCCACGGCCGTGGCTATCGTTTCGTCGCGCCGGTCGTCGCCCCTCCACCCGTCGCCGACCCGAAGACGACGGCCGCGCCCCGATCCCAGGAGATTCGCTATCGCCTCTCCACCGACGGCGTGCGCGTGGCTTACGCCCTCACCGGCGAAGGGCCACCGCTGGTCAAGGCGGCGAACTGGCTGACGCATCTCGATAGAGAGTGGTGTAACCCGGTGTGGGCGCATTGGCTCGATGCCTTGTCCAGCAGGTTCCGCTTGACCCGCTACGACGAGCGCGGCTGTGGCTTCTCGGACTGGGAGGTGCCGAACTTCAGCTTCGACGCGTGGGTGGACGACCTCGAGCTGGTGGTCGACGCCGTCGGGCTCGACCGCTTCCCGCTGCTCGGCATCTCGCAAGGCGGCGCGGTGGCGATCGCCTACGCGGTGCGACACCCCGAGAAGGTGTCGCACCTGGTCCTCGCCGGCGCCTACGGCCGCGGCCGGCTGGCGCGCGCGGCGACCGCCGAGGAGCGCGAGGAGGCAGAGGTCGATCTCGCGGTGGCGCGCGTCGGCTGGACGTGCGACGACTCCGCGTTCCGCCAGGTCTTCGCCAGCCAGTTCCTCCCCGACGCGTCGCAGGAGCTGTGGGATGCGTTCAACGACCTCCAGCGCGCCACCACCTCGATCGACAACGTGGCCAGGTTTCTCGACGTCTTCGCCCGCATCGACGTCTCGGAGCTCGCCCCGCGGGTGCGCTGCCCGACGCTGATCCTGCACACTCGGGGCGACCTCCGAGTGCCGGAGGCCCAGGCCCGGGAGCTCGCCGCCTTCATCCCCGACAGCCGCCTGGTGCTGCTCGACAGCCGCAACCACATCCTCACCGCGCACGAGCCCGCCTGGCCCGCCTTCCTCGCCGAGATCGAGCGCTTCGTCGCTCCGTCCTCCGCCGAATAGTGTGCGCGAGTTGCCATCGGACCGGTGTCCGACCGAGAGGACTACAACCGCACCCGCCGCCGCGGACCATCCAGCAGGATCACGACGCGGTTCAGCAGGTCGCGCCCGATGATGAGCTCGTCGCCAAAGGCAGCCAAACGGGCGAGGAATCTGCTCTCGGCCATTTCCAGAAACGCCGCGTACACCGTGGCGATTCCACCCCCTCCGCCCACCCCTTCGATCTCGATGCTGCCGACCGCGGGCAGCCGCAGGCTCCGAGCCATGCTCGGAGGAATCAAAGTGCAGTCGGCGCCGCTGTCGACGAGCCCCGGCGCGAGCACGGCGTTGCCGTCGCCGGGGTGGCCGATATGCAGCGGCAGGATCGGCGCCGGTGGATCGAACGATTCGTCGTAAGGGATAGGGCATTGCTTTCTCGCTGCGGGCGTGGATAGCTCTTGGCCGCGAGCGCTGGGAGTTCGCGAGAGGGGTGTTGCGGGTCAACCGGGGCGGGGTCCAGGCCAAACTGGGGTGCGAGCGGCGCTCGCCGCGGCGAGAGAGGGCGTGACGGGGGCTGTCGGGGTGGAGGGAGCAGACGGGAGGCGGAGCCGCGCGATGCACAAGGCGGCGGTGCGGATCAGGAGACGAGTGCCAAGGGCTGGGACGGAGGTGGACGCCTTCAACCCCACCCTGCCGGCGCCGAGCGCGGCAGAGGTGGGCGTAGTGGCCGTAGTAGCGGGCGACGTGGAGCCTGGGCGCGGGGATGTGCATGCGCAGGCGGGCGAGCAGCTCCTCGGGGTCCAAGGTCTCGCCTCGCCATTGCGTGGCCGCCTTGTGTCGATAGCGGGCACGTCCGGACTCGAGGGTGAGGCGATCGAGCGCCAGGGGCGGCGGTAGCAGGTAGCGAGCGAGACGCTCGAGGCCGTCGGGGTCCTCGGCCCCTACGGTGACGCAGTTGTGGGCCGAGAAGCCGGTGTGGCCTGCCTTCCAGGAGTCCAGCAGTGCGATGCGCTCCTCGTCGAGCAGGCCTTCTACGGCGAGGACAGAGAGTACCTTCTGGCGGAAGAGCTTCTCGGCCGCACGGGAGTCGACGTAGGGTATGGGGTGCCAGGTTCCGGGCCGGTCCCAGCCACCGCGGGAGGCGAGGGCGTGCATGTGGGGGTGCCATCGCAGGTCGCAGGCCGCGGTGTGGACGGTGGCGACCATGCCGGGACGAACATCGTTCCCGGTGGCCGCGGCAATGAGCTCCCGCACGGTCTCCCATGCTGCCCGGCAGAGCTTGCCGAGCAGCGGGCGATGATGGAGCAAGTACGGTCGCAGAAGTTTCGGAATGGCAAACGTCCACATGCAGCGGGGCAGCGGCTCGACGATCTCGTCGCGCCGGAAGGCGCCGAAGAGGGCGCCCCGCTTGGCGGCGCAGGAGGGTCAGAAGCCGCGGCGGGAGCAGGAGAAGGCGAGGAGGTATTCGCTGCGGCAGGCGTCGCAGAAGACGCGGGCGAAGCCGCGGTCGAGGTCGCCGCAGTCGAGGAAGGCGTAGACGACCTCGTCGACGAACCGCGCCAGTGGCCGCAGGAGCGCTCGAAGCGCTCCTCTCACCGGCCTTTCACGGTCTCGTACCGTGCGTCGACGAGGTGATAGAGCGGTGAGGCCTTGGATCTTCGTGGTCGGTAGACGGCCGGACAAGCGGACGACAGGGTAGAGCGCCTCCTCTACCGTGTGCAGGACGGGTAAGCGTGGGCTCATCTGGCGCGGTCGGCGCGCCGCCAGGGGGCTTGCGGGGGTGAGAGCAGAAGGTCTTGGGCGACGGCCCACGACCTCCACCGGCGCC
>JBOGJI010000324.1:0-30867 GCA_050747865.1 Thermoanaerobaculia bacterium
TCGTCTGGGGCCTGCTACTCGGCGCACCGGCGCTTACCGAGACGGGACTCCCACCCGCTGGAGACGCGCAGCCAGCAGACGACACCCACAAAACAGGATCACCGTCTGCGTCACGACGCACCATGGCTGGAAGCCTATCTGATAAATCAGAACGTGTCAATCGGACCTGCGCAGACGCTCCGAATTGCCGTGGTTTATGTGGTAGAACCCTCCGCGTCATGGGATTTCCCGAGACACGTATGCGCCGGCTGCGGCGGACGCCGACGTTGCGGCGCATGGTGCGCGAGACTCGCCTGTCGGTGGACGATCTGGTGCTGCCGCTGTTCGTCGTCCCCGGCGAGGGGGTCGAGACCGCGGTCCCGTCGATGCCGGGGGTGGCGCAGCAGTCGGTGGATCGGATCGTGGAGAGCTGCCGCGAGGCCGCCGCGCTCGGCATTCCGGCGGTGCTCCTGTTCGGCATCCCCGACGCCAAGGACGCCGTCGGCAGCCGCTCATGGGCCGACGACGGGATCGTGCAGCGGGCCTTGCGGGCGGTGAAGGCGGCACTGCCCGAGCTCGTCACCATCGCGGACGTCTGCTTCTGCGAGTACACCGACCACGGCCACTGCGGCGTCCTGCGCGAGGACGGATCGGTGGACAACGACGCAACTCTCGACAACCTGGCGCGCCAGGCGGTCTCGCTCGCGCGCGCCGGCGCCGACGTGGTGGCGCCGTCGGACATGATGGACGGCCGGGTGGCGGCGATCCGGCGCGCCCTCGATGCAGAGGGGCTGGTCGACACCGTCGTCCTCGCTTACGCCGCCAAGTTCGCCAGCGCCTTCTACGGCCCCTTCCGTGACGCCGCCGACTCGGCTCCCCAGTCGGGCGACCGCCGCGGCTACCAGATGGATCCTCCCAACGCCCGCGAGGCGTTGCGCGAGATGGAGCTCGACGCCGAGGAGGGGGCCGACATCCTGATGGTCAAGCCCGCCCTCCCCTATCTCGATGTGCTGCGCGCCGCGCGCGAGCGCTTCGCGCAGCCGCTCGCCGCCTACCATGTCTCCGGCGAGTACGCGATGCTGAAGGCGGCGGCCGCCAACGGCTGGCTCGACTACGAGCGCTGCCTGATGGAGTCGCTGATCGCCATCCGCCGCGCCGGTGCCGACCTCATCCTCACCTACGGCGCCCGCGACGCCGCGCGTCTCATCGCGGCCGGATGGCGGGAGTGATCGAACGCGCGCGGGCGGTGATGCCAGGCGGCGTCAACTCGCCGGTGCGCGCCTTCGGCGGCGTCGGCGGCGAGCCGGTGTTCATCCGCAGTGCTCGCGGCGCGCGGCTGGTCGCCGAAGACGGGCGCGAGTACATCGACTACATCGGCGCCTACGGTCCGGCCATCCTCGGCCACGCCCACCCGGCGGTGGTCGAGGCGGTAGCTCGGGCGGCGGCGGAGGGTACCTGCCTGGGGGCGCCCTCGAAGGCCGAGGTCGAGCTCGCCGAGCGGCTCTGCGCCGCCCTGCCGGCGCTGGAGATGGTGCGGCTGGTCAACTCGGGCACCGAGGCGACCATGTCGGCCCTGCGGCTGGCCCGCGCGGTCACCGGCCGCGACGCGGTGGTCAAGTTCGCGGGCTGCTACCACGGGCACGCCGACCCCTTCCTGGTCGCCGCCGGCTCCGGCGCGGCCACGATCGGAGTGCCCTCGTCGCCCGGCGTGCCGGCCGCGGTAACCGAGTCGACCCTGGTGGCGCCGTACAACGACCTGGCCGCGGTGGAGGAGCTGTTCGACGCCCGCGGCGGCGCCGTCGCCGCGGTGATCGTCGAGCCGGTGGCCGGCAACATGGGTCGGGTGCCGCCGCTGCCGGGCTTCCTGGAGGGGTTGCGCGAGCTCTGCGATCGTCACGGCGCGCTGCTCGTCTTCGACGAGGTGATGACCGGCTTCCGGGTCGGCTGGAGCGGCGCGCAAGGACTCTTCGGCATCGATCCCGATCTCTCCACGCTCGGCAAGGTCATCGGTGGAGGTGTCCCGATCGGCGCCTTCGGCGGCCGGCGCCGGTGGATGGAACAGGTGGCGCCCGCCGGCCCCGTCTACCAGGCCGGTACGCTGTCCGGTAATCCGCTGGCGACCGCCGCCGGGCTCGCCACCCTGGAGATCCTCTCCCAGGACGACCCCTCGCCC
This sequence comes from Thermoanaerobaculia bacterium, assembly GCA_050747865.1. Classification (GTDB taxonomy): domain Bacteria; phylum Acidobacteriota; class Thermoanaerobaculia; order Multivoradales; family JAHEKO01; genus JBOGJI01. Next base: position 2,153 of record JBOGJI010000324.1, read on the forward strand.
TACGAGCGGCTCGAGCAGACCTCCGAACGCCTGGCCCGAGGCATCGGCGAGTCGGCCGCGCGCCACGGGGTCGCCTGCACGGTGCAGCGCCAGGGCTCGATGCTGGCGGTCTTTTTCACCGACGGCGCGGTGACCTCCCTCGCCGATGTCGACGCCTCGGATCGCCGGCGGTTCGCCCGCCTCTTCCATGCGCTGCTCGAGCGGGGGGTCCACCTCCCGCCCTCCCCCTACGAGACCTTCTTCGTCTCCCTCGCCCACGGGGACGCCGAGATCGAGGCCACACTCGCCGCCTTCGACGCGGCGATGAGCCGTCTGGCCGCTGAGGAGAGCCTGTGACGCAGCGATCCACCGACGCGTTGGTGATCGGCGGCGGGCTGCTCGGCCTGGCCTGCGCGCATGAGCTGGCGGGCGCGGGTATGCGCGTCACCCTGCTCGAGCGCGCCACCTGCGGCGCCGAGGCCTCGTCCGCGGCAGCCGGACTGCTGCAGCCATTCGCCGAGGTCCCGGAGCCAGGGCCCTATCTGGACGCTTGCTGCGAGGCGCTCGAGCTCTGGCCCGCCTGGTTGGAGCGCATCCGCTCCGAGAGCGGCCTGGAGGTCGAGCTCTCGGACTGGGGCACCCTCTTCGTCGCCTTCGAGTCTGAAGCGGCCGGCCGCTTCAGCTCAGAGAGCCGGCAGTGGGTCGACGACATGCGACAAGCGCTCGCCGACTTCGGCGAGCCGTTCGAGACGCTGAGAGCCGAGCAAACCTACCGCCTGCTCCCGCAGCTCGCGCCCGGCGCGGCCGGCGGGCTGCACCTGCGGCGGGAGCGCCGGGTCCATAACGTGTTGGCCTGTCGCGCCGCCGCCGAGGCCTGCCGCCGCGCCGGCGTCGAGCTGCTCGAGCACGCTCCGGTGGAGCGCGTCGAGCTGAGGCCGAAGGAGGCCCGGGTCGAGAGCCCCCGCTGGACCGGCCGGGCCGGCCGCGTGGTGCTGACGGCAGGAGCCTGGAGCGGCGGCATCGAAGGTCTAGCGGAGTTCCCCGTGCGTCCGCGCCGCGGCCAGATCCTCCTATATCGGGGCTGCGCCTGGGACTGGACAGGATGCCTGCGCGCCGGCCGCCGTTACGCCGTCCGCCGCGGCGACGACGAGCTGCTGATCGGCTCCACCGTGGAGGACGTGGGCTTCGACAAGTCGACGACGCCGGAGGCGCTGGCCGCCCTGCGCGCGTTCGCCGAGACCCTGCTGCCGCCGCTGCGCGACCTGCAACCGGCGGGCGCCTGGGCCGGGCTCCGTCCCGGCTCCGCCGACGACCTCCCCCTCCTCGGCCGCTGGCGGGAGACGCCGCTGTGGCTGGCCACCGGCCACTTCCGCAGCGGTATCCTGCTCGCCCCCTGGAGCGCCCATCGCTTGACCGGGTGGCTGACCGGGTCCACAGGCGAGGGAGAGAACCCCTTCTCCCCAGATCGATTCGAGACCGTTCCGCGCCACCCGACCGAGATCGGTGGTTCGCACGGTACGTGAAAACTTGACAGGAACGCGCTAAAATCTCTGCACGGGACACCGCGAGGAGCGATGGCGCGACCTCGTCAAACACCCGTCAGGGCGCTAGAATCGGCACCCCAGGCCTCGGCGTCACGTATCCGTTACAGGGCGAAGGGAATTGGAATATAAGGATTACTACAAGAGCCTCGGCGTCGCGCGCGACTCGTCCAAGGAGGAGATCCAGCGCGCCTACCGCAAGCAGGCGCGCAAGTACCATCCGGACGTCAACCGCTCGCCCGAGGCGGAGGCGCGTTTCAAGGAGATCAACGAGGCCTACGAGGTCTTGAAGGATCCCGAGAAGCGGGCCAAATACGACCGCTTCGGCTCCGCCTGGAAGCAGGCCCAGCAGACCGGCGGGGCGCCGCCGGGGTTCGAGGAGATCTTCGAGCAGTTCCGCACCCAGGGACCGACGATCGGCTTCGACATCGGCGGCGACTCGGGGTTCAGCTCCTTCTTCGAGATGCTCTTCGGCTCCGAGCCGGGCGGCCGAACTGCCCGCTGGGGCGGCTTCGCCGGCAGCACGGCCCCCTACCCGCGCGGCGAGGACCAGGAGGCGCGCATCCTGCTCTCGCTCGACGAGGCGGCGCATGGCGGGGTTCGCAACGTGACCCTGACCGACGCCAAGGGCAACCGGCGCACCCTCAAGGTGCGCATCCCCTCCGGCGTGCGGCCGGGCCAGAAGATCCGACTTCCCGGCCAGGGGGGGACCGGCGCCGGAGGCGACCGGGGCGATCTCTACCTGAACGTGGAGCTACGCCCCGACCCCCGCTTCGAGCTGCGCGGCGACGACCTCTACACCATCGTCCAGATCGCGCCCTGGGAGGCCGCGCTGGGCGGCCAGGCCAGGGTCCCGACGCTCGACGGCGAGGTCACCGTGCGCATCCCGGCCCACTCCTCGTCGGGGCGCAAGATCCGCCTGCGCGGCAAGGGGTGGCCGAGCACCAACCGCGAGACCGGCGATCTGCTGGCCGAGCTGCGCATCGTGGTGCCGGAGAGCCTGACCGAGCGCGAGCGCGAGCTGCTCGAGAAGCTGGCCGCGGTGTCGCCGTTCCGGCCGCGCAAGGACTGAGAGCATGGATCCGAATCGACTGACCCGGAAGTCGCAGGAGGCGCTGCAGGCGGCGCAGACGGTGGCGACGCGCTGGAGCCACCAGGAGGTCGACGTCGAGCACCTGCTCGAGGCGCTGCTCGCCGACTCGACGGGCCTGGTGCCCCGCCTGCTCTCGCGTCTGGGCGCGGACCCCGCCGCCGTCCGCCAGCAGCTCGACGAGGAGCTGAAGAAGCGGCCGCAGGTCAGCGGCGGCTCGGTCGAGGCGGGCAAGGCGTACATCACGCAGCGCCTGCAGCGCGCGCTGGTGCGGGCGCAGGACGAGGCGGCGGCTCTCAATGACGAATACGTCTCCGTCGAGCACCTGCTGCTGGCCGTTCTCGAGGAGGGCGCCGACGGCGCGGCCGGGCGGGCGCTCGCCGGCGCCGGAGTCGACCGCGCCCGCCTGCTCGCGGCGTTGCGCGAGGTGCGCGGCAGCCAGCGCGTCACCTCGGACTCGCCGGAGTCCTCCTACGAGGCGCTGGAAAAATACGGCTTCGACCTGGTGGCGCAGTCGCGCGCCGGCGAGCTCGACCCGGTCATAGGGCGCGACGGCGAAATCCGGCGCGTCATCCGCATCCTGTCGCGCAAGACCAAGAACAACCCGGTGCTCATCGGCGAGCCCGGGGTCGGCAAGACAGCCATCGTCGAAGGGCTGGCGCAGCGCATCGTGCGCGGCGACGTGCCGGAGTGGCTCTAGGACCGCTCGGTCTTCTCCCTCGACCTCGGGGCGCTGATCGCCGGCGCCAAGTACCGCGGCGAGTTCGAGGAGCGGTTGAAGGCGGTGCTGCGCGAGATCAAGGAGTCGGAGGGCCGCATCCTGCTGTTCATCGACGAGGTGCACAACATCGTCGGCGCCGGGCGCACCGAGGGCTCCACCGACGCCGGCAACCTCTTGAAGCCGATGCTGGCGCGCGGCGAGCTGCACTGCATCGGCGCCACCACCCTCGACGAGTACCGCCAGCACATCGAAAAGGACGCGGCGCTGGAGCGCCGCTTCCAGCCGGTGGTCGTGGATCCGGCGACGGTCGAGGACACCATCTCCATCCTGCGCGGCTTGAAGGAGCGCTACGAGGTCCACCACGGCGTGCGCATCCAGGACAACGCCCTGGTCGCCGCGGCGGTCCTCTCCAACCGCTACATCACCGACCGCTTCCTGCCCGACAAGGCGATCGACCTCGTCGACGAGGCCTGCGCCAAGGTGCGCACCGAGATCGACTCCATGCCGCAGGAGCTGGACGAGGTGGCGCGCCGCGTCATGCAGCTCGAGATCGAGGAGGCGGCGCTGAAGAAGGAGAGCGACAAGGCCAGCCGCGAGCGGCTGGAGGACCTGCGACGCGAGCTCGCCGAGCAGAAGGAGCGGGTCGCCGCCATGCGCGCCCAGTGGGATGCGGAGAAGGAGGCGATCGGCAAGGTGCGCGAGCTGCGCGAGAGAATCGAGCAAGCGCGCCGCGAGATCGAGGAGGCGGAGCGCGACTACGACTTGAATCGCGCCGCCGAGCTGAAGCACGGCAGGCTCCCCCAGCTCCAGGGCGAGCTGGATACGGCGGAGGCGGCGCTGCAGGGAGAGGCGGGGCCGACCCTGCTGCGCGAGGAGGTGACCGACGACGAGATCGCCGAGATCGTCTCCCGCTGGACCGGCATCCCGGTCACCCGACTGATGGAGGGCGAGCGCGAGAAGCTGCTGCGCCTGGACGAGATCCTCCACCGCCGGGTCGTCGGCCAGACGCAAGCGGTGCGCCTGGTCGCCGACGCGGTGCTGCGCGCCCGTTCGGGGATCAAGGACCCGCGCCGGCCGATCGGCTCGTTCATCTTCCTGGGCCCCACCGGCGTCGGCAAAACCGAGCTGGCCAAGACCCTGGCGGAGACCCTGTTCGACTCCGAGGACAACATGGTGCGCCTCGACATGTCCGAGTACATGGAGAAGCACACCGTCTCCCGCCTCGTCGGTGCCCCGCCCGGCTACGTCGGCTATGAAGAGGGAGGACAGCTCTCCGAGGCGGTGCGCCGCAAGCCCTATTCGGTCATCCTCTTCGACGAGATCGAGAAGGCGCACCCCGACGTCTTCCACGTGCTGCTGCAGATCCTCGACGACGGCCGCCTCACCGACGCCCAGGGGCATGCGGTGGACTTCAAGAACACCGTCATCATCATGACCTCGAACATCGGCTCGCATCATCTGCTGGAGGGCGTGGGGGAAGACGGCGAGATCGCGCCACGGGCGCGCGAGGCCGTGATGCGCGAGCTGCGCCAGGGGTTCCGGCCCGAGTTCTTGAACCGCGTGGACGACATCGTCCTCTTCAAGTCGCTCACCCGCGACGAGATCGGGCGGATCGTCGATCTGCAGATGGCCGATCTCAATCGACGGCTGGCCGATCGCAACCTGCACATCGAGCTCACCGACGGCGCCCGCGAGCTGATCTCCCGCGAGGCCTACGACCCCGTCTACGGCGCCCGGCCGCTCAAGCGCTATCTGCAGCACGAGCTGGAGAGCCGTATCGGGCGGGCGCTGATCGCCGGCGAGATCGAGGAGGGCTCGACCCTCCAGGTGACGGTGGAAGACGGCCACCTGGCAGTCGAGATCGCGGCGCCTGCGGCAGCCGGACAGCCAGCCGGCGCGGAAGTTGCTTCCAGCGACTGACGGCCATGGACGACGCAGCGCCAGGCCCTCGCTCCCGGCGCCGTCTGGAGGCATCGCGATGAACACACTTCTCCGCCAACATCTGGCCTTCACCATCTTCCTGGTGGCCGTCACCGCCCTCGTCCTCATCCTGCCGCTCCTCGCCGGCGCCCAGGAGCCCCCGCCCGGACAGTTCGAAGGGGAGGTCGACGTCACCGAGGTGTTCCTCGACGTGGTGGTCACGGACCGGCAGGGACAGCCCGTGCCGGGCCTGCAAGCCGGCGACTTCGTCGTCACCGAGGACGGCGAGCCGGTCGAGGTGACCTCTGTGGAGTACTACACCACCCGCTACGGCGCGCCCGAGGCCGAGCTCAAGCCCGGGGAGGTGCCGGCCAGCCGCCATTTCATCTTCTTCTTCGACGACCAGCGCTTCAACAGCACGCCCGAAAATCGCCTGCTCCCGCAGCAGGTCCAGGCCGGCCGCCAGGCCGCCGAGTGGGCGCGCGAAAACCTCCAGCCTTCGGACTGGGCGGCGGTGCTGAGCTACGACAGCCGGCTCAAGATCCACCTCGATTTCGCCCAGGACCGCGACGCGATCGTCGAGGCCATCGAGGCGGCGAGCCGAGGGGGCGAGCCCCGTGCCGAGACCTCGCGGCGCGGCGGCGCCGACGCCGGGGTCGCCTCGCTCCTCGCCCGGCTGCCCACCGGCAAGGAGCTGAGCCGGATCACGCCACGCCCGTATTCGGCGCTGACCCGCGTGGCGGAGGCCGTAGGGCCGATCGCCGGGCGCAAGAACCTGCTGCTCTTCTCCATCGGCTTCGGCCAGATCGACAGCTTCACCGGCACCGCCCGCGGCGACGAGCGCTACTACCCCGACATGATCCAGGCGCTGAACGACAACAACGTGGCCGTCTACGCCATCGACGTCAGCACCCTGGAGACGCGCTTCCACTCCCAGGAGACTTTCTTGAGCCAGCTCGCCTCCGACACCGGGGCGCGCTACTTCGCTCCCACCGTGAGCTTCGCCACCCCGCTCGAGCAGGTGTCCGAGGAGACCACGGGCTACTACCTCCTCTCCTACCGCGCCCAGCACCCGCGCGGCGAGACCGGCTACCAGAGGGTCAAGGTGGACACCCACGACAACGGCCTCCGCGTCCACGCCCGCAAGGGCTACCAGTTCGGCACGTAGCGGCCTCACTGGTACACTGCGGCCAACCTCGGGTTGCCGATGGAAGGCCGCACCGTCGCCCACTACCGCATCGAGGAGCGCCTCGGCGGCGGCGGCATGGGGGTCGTCTTCCGCGCCATCGATACGCGCCTCGACCGCACCGTGGCGCTGAAGTTCCTACCCTCGCATCTTTCCGAGCAGGAAGAGAGCAAATGGCGGTTCATGCAGGAGGCGCGGGCGGCCTCGGCGCTCGACCACCCGAACCTCTGCCCCATCTACGACATCGGCTCGACTGCCGAAGGCGAGATCTACATCGCCATGCCGTTCTACGACGGCGAGACCCTGAAGCAGTCGCTGCGGCACCGCCCCCTGCCTCTGACCGAGGCTCTGGACGCGGCGCTGCAGATGGCCGAGGGGCTGCGCGAGGCCCACGCGCACGGCATCGTCCATCGCGACCTGAAGCCGGCCAACGTCATCCGCACGCGCAAAGGCCAGGTGAAGATCCTCGACTTCGGGCTCGCCAAGCTACTCGGCGACACCTCGATGACCCGCACCGGCGCGACCGTCGGAACGTTTGCGTACATGGCACCCGAGCAGGCCTTGGGCAAGCCGGTGGATCACCGCGCCGATCTCTGGGCCCTGGGGGTGGTGCTCTACGAGTGCCTCACCGGCGAGCTGCCGTTCGGCGGCGGCGACGCCCCCGCCATGCTCCACGCCATCGCCTACGACGACGCTCCTCGCCCCAGCCGGGACGGCGCGGTGCCACGCGCGCTGGACGGCATCGTCGCCAAATGCCTGACCCGCGACCCCAATCGGCGCTACCAGTCGGCTACCGAGCTGCTCGCCGACCTGCGAGGCGCCCGCGTCCAGCTCGGGCTCGCTTCCTCCGATGAGGTCTCGGCCGTCCTTCCGCGCGTCCGCCGCCGGCGCCTCCTGCGGGTGGCGCTGCCGGCGGCCGCACTTCTGCTGGTCGTTTCGGCCCTGGTGTGGCTGTCGCGCGGGCCGACCGCAAATACGGCTTCACGGCAGTCCCTGGCGGTCCTGCCTTTCACCAACCTGACGGGAGACTCCGCGCTCGACTACCTGGGAGCGGGCCTCAGCACCGATCTCATCTCGCGACTGAGCGAGCTGCCGCAGCTCGAGGTCCTCAGCCGCGCCCAGGTCCTGGCGGTAGGCGGCCCGGCGGCGGACGGTGTGGACCTGGCACAAACGTTCGGCGTGTCCACGGTGGTGGAGGGAGACATCCAGGGCGATCCCGAGCACCTGCGCGTCCAGCTCCGCCTCTCCGACGGCCAGATCGGGGCGATCGTCTGGTCGCAGAGCGAGGTCGGGGACGTCGATCATCTGACGGGGCTGCAGGTGCAGCTCGCTCAGGCCGTCACGCGCGCCGTCTCGCTCCCTTTGAGCTTTGCCAACCGACTGCGACTCAGGGACGAGCGCACGAATTCCGCTCGCGCCTTCGACGCCTACCTGCGCGCGCTCGCCATCGACGACGGAGCGACGGCCACGCCGGAGCTGCGTCGCGTGGCGATCGACCAGCTCAGACGGGCCGTGCGACTCGAGCCGACATTCGCCGAGGCTTGGGCCGCCTTGGCCGAGATCAGGGGCAACGCCTTTCGCGCCGGCGGCGACGTCACGGTACTGGAGGAGGCTCTATCAGCGGCGGAACGGGCGATCGAGCTGAATCCGCGACTCCCGGCCGCACGTCTCGCCATGGCCGAGGTGCTTGCCGCTCGGGGGCGATTCGAAGAGGCGGAGGACCACATCGCCGAGACCCTCGGCGTCCTGCCCAATCCCTCCCGCGCCTATGAGATGCTGGCCTGGAACCAGTTCCTTCAGGGATCGCCCGAGCGGGCGATCTCCCTGCAGCGGACCGCCACCGACCTGGCGCCGGATGACTGGACCGTGTGGAATCGACTGGGCGTGCTGCTCGGCCGGCTCAGCCGCTACGAGGAGGGCGAGCGCGCCTTCGCCCGCGCCGCCGAGCTGGCCCCGGCCGGTGTGCATGCGCCGCGGGGCCTGCTGGGGGCGATGCTCGTGTCCAGGGGCCGGTTCGCCGAGGCCCTGGCAATCTTCGACGAGATCCCTCGGCCCATCCGAGACCCGGTCCTCGCTTCGAACATCGCGACGGCCTATTACTTCTCCGACCGGCCCGACCACATGCGGCTGGCGATCGAGCACTACAGAACAGCAGTGCACCTCACACCGAACGACCCGGCCCTCCATCGGAATCTCGGCGACGCCTATCAGGCGACCAGACAGGAGGCCCTGGCGCAACAGGAGTACCAGACCGCCTACGAGCTGATTTCCCGACAGGCCGAGCTCAATCCGAACGATGTCGAGCTGCGGGCTCGGATGTCCCGATACGCGGCGACGGCCGGACAGTGTCGGCAGGCGGTCTCGGCGGCCGACGAGGTGCGAGCGGCCGACCCCACTCTGGGCACCACGCACGATCTCATCGCCCAGGCATATGCGCTCTGCGCTGTGCCCGACGCGGCACTCGATTCGATCGCGCGGGCGATCGAGCTGGGCGAGTCACCCGCGTTGCTGGCGCAGCGGGATGAGTTCTCCGGCCTCCGATCGAACGCGGCGTTTCAGCGCTTGATTGGCGCCGAGGCCCGCTGAGTCGGGTGCCTGCGCTCAGGGGTGCCTGATGATGACCTCGGGGTCGAGCTCGGCGATCGTCTGTACGGTCCCGTCCGGCATCCGGCGCTCGACGCGGATCGAGTAGACCCACACCGCTTCGCTCGTTCCTCTCCCGTAACGGCGTTCCGCGGTCGCCTCCTGGCGGTCCTCCCCCTTGGGCGGATCGCCGACCGGGGGGGCCGTGTAGAAGGCCTCATCGGTGCCGCGCGGGATGCGCTTCTCGCCCGGCCAGTAGTTGAAGCCGCTGCCGGTATCGGGGCCCTTCCAGTTGATGATCCACTCGTCCTCCGGGCGCTTCCCGTCCACCATCCAGACGATGCGACCTGGATCGCGGGTCCAGTGGGTGGTCGCGGACCTGGGAAACAGGTCGATCATCGGCTTGTCGCCCGACTCGTCCAGCCAGAGATAGATCGGCCGGTGCGACAGCTCGAAGCTGCGCGGGCCCGGCTGTTGATCGTGGACTACGCAGCCGCAAAGCGCCAGCCCGACGAGCAGTGTCGCCACGTACGAGAATCGCGTCCGCATCTGTCACCTCCTGCCCCACGCCAAGCGCCCGCTGAATATCTTGGCGGACGATTCGGGGGAAACGCCGAAACGTGGCGCGATCCTACGTTCGGCCTTCCCCATCGTCAACCGCGCGGCCTCCGCGACCTGTGGAAGAATGTCGAAGATGGCACGTCGCGCTGGAGATCGCGTCACGGCGGCGCTCGTCGTCAACGGCGAGTCGCGTACGGTGGTCTTTCCCGTGTTCCACACGTTGCTCGAAGTGCTGCGCGAGGAGCTGGGGCTGACCGGCACCAAACACGGCTGCGAGCTGGGCGAATGTGGCACCTGCGCGGTGCTGGTGGACGGCCGGCCGGTGCTCTCCTGCCTGACCCTGGCCGCCGAATGTGAGGGCAAGGCGATCGAGACGGTGGAGGGGCTGGCGGAGGGCAACCGCCTGCACCCTCTGCAGCGGACCTTCGCCGACCTCGGTGCCGCCCAGTGCGGCTACTGCACGCCGGGGATCCTGGTGTCGGCCAAGGCCCTGCTGGCCGAGAACCCCTCCCCCACCGACGAGGAGATCCAGCAGTACCTGGCGGGCAATCTCTGCCGCTGCACCGGCTACTGGAAGATCATCCAGGCGGTGCAGGGCGCGGCCGCGTTACTGCGCGGCGAGGACTGGGTGCCGCCGCGAGAGATCCTCTATGGCGCACCGGAGCCCTGATGGCTGAGCCGGTTCGGACTCCCCAGCCCGACGAGGCTCCCGAGCGGGAGCGCCGCTACATCGGCAAAGCCTTCCGGCGCGTCGACGGGCGCGCCAAGGTCACCGGGCAGACGCTGTTCGCCGACGACCTCACGTTCCCGCGCATGGCCTACCTGCGGTTGGTGCGCTCCACCGTGCCCCACGCGGTGATCGAGGAGATCGACCTCTCCGCGGCCGAGAAGGTGCCGGGGTACCTGGGCGCCTTGACCGGCAAGGACTTCCACCAGACCTTCGGCATCCTGCCGGTCTCCGAGGACGAGCACGCCCTGTGCCCGGACAAGGTCCGCTACGTCGGCGACGCGGTCGCCGCAGTGGCCGCGACCACCGAAGACGCGGCCTGGGAGGCGGCCCTCGCCGTGCGCGTCGACTACCGGCCACTCCCGACCGTCTCGTCGATCGACGAGGCCCTGGTCGAGCCCGCCCTCGAGGACCGCCTGCACGACTACGGCGACGGCGGCAATGTCCACAAGCGGGTGTCGATGCGCTTCGGCGACGTGGAGGCCGGCCTCGCCGAGGCCGACCTGGTGCTCGAGGACACCTTCTTCTACGAGGGCAACACCCACCTGCCCATGGAGCAGCACGCCGCGGTCGCCGTCCCCGAGGACGACGACCGGGTCACCCTCTACTCCTCCACCCAGACGCCCCACTACGTCCACCGGGCGCTGGCCAAGGTGCTCGAGCTCCCCGCCTCCCGCATCCGCGTCATTGCCTGCCCGAACGGCGGCGGCTTCGGCGGCAAGAGCGACATCTTCAACCACGAGATCGTGGCCGCCAGGATGGCGCTGGAGCTGGGACGCCCGGTCAAGGTCACGCTCGACCGCGAGGAGGTCTTCTACGCCCACCGCGGGCGGCACCCGGTGCTCATGCACTTGAAGACCGGGTTCACCAAGGACGGCCGGATGACCGCCCAGCACCTGCGCACCGCCCTCGACGGCGGCGCCTACGGCAGCTACGGGGTCGCCTCGACCTACTACACCGGCGCCCTGCAGACAGTCACCTACGACCTCCCCCGCTACCGGTTCGACGGCCTGCGGGTGTTCACCAACAAGCCCCCCTGCGGCCCCAAGCGCGGCCACGGCACGCCGCAGCCCCGCTACGCCTTCGAGGTCCACCTCGACAAGGCGGCGGAGCGGCTGGGAATCGATCCCGCGGATCTGCGGCTGAACATGCTCGCCCCCCCGGAGTCGGTGACCGCCAACTGGCTGCAGCTCGGCACCATCAACCTCGGCCGCTGCATCGAGGCGGTCGTCGCCGGCTCCGGCTGGCGCCAGCGCCGCAGGCAAGGCACAGGGCGCGGCAAGCTGCCGCCGGGGCGCGGCCTGGGGCTCGCCTGCGGCGCCTACCTGTGCGGCGCCGGGCTGCCGATCTACTGGAACCACATGCCGCAGTCGGGCGTCATGCTGAAGCTGGATCGCTCCGGCGGCGTGGCGGTGTTCTGCGGCGAGACCGAGATCGGCCAGGGCTCGGACTCGGTGCTGGCGGCGATCGTCGCCGAAGTGCTGGGGATCGGGCTGCGCGACATCCGGCTATGTGTCGCCGACACCGATCTGACGCCGGTCGACCTGGGCAGCTACTCCTCGCGTGTCACCCTGATGGTCGGCAACGCGGCCGTGCAGGCGGCGCAGCGGGCGCGCGAGCTGATCGCCCAGGCGGCGGCGGCGTGCCTCGAGGTCCCGGCCGACCGGCTGGTCTTCGCCGAGGGGCGGGTCTTCGACGCCGCGGACCCGGAGAGCGGGATGAGCTTCCAGGAGGCCTGCGTCATGGCCGAGGCCTTCCACGGCACCCTCGCCACCACCGGCTCCTACATCCCACCGCGTTCCCCCGGCAAATACCGCGGCGCCGGCGTCGGGCCCTCGCCCAGCTATTCCTACTCGGCCGCCGTCGTCGAGGTGGAGGTCGACTTTGCCACCGGCCTGTGGCGGCCGGTCCACGTGTGGATCGCCCACGACATCGGGCGCAGTCTCAACCCGGTGCTGGTGCTGGGCCAGATCGAGGGGTCGGTCTACATGGGGCTGGGCGAGGTGCAGATGGAAGAGCAGGCCTTCCGCCGGCTGCCCAAGCGGATGTCGGGAGCGCTGGTCCACAAGATGCCGTCGATGCTCGAATACAAGAGCCACACCTTCCTGGACATGCCGCCGGTGACCAGCTACATCATCGAAGATCCCGATCCTCGCGGCCCCTACGGCGCCAAGGAGGTAGGCCAGGGGCCCTTGCTGCCGATCCCACCGGCGGCGGCCAACGCGGTCTACGACGCGGTCGGGGTGCGCATCGACCAGATCCCCATCCAGCCGCACATGATCCTCGCCGCGCTGCAGGCCAAGGAGGCCGGCCGCGGCCCGCGCTACGGCCCCACCGCCTTCCCCGACTGCGACTTCGGCGAGACCCTGCTCGTGCCCACCCCGGCCGAAGGAGGCGACGGGCGGGCGACCAACGACTACCGCAAGAAGGTGCGCACCATGTCGAGCCGCGAAGAGGCGCTGAAGCAGCGGGACGCGAAGCTGACCACGCGATGACGGTGCCGCTGCAGCGATGCTGAGACTTCCCGCGTTCGCCTACCTGCGGCCCACGACTCTTGACGAGGCCACGGCGATGCTGCGCGACGAGGGAACCGCCGAGGGCGCGCCGCTGCGCCTGGTCGCCGGCGGCACCGACCTGTGGCCCAATATGAAGCGCCGGCACCAGAAGGCGTCCGGCGTCGTGAGCCTGATGGGGATCCCGGAGCTGGCGCACATCGAAGCCAACGGCGAGCTGCACATCGGCGCCACCTCCCTGCTCGCCGACGTCGAGCGTCACCCGGAGGTACGGCGGCGCTATCCGGCGCTGGCCACCGCCGTGGCCTCGATCTCCTCGCCGCCGCTGCGGAACATGGGGACGCTCGGCGGCAACCTCTGCGTCGACACCCGCTGCACTTATTACAACCAGACCGAAGACTGGCGGCGCTCCATCGACTTCTGCAAGAAGGAGGAGGGCGAAATCTGCTGGGTGGCGCCGGGCTCCCCGCGCTGCTGGGCGCACGCGGCCTCCGACGCGGCGCCGATGCTCTGCGCCTTGAAGTCCCGGGTGCGGCTCGTCTCCGCCGACGGCGAACGCGTCGTGCCGCTCGAGGCCCTCTACCGCAATGACGGCATCGACTACCTGACCCGCCGTGCGGACGAGATCCTCGCCGAGGTCCTGGTGCCCCCCGAGTCTGACGCCCGGCGCTGCCGTACCGCCTTCTGGAAGCTGCGCCGGCGCGGCTCGATCGACTTCGCGGTGCTGTCCGTGGCCGTGGCGCTGTGGATCGCCGACGACGGCACGGTGGAGGAGGCCCGCATCTTCCTCGGCGCCGTCTCCTCCGCCCCGGTGCACGCCGAGCAGGCGGCTCAGGAGCTGACCGGCAAGCGTCTGGATGCGGACGCGATTGCCGCCGCCGCCGCGGCGGCCCGCAAGCCGGCCACGCCCCTGGACATGACCGACTTCACGCCCCAGTGGCGCAGCGCCATGGTGCCGCGCTACACCGAAGCCGCGGTGCGCGAGGCCGCAGGGCTCGATCCCGGTCTGACACCGCCGCACCACGTCCGATTCTGAAGCGCCCGAACTCGACGGCGAAGACGGGTTCGAGTCGACAGCTCAGCCAGCCATCTCGGGAGCACGGGACGATCCTTCACGGGCTGGCGAACCCCGCTTCCGGAGCTCCTCGAGCTGCCGGCGACGATACTCGCGCGGACTGATCTTCACGATCCGCTTAAACGTCTTCTCGAAATGGCTCAGGTCCCCGAAACCGACATCGAGCGAGATATCGGTGATCCGGTGTCGCGGTTCCTCGACGAGGAGCTGCTTGGCGCGCTCGATCCGAACCAGACCGAGGAATCCCTTGAACGTCAGGACGGAAGTGTCGTCGACTCGGTGTGGCCGACGAAATGCGGCGTAGATTGGGACGGCGGTGAGACGACGTCAATCCATGGCCGCGGCGCTCCATCTGAAACACCCCGCCCGGTATGATCTGGCGCCATGGCTGCCAGATCCAGGCTTGCGGTCGCGGCGTTGTCCGTCCTGGCGGGTATGCAGGTCGCCGCGCAGACCAAGATCCATCTGCGCGAGGTCTGTGACTCCCGGACCGTGCTGACGTTGATCGGGGCGGATGTGGAGGCGGGGCTCCTCCTGCTCTCGATGCGCAGCCAGCAGGCCGCGATTCCCGGCTGGATGGTCGAGCTCGATACGACGGTCGGACGAGCGCGCCTCCACATCCGGGACCCCGCCGAGGGCCGGGCCGGCGGCTCCGTGGCGCCCGGTCCGGTGCTCACCGCGCTGCCCTGCGGCACCGCCTGCCGGCGGCTGGAAGCCTGGCGCGACGGCCGATGGACGGCGATCGGTCCACCCTTGAGCGTCTCCCCCCGCGGGACCCTCGAGACGGGCTACGACGGCTCGGGCCGGCCGTGGACGGTCGTCGTCGAGACCGCGGGCCGGCGCGGGCGCGTACGCGTCGCCGCGGCGCGGCTGGAGACGCGGATCTGGCGCCCTCAGGGCCGGCTGACGGTCGACGGCCTGGGGTTTCCCGCCATCCTCCCCTCCCCTTCCGACCCCGAGGCCATCCTCGTCGGCTCCGGGCGCTTCTCGCCCGCGGCGGTTCCGGGGCCCTGGCTCCAGGCCTTCCCGGCCGACGGCACGGGCAGCCAGGTGCTGCCGATCGGCGGCGACGCCGCGGCCTGGCTGGACGACGACGGCTCGCTGCTGCTCACCCGCGACCGCGGACGGACCTGGCGCCGCTCGCGCCGCACGCGCAAGGATCCGGTGGGGGGGTGGGTACACGAGCTGCGCGCCGACTTGCCGCTACACCCCGTCCAGGGACGGCTTCCGGCCCTGTGGGCCTCGCGCGATGCCGAAGAAGTGGACAGGCCGACTCTCGACCTCACCGCCTGGTCCCCCGATCGCGGCTGGCAGGACGTGGCCCGGCTTTCCGACGCCTACCCGTCCGGCGTGTCCCCGGAGTTCGCGCCCCAGCAGGTCCTGGTGCGCGGCGACGGCCACTGGTTCTTCGTGGGAGCGTGCGCCGACACGCCGACCGGAGCGGCCCTCGAGCTGGTGACGATCGAGCCGAACGGGCGGGCGAAGACCTTGCGTCCCCGCCTCGACCCGGCGTGGCTGGACGCCTCCGATTGATCCCTGTAGCGCCTTGACCTAGTGGGCGTATCCGCCTTCGTAGGCGCGCTCGCCGGCGCGGATGGGGATGGGCAGCTTGTTCTCCGCGGTGGGCAACGGGCAGGTGGCGTACGGAGTGAACACGCAGGGGGGGTTGTAGGCGCGGTTGAAGTCCAGGATCACGGTGCCGTCGGGACCGGGCAGGTCGGTGTAAAGGAATCGCCCGCCGCCGTAGGTCTCCCCGCCGTTCGTCGCGTCCCCGAAGACGAAGAACAGCTCGTCCCCCTCCTGCGTCGGCTCGAGGCGGTACTCCTGGCCATCCACGGTCAAGATGGCGGCTCCCGGACTGGGCAGCTCCTCGACGATGCCGATGAAATTCGGGACCTTGAGCGTCTTGGGAGGATCGTAGGGCTCGAAGCGCGCCACCAGGCGCCATTCCGGATCGACGGTGAAATACTCCATCCCCTCGAACTCGGCGAGGAGGGGGCTGGCGCGGTCCTTCAGCCGGATGCCGACGCGCTCGCCGCGCACGACGGCGTAGAAGGCCAGCGATCCGCGCTCCAGGGTCGTCGGCGATCCGGCGGTGTCGGGCACGAGCGGAGTCTCCGCGGTGACCGGCTTCCCGTCGGCCGTCACCCCGGCGCCGGGAGCCGGCCGGAACGTCACCGCCTCCCCCTGCCGCTGCAGCACCCCGAGCTCCAGCGGCGCCTTCTCCGCCGGGAAGACGAGATCGCTGGTCGGCATCGAGCCGACGGAGTTGTCGCCTTCGCTCAACCAGAACAGGCCGGCCAGGCTCAGCCACCCGTCGGGCCGTCGCAGCCTGGCGTCCCGCTGCTCCCGCCATGCCGCCACCTCGGCCAGGTGAGCCTCCAGCTCCGCCTCGGAGAGGCCGGCGCGCCGCTCCGACCACCCTTGCCCGCAGGCGACAACGAGCAGGCAGCCGACGAGAGCCGAGAGCCGATGCCGTGCGAGCAAATGCCACCTTCGCATCCCGTGGAGTGTATCTCGCCGCGCGCCGCGCTTTGCTAGCATCCGCCGATGAGCCCCTCGTCCGCCCCGATCGGAACCGACGGGAAGGCGCGTTGCGCCTGGCTGCACGACGACTCCCTGATGCTCGCCTACCACGACGAGGAATGGGGCGTCCCCGAGCGCGACGACCGCGCTCTGTACGAGAAGCTCGTCCTCGACGGCGCCCAGGCGGGCCTCTCGTGGAAGACCATCCTGCACCGCCGCGAGGGGTACCGGCGAGCGTTTCGCGGCTTCCAGCCCGACAAGATCGCCCGCTGGGGCGAACGGCAGATCGAGCGCCTGCTCGCCGACCAGGGGATCATCCGCAACCGCCAGAAGGTGCGCTCCGCCATCGCCAACGCCCGCGCGTTCCTGGCGGTCCAGGACGAGCTCGGCTCGTTCGCCGGCTTCGTCTGGGGCTTCGTGGACAGCAAGCCGATCGTCAACCGCTGGAAGAGCCTCGCCCAGGTGCCGCCGCAGACGCCTCTCTCCGAGACCGTGTCGAAGGAGCTCGTGCGCCGCGGCTTCTCCTTCGTTGGCCCGACCATCGTCTATGCCTACATGCAGGCCATCGGCATGATCAACGACCACGTCACCAAGTGCCACCGCTGGCGGGAGGTCCAGGAGATCTGAACCTGTATTTCAAGCAGCTCCTGGCGGGGCGGGAGGCGGCGCGGGCGCATCCCGTGGCTGCTCAGATGGCGAACTTCATGTACCTGATCGGGGATCCGGAGAGCCGCAAGGCGCTGGTCGTCGATCCGGCCTGGGACGTCGAGAGCCTGGTGGCTGTCGCGGAGGAGGACGGGTACGGCGTGGACGGCGCGCTGATCACGCACTACCACCCAGATCACGTCGGCGGCGACCTCTTCGGCATCCACGTCGAGGGGGTGAGCAAGCTCCTCGAGCGCAAGGGGGTGCCGATCTACGTCAACAAGCACGAGGCGGAGGGGTTGAAGAAGGTCACCGGCGTCTCCGACTCCGACCTGCGCAAGGTCGACGACGGCGAAACCCTGGCGCTGGGGGCGCACGAGATCCGATTCCTCCACACTCCCGGGCACACGCCGGGCAGTCAGTGCTTTCTGATCGGCGACCGTCTGGTCGCCGGCGACACTCTGTTCGTCGAGGGCTGCGGGCGCGTCGATCTGCCGGGAGGCGACGCCGAGGCGATGTACCACTCGCTCACCGGCAAGCTGGCGAAGTTGCCAACGACGACCGTGCTCTATCCGGGACATCACTACGGTCCGACCCCGACGTCCACCATCGGTGACGAGCTGGAGAACAACCTCTACCTGCGGATCCGTTCCCTCGACGACTGGCGTCGCCTGATGGGCCTGGGGCCGGCCTGAACGCAACCCTGAAACGGACGGCCTCCGTGCCGGCCGGACAACAGCCGGGAGAAACGCCGGCCGCTTCAGTTCTGTTACAGTTTGGGACGCACATGCAGCTACGTCGGATGCGCCACGTCACCTTCGTCCTGGTGGCAGCATTGGCCGGCTGTGCCGCGCCGCCCTTGCCCGGAGGCGAGCTGGCCCTGGAGCGCATCCGCCTGCCAGAGGGATTCCGCATCGAGGTCTTCAGCGACGCGGTCCCCGGCGCCCGCTCCCTGACCCTCGGCGAACGCGGGACGGTGTTCGTCGGCACCCGCGGCGAAGGCCGGGTCTACGCCGTCGTCGACGGGGATCGCGACGGTCGAGCCGAACGCGTCCACCTGCTCGCCGAAGACCTCGAGTCACCCAACGGCGTGGCGTTTCGTGATGGCGACCTCTACGTCGCCGAGATCTCTCGCATCCTGCGCTTCGCCGGCATCGAACGGCGTCTCGCCGACCCCCCGGAGCCCGTGGTCGTCTTCGATCGGCTCCCGAGCGATCGCCACCACGGCTGGAAGTTCATCGCCTTCGGACCCGAAGGCAAGCTCTACGTGCCGGTCGGCGCCCCGTGCAACCTCTGCGACGAGCCCCTCCCCTACGCCAGCATCCAGCGCCTCGACCTGGAGACTCTCGAGCTGGAGACCGTCGCCCGCGGCGTGCGCAACACGGTCGGCTTCACCTGGCAGCCCGGCTCGGGACGGCTCTGGTTCACCGACAACGGACGCGACTGGCTGGGTGACGACCGGCCGCCGGACGAGCTCAACGTCGTTAGGAGGGCCGGCGAGCACTTCGGCTACCCGTACTGCCACGGCCGCGACATCGTCGATCCCGAGCTCGGGCGCGGCCGCTCCTGCGCCGAATACACGCCTCCGGCCCGGGAGCTCGGTCCGCACGTGGCGGCGCTGGGCCTGCGCTTCTACCAGGGCGAGCAGTTTCCCGCCGAATACCGGGGCGACGTCCTGATCGCCGAGCACGGCTCGTGGAACCGCAGCGCGCCGATCGGCTACCGGATCATGCGGGTGCGCATCGACGGCGACCGCGCCACCGACTACGAGCCGTTCGCCGAAGGATGGCTGCTCGGTGGCGAGGCCTGGGGCCGGCCGGTCGACGTCCAGGAGCTGCCGGATGGCTCCCTGCTCGTCGCCGACGACCGGGCGGGGGCGATCTACCGGATCACCTGGGCGGGTGAGGCGCGAAACCAGCAGGAGGAGCCGACCGGTGCCCCGTAACGAGCGCATCACGCCCCAGAGGTCCGTCCGTGCCGCCGCGTCGCGCCGCGAACGGTCGCCCGCGGCCCGCGTCGTTCTCGCCGCTCTCGCCGCCGCCCTGGTCCTCTTCGCCTGGGGGTTCCTCTACTGGACCGTCCTGGTGCCCATGCCCCGCATCTTCGGCGAGCCGGCCGACGAGGAGGCGCTGTCGGAGGCCCTGGTCACCTACCTGCTCGAGACCGACACCTACTTCCTGCCGGTGTGGAGGTCGGAGTCACAGGTGATGCAGAGCCGCTTCGAGACCGGGCCGGTCGCCACCATCTTCTTCCACCGCGAAGGCGTCGACGTCGGCTCGCCCCTCACTTACCTCTTGGGCTACCTGCAGACGGCGATCGCCTGCCTCCTCGCCGCCATGCTGCTCTACCGTTGCGGCTCTGCGCTACCGAGTTTCGGCGGCCGTGTGGGCGTGGTCTTCCTTGCCGGACTCTGCGGTACCGTGATGACCGCGCTCGGCGGCCCCATCTGGTGGCACCAGCCGTGGCGCTTCCACCTGATCTACCTCCTCTACGCCGCCGTCGCCTGGCTGCTCGCCGGCTTCGTCCTCGCCGCCCTCATCAAAAAAGGCCGCCTGCGCTTCTAGACCGCCTCGTTGACACGCCTTCAGGCAAATGATCTGCCGCGTGGCGTTGCTCACTTGAGGCGCAGGTGGAAGCGCACGCCTTGCCACTCGATCTCCACCCTGCTCCGCTCCACGGCGGTGATGATCCAGTCGTCGCTACCCTCGCCGGGACTGAGCACCTGCCCGTTGACGAGCGCTGCCGGGTTGGCCTCCGACCAGGCGATGCCGCCAAGCGCGAGCTCGGCGCCGCCGGGAAGCGTCACGCGGCGGAGGTAGGAGCCGCCGGCTGTCGGTGCGCCCTGCTGCGGTGCGGTCGCGGAGGTGGCGCGCGGCGGTGGTGGCGCCGGGACGGGCTGCGCCTCCAGGGCCGCCGCCGGCTCGGGCGGCGGCGGAGCCGGCTCGGTCGGGCCCGGGTCGTGGACCGCGGGTGAAGCCGGTGGCGACTCGCTCCCATCGGTCGGAGCCGGCGTCGCCGGGCGGGCGGTGTCCGTTCCGCCGTTTTGCCCGACGGCGGTCCCGCGTTCAGCGGTGGGTAACCGCGACCTCGCCGCGGCCGGCGGATCCGGCGTGCCGGCGGCCGTCACCTCCGTGCCGGACGCCTCCGGCACCGCGGCGGCGACGGCGACCGGCATGGCCTCCCTGGTCGCCGTCGACTCGCGGCGCACCAGGACGCCGATCAACACCCCGGCCGCCACGCCGACCGCGACCGCCGCCGCCAGCCAGGGCGCCACTGCCCGGCGCGGCGGCGGATGGGCCACCGGGTAGAGTCCTGGCCTGTCGCCGCGCGCCTTCTTGAGCGACTCGGAGATCAGGCTCATCCCACCTTCCCCTCAAGCTCTTGGATCGCCCGCCGTACGTGGCGCGCCCGCAGGTGGTCCTCCTCCAGCACGTAGCCGCAGAGCAGCGCCTTGTCGCACACCGCGTTGATCAGCCGCGGCACGCCGCGCGAGTAGCGGTGGACCGCGCGCAAGGCCCAGCGGCTGAACGTGGGCCGGGAGTTGGCGCCGGCGGCGGCGAGCCGGAAACCCACATAGCGCTCGGTGTCCTCGCGCGACAGCGGACCCAGGTGGTAGCGCACCAGGATGCGCTGTCGGAGCTGGCGCAGTCCCCTGTCGTCGAGCAGGTCGCGCAGCTCGGGCTGACCGACGAGGGCGATCTGCAGGAGCTTGCGCTCGTCGGTCTCCAGGTTGGAGAGCAGCCGCACCTCCTCGAGGAGCTGGCGGTCCATGTCCTGCGCCTCGTCGATGAGCAGCACCACGTCGTGGCCGGCCGCCGCCTGCTCCAGGAGGTACCCATTGAGCTCCTTCAAGCAGGAAGAGCGATCATGGCGCGGCGGCAGCTCGAGCTCGACCAGGACGGCCTTGAGCAGCTGCAGCGGGGTCAGACAGGGGTTGAGGATGAGCGCGGTGCGGTAGTCGGGACCGAGCTCGTCGAGCAACGCCCGGCATAGCGTGGTCTTGCCCGCTCCCACCTCGCCGGTGAGCTGGATGAACCCCTTGCGCTCCCGGATCCCGAACAGGAGATGATCGAAGGCCTCCTGGTGGCCGCGCGACAGGAACAGGAAGCGCGGGTCGGGAGTGATGTTGAAGGGAGCTTCCCGGAACCCGTAAAACTCGTTGTACATCGCGACCCCGGGCCGGTCGAGCTTCCTATCCTATCATCGAGCCGGCGCGCACGGCGCGTCTATTCACGCACCAAGCGGCGCACCGCCGAGACCACGTCCGCCGCCTTCGGCAGGAAGTCGTGCTCCAGCGGGGGGGCGTAGGGGACCGGCGTGTCGGGGCCGGTGACGCGGCGGACGGGGGCGTCGAGAAACCAGAAGTGCTCATCGGCGATGCGGGCGGCGAGCTCGCCGGCGAGGCCGCCGCGGCGGGTGTCCTCGTGGAGGACCAGTACCCGGCCGGTCTTCTCCACCGAGGCGCGGATCGCCTCCTCGTCCAGCGGCCAGAGTGAGCGCAGGTCGATCACCTCGACGGACACGCCCTCGGCGGCCAGCTCGTCGGCCGCCGCCAGGGCGGTCCACACCATGGCGCCGTAGGTCAGCAGGGTGACGACATCGCCTCGGCGCCGGACCGCCGCCTTGCCCAGCGGCACCTCGAAGTCCGGCCCGATCGGCACCTCTTCGCGCAGATCAGTGCGAAAGAAGCCGTAGAGGCCCTTGGCCTCGAGGTAGATCACCGGGTTGTCGTCGCGAATCGCCGCCAACATCAGGCCCTTGGCGTCCGCCGGCGTAGAGGGCGCGACGATGCGCAAGCCCGGCGTGCGCAGGAACCACATCTCCGGGCACTGGCTGTGGTACGGGCCGCCGCCCAGGAGCCGCGACATGTCGCCGGTGGCGCCGCCGTAGGGCAGCCGCACGACCATAGGCACCGGCCGGCCCCAGCGCCAGTGGACCTTGGCGGCGTTGTTGACCAGGGCGTTGAAGCCGGGGGCCAGGAAGTCGGCGAACTGCATCTCGACGATCGGGCGTTTGCCCATCAGCGCCGCCCCTACGGCGCAGCCGACGATGGCCGACTCGGCGAGCGGCGTGTTGAGGCAGCGCTGGGGCCCGAAGCGCTTGGCCAGGCCGCGGGTGACGCCGAAGGCGCCGCCGTAGCGGCCGCCCACGTCCTCGCCGAGGACGAAGACGCTCTCGTCGGCCTCCATGGCGCAGGCCATGGCGTCGCGCACGGCCTCGTCGTAGGCCATGACCTTCGTCGGTGGCGCCTCGACCGGCTCCGGGACGGGCAACGATCGCGGCGCCTCGACTCGTTCGCGGTAGGCGCTGGGCTCGGGCCATGGCGCCTCCGCCGCCTGGCGTGCCGCCCGCTCGACCTCCTCCGCCACCTCCTGCTTCATCCGCTCGGTGTCGGAGAGCCACAGGGTGCCCGTCTTGTGCAGCCGGTCCTCGTAGAGCAGCAGGGGATCCGCCGCCGCCCAGGCCGCCGCCTCCTCGGGCAGCTCGTAGCCCTGGATCCCGGCCTCGGAGTTGCCGTGGAACCGGTCGTCGTCGTGGTGGGCGTGCCCCGGGCGCCGGTAGGTGACCAGCTCGAGCAGCGTCGGCCCTTCGCCGCGCCGCGCCCGCTCCGCCGCCCAGGCCGCTGCCGCCGCGATCTCGTCGGCGTCGTTGCCGAACAAGGTCACTCCCGGGATGCCGTAGCCGGCCGCCTTCAGCGCGAAGCGCGCCGCCACGCTCTGCTCGCTGACGTGTGTGCCCAGAGCCCAGCGGTTGTTCTCCAGCACGAAGATCATCGGCAGCCTCTGCGCGGCGGCGAAGTTGATCGCCTCGTGCCACTCGCCGAGGCTGGAGCCCCCCTCGCCGATGAAGGAGACGCAGACGCGGTCCTCGCCGCCGAGCTTGAGGGCGTAGGCCATGCCGATCAGCGTCTGGGTGGCGATGGCCAGGGGGGCGGCGGGAGGCAGCACGCCGGCGCCGAAGTCCCCGGTGTGGAGATCGCGCCCGTCGACCGGCGTTCCCGCCTTGCCGAATTGGACGAGGAGTGGGTGCAGCGGGTCGGGCTGGAACATCAGCAGCGCGCCCAGGTCCCGAATCATGGGACCGATGTAGTCCCCGCGGTAGGCGTCTCCTTCGCCGTATTCGGGCGGCCGCCGCAGCCTCAAGGCCACGCCCACGATGGCCTCCTGCCCGGTGGAGCGGAATCCCTTTTGCGGCGACGGGTAGTCCTGCCAGCGGATCGCCTTGTCGTCGAACGCCCGCTTCAGGTGCTCGTCCACCGCCCGGGTGAGGAGCATGGTGCGAAAGAGGAGCCCGCGTTCCTCGTCGGTGATCGATTCCTTGAGCGCGAAGCGCTGGAAGAACCCGGTGACGGCCAGCCGCAGCGGCTCCCGCGACCAGGCGATCGCGTCGCCGACGGTGCGGCCGGGATACAGCTCGCGGCCGGAGACGTCCGCGGCCGTCTGGAAGAGGGCATCGACGCGGGCCAACAGATGCCGCTCGAGATCCGCGGCCGGCAGGTCGTCGGCCACCTCGTGCAGGAGGAACGGCGCCTCCAGGGCGAGGAACGCGCGCAGATCCTCGTGAACGCGCTGCGGGGCAACGCGCTCTCTCGCGCGACCGCGCCGAAACATGGCGCGGAGCGTAGCAGAGTGCCAGCCGGGAACGCCGCCCGGCGCGGCGGCTCAGTCCGCCACGATGTGCCGGTCGAGGGCGGCCGGATCGCCGTTCCAGGTCTCGAAGTAGCTGCGGCTGGGGCGCTCGACGGAGTGGATGGCGCGACGCGGTCGCATCCTCACCAGACGCCGGCCTTGCAGCCACATGGCGGTGGAGTCGATGATCCGCTCGTGCAGGCAGAGCCGGCTGTGGGCGCCGACCCCCTCGTAGGCTGCCAAGGTCACGCCCGGGACGGCGCTGCTCACCAGCGGCACGCGGCCGTCCCCGAGCAGCGTCATCTCCTCGCGGTCGAGCTCGAACCAGTTCGGGTTGCGCTGATTGGCCGTCTGCACCGGCACCCGGATCACCGTCGGCTCGCCCGAGCCACAGAGCACGAGCACCCGGTCCGCCACCTGACGCATGGCGGCGTCGGGCAACATCGGCGCCTCGCTGGCGCCGCCGTGCCGGGCGCGCCGGCCATGCCGGAACGCCTCGGCGTCGGCCAGGAAGCGGGACGAGAAGCCCCCCTCGCCCGCCACCACGTTGCGCTGCCAGCTCGTGGCCTCGAACAGGTCGAGGTCGCGGCCCCGCTCGTCGACCGCGGCGCCCGGGAAATCGGGCACCAGCTGGTAGACCGACGGGAAGGTGCGCGCCAGCTTGCGGTACTCCTCGCGGTCGGAGAACCAGCCATTGCGCTCCCCCGCGATCAGCACTCTCGGGACATCGCCGGCGCCGCGGAACGGCGGCCCGATGAACACGATGCGCTCCACGTCCGCCCAGGGGTCGGGCCGCCGCAGCCCCAGGGCGCTGCGCAACACCAGCCCGCCGGCGCTGTGGGTCACGAAGCTCACCCGCGGCGGCCCGTCCGGGCCGGCCAGCTTGCCGCGCACGTGGTCGATGAGCTCGTTCAGGCGCCGGGCGGCGACCTCGAGCGGCTGCCGCCAGTCGTAGGGGAACACGTAGAGCGCCCGGTCCACCCAGGCGCGCAGCCGCTCGACCATCGCTCCGTAGGCGGCGCGCATCAGCTCCCACTCGCGGAAGAGGTGCTCGGGCGCCGCGTCGTAGCGCCCGTCTTTGAGCAGGAAATCCAGCGAATCCTCGAACACGTTGCCGATGACCATGTCCTCGAGGCTCCAACGCATCCGGAAGTCCAGCGGGTAGGTGTCGATCAGCTTGCTCCCCTGGATCCCCGGGAGGAAGATGATGGGCATGGCGGCGGAAGGCTAGCACCGCCGGCGGGCGACCGTGGAACCTCCGCGGCCGTCGCGCGTTGTACGGAGGTAGGGACCAGCAGGGCGCCGGGCACCACCGCGCGCAGCACGGTCTGTGGGCAGGGAGGAGGAGAACCTCCGCGTGGACGACGACGCCGAGCTCTACATGCTGGCCCGCAGGGGCGAGCGCGAGGCCCTCGCCGCGCTGATCGAGCGCCACAAGGACGGCCTCGTGCGCTACCTGACCCGAGTAGCCGGCGGCCATGAGCACGCCGAGGACGTGGCCCAGGAGGCCTTCCTACGCCTCGCCGAGGGGCGCGGCGACTATCGGCCGGAGCTCGGGGCATTCCGCTCCTACCTCTATCGCATCGCCACCAACCTGGTGATCAGCCGGCAGCGCCGGCGCCGGCGCTGGCAGCGCCTGCTGCCACGCCTGCACGCGTCGAACGGCCACCATCTGGAGGCGCCGCAGGAGCGGGCGGTGGAGCGCGCCGAGCTGCGCGCGCGGCTGCTCTCGGCGCTGGCCGAGGTCCCGGTGGTCTACCGCTCGTCGCTGGTCCTCCACCACCTGGAGGGCTGGTCCTACGCCGACATCGCCGCAGCCCTGGACTGCTCGGTGGGCACCGTCAAGTCGAGGATCTTCCGCGCCCGCCGGCACCTGCAGCAAACCCTCGGACCGCAGCGGCCGACATGAACCGACACGGAAGCAAGACCATGCACGAAGAACGCGACCCCCTGCTCTCCCCGCTGGTGGAGAACCCCGTGTTAGGGGCCTCCGAGGGATTCACCGAGCGGGTCCTGGCCCGCTACGCGAAACGGCGGCGACGGCGGGCCGCCGTCCGCGGCGCCGTCGCCGCGGCGCTGCTGCTCGGCGCCGCCGGGCTAGCCTGGATGCGCGCGACGACGCCCGAGGTCGATCCGCAGATCCACAGCCTGCAGGCGGAGCAACGGCAGCTCGCCGCCGAGCTGGCGCGCCTGGAGGAGCTGGCGCGCACGACCCGGCCGGTGGCGTGGGTGCATGCGGGCGAGGATCTCGACGTGGTGCTCGACCTGCGCCGGCTCGACGCCGCCGGTGGCCTCGACGCCCGGCCGGCCACGTACACGACGTCCGCGCGGGAACCCTGACGGCGCTCGGGCGTTGTTAGCCGGTGAAAGGAGAGATCCAACGATGAGGACACTGAGCACCTTGGCAATCATCTCGCTCCTGGCTCTGACCGTCACGACCGGATCCGGGGTTGCGCGCGCCGCGAACGACGCGTCCCTGTTCGCTCAATCGGAGCCGCCGGAGGTGAAAGCGAACGCCGAGCAACCGGAGCCCG
Organism: Thermoanaerobaculia bacterium; assembly: GCA_050747865.1. Taxonomy (GTDB): domain Bacteria; phylum Acidobacteriota; class Thermoanaerobaculia; order Multivoradales; family JAHEKO01; genus JBOGJI01. Next base: position 28,383 of record JBOGJI010000324.1, read on the forward strand.
AGAAGCGGGAGCGACGCAAGATCATTCGCGTCCGGGACGGCAAGCCGTTCGTCTGGTCGTTCGACGGCGACGGCTGGTCCTTCGGTGAGGGCGGGACCCGCGGTTACCTGGGCGTGGGCGTCATCCGCATGACCTCGGAGCTGCGCCAGCATTTCGGCGCTCCCGCCGAGCGCGGCGTGTTGGTCTCCAAAGTCGTCGACGACAGCCCCGCCGCGGCCGCCGGGATCGCCGTGGGGGACATCCTGCTGTCGGTGGACGGCGAGCCAATCGCAGAAGAGTGGGACCTGATCCGGGAGATCGGCAAGCACGGCGACGGCCAGACCGTGTCGATCGAAGTCCTGCGCGACGACGCGACCTTCAGCGTCACCCCGGCGCTCGAGGAGCGCGACCGTCAGGTCGTCGATCTCATGCCCCTGTTCCACGAAGGAGAGCTCGGCAAGGGCGTCGAGGAATTCCACATCCAGGTTCCCGATTTCCCCGATGCGGAGGCGATGGAGAAAGTGATCGCGATCCGCGAGAAGGACATCGAGCGGGCGATGGAGGGCCTGGACAAGCGCCTCAACAGCCCGGAGTTCCGTGAGCGCATCGCCGAGGCCACCCGCCGCAGCGCCGAGCTCGAGCGCCGCACCGCCGAGCTCGAGCGCCGCCTGGCGCAGCTCCAGCGCCAGCTCGAGAGGCTACAGGCGCAACAGAATCCGTAGCGATATGGGGGACAGGGGCGAGGGGTCAGGGGTCAGGGACCCGGCGCTTCGGTCAGCGATCGCGCCGTGAGGGCTCATGCCTGTCGCTTATCCCTGAACCCTGACCCCTGCCCCCCCGGGTGGGTGGGTGGGGAGCCCCCCAGCCGCGCGCCATGGCGGCGATCTCGGCGCCGATGAGCACGGTGAGGGCGGAGAGGTAGAGCCAGAGCTGCAGGATGATGACCGCGCCCACGAACCCGTAGACGCGGCTGTAGCGGCCGACGTTGGCGACGTAGAGCCGGAACGCCTCGGTGGTTCCCGCCCACAGCGCGGCACCGATCAGGGCGCCGACGAGAATCCGCCGCTTGGAGCGCTCGCTGTCCCAGTTCGGCAGGAAGGTGTAGAGGATCCAGATGGCGCCGACCACCGTCACCGCGATGGCCGGCCAGCGCAAGGAGGTCCACGGGGCGTCGATCCCCAGCTTCTGGATCAGGGTGGGGCCGGCGAGGACCGCGGTGGCCGCCGCCACGATGGCCAGCATGCCGACGACCTGGAACAGCAGGGCGACGCCGCGGCGGCGGCGCCAGCGACGGTTCTCCTTGAGGCCGAAGATGACATTGAGGGCGTGCGCCAGCACCGCGAAGATGTGCGACGAGGTCCAGATCATCAGGACGATGCCGAACGACAGGGCGCCGGGCCGGAACGAGCCGGTCACCTCGAGCACGAACTGTCCGACGTAGGCCGCCGCCACCTCCGGCAGCGCCGCCTCGAGCTGAAACATGATCCAGTCGAACGCGGCCTGCCCGCCGAGCAGCCCGGTCAAGGCGAAGAGCACCAGGATGGCCGGGAAGAGGGCGAGGAACGCGAAATACGCCAACCGCGCCGACTCCGCCCCCAGGGCGTGGCGGATCACGCGGTGCTGCAACTCGCGCAGGAAGCGAAGGGATGATCTCATGTCTCGAACCTAAGCTACACTCCCAACCGATGCGCATCCAAGCTTTTCACGGCCTGCGCTACGACGGCGTGGCCGACCCTGGCGCGCTCGCCGCGCCCCCCTTCGACCAGATCGACGATCGCCTGCGCGATCGGTTCCACCAGACGCCGCATCATTTCGCGCATCTGAGCCGCCCGGTGCCTGAGGACGGGCTCGATGCGCCGCATCATGCCGCCGCCAAACACGAAGCCTGGGTGCGGGACGGCATCCTACGGCAGGATTCCGAGCCCGCCTTGTATGCCAATGAGATCGTCCTGCCCGCGGGCGAGCGGCGGCGCGGGCTCACCGCGCTGGTCGGCATCGAGCCGCCCGACAGCCCGATCATCCGGCCGCACGAGGAGACGCTGGCCAAGGCGATCGCCGACCGGCTCGAGCTGCTGCGGGCGATGCGGGTCGACCTGGAGCCGATGCTCCTGCTCGCCGACGACGGCGGAGCGCTGGACGGCATGCTGGCGGCCGACTGCGGCGGCGAGCCGCTGGTCGAGCACCGCGACGCCGACGGCAACCTGCAACGCCTCTTCCGCGTCGCCGACGCCGGTCGCGTCGCGAGCTACCGCCGGACGCTCGCCGACGCGCCCGGCCTGATCGCCGACGGCCACCATCGCTACAAGGTCGCCTCGCTGTACGCCGCCGAGCGGGCGGCCGGGCCCGACACCCCCGCCGCCTGCAAGCTGGCCGTGATCACCAGCCTCGCGTCCCCGGCCCTGACCATCGACCCGATCCACCGGGCGTTCGCCGAGGCGCCTTCGCTCGGGCCCCTGCGCTCGCTGGCGCGGTGCCAGCCCCTTGCCGAGCCGACGGGCGCCGGCGC
>JBOGJI010000325.1:0-15630 GCA_050747865.1 Thermoanaerobaculia bacterium
GTAATGCCGCGACCCGAGCGGCCACCCGTAAGCCGTGTGCGGGAAATCCGCATGCACGGTTTGAAAGGGGGTCTTGACTTCAACCCTCGCCAAACGGCGGGGAGGCAGTAAGGATCTACCAATGCAGGTTTGCTCGCCGCTCGTGCTCGGCATCGAGACGTCTTGCGACGACACGGCTTGCGCCGTGGTGGACGGGGAGGGGGGAGTGCTGGCTTCCGCGGTCTCGAGCCAGCTGGCCGCCCACCGGCCGTATGGCGGCGTGGTGCCCGAGATCGCTTCGCGGGAGCACCTGCGCAACTGGCTTCCGGTGGCGGAGGAGGCGCTGGCACGAGCCGGCGTGGCGATGGCGCAGGTGGATGCGGTGGCCGCCACCCGCGGGCCGGGGCTCGTCGGCTGCCTCCTGGTCGGTCTGTCGCTCGGCCGCGCCATCGCCTGGAGCCTGGCCAGGCCCTTCCTGGCGGTCCACCACCTGGAGGGGCATCTGTATTCGCCCTTCCTGCGCGAGAGCGGGGAGCCCGCCGAGGCGCCGCCCGGGCGTTTCCTGGGCCTGGTCGTCTCGGGCGGCCACACCACGCTGTTCGAAGCGGCGGACGGCGGTGTCGCGACCCTGGCCGAGACCCGCGACGACGCCATGGGGGAGGTTTTCGACAAGGTGGGCAAGCGCCTTGGCCTGCCCTATCCGCAGGGGCCGCAGGTCGACGCCCTGGCCGAGCGTGGGAAGGAGGGGAGCTTCCGGTTCGCTGTGCCGCGGATGGGCGACGGCTCGCTCGACTTCTCCTACTCGGGGCTCAAGAGCGAAGCCCTGCGCGGCATCGAGCGCCTGGAGGCCGCCGGCGTCGCCACCGACCTGGCGGCGGTCGACGAGCCCCCGGCTGAGGTCCTCGACCTGCTCGCCGGCTTCCGCCGCGCGGCGGTGGCGCAGCTCCTCGACCGTCTCGAGCGTGTGCGGCGAGAGCGCGATGTTCCGCTGCTCGCGGCGTCCGGAGGCGTCGCCGCCAACCGGCTGCTGCGCCGGGAGCTGGAAGGCTGGTCGCAGGCGGGCTCCGTCCCGCTGCGCCTGGTGCCGTTGCGCTATGCCGGAGACAACGCGGCGATGATCGCCCACGCGGGGCTGCTGCGCCTGCGCCGCGGCGACACCGACGACCCGCTGGCCGCCACCGCCGCCAGCCGCATCCCGCTGGGCGCCGGGTGAGCGGACGCTGCGGCTCGGCCCTCGCGCATCGAGTCGCAGGGCCAGCGTGCCGCTGTCCGCTCAGCGCGAGTTTCGGCTGTGCAAGAACCCGGCAATGACGAAGGCGATGCCGGATACGGCGAGCGCCTCGAATACCGCGATCCCGTCGCTCACGCTGGCGAAAGCCCGCGGGATGTGGATGATCCAGAACCACGAGAACACCATCGATCCCGAGAGCAACGCCGCCATGGGTGCCGTTCGCGCGAGGAGGAGTCCGCTGCCGCCGGCGATCAAGGCCACGCCGCCGAAGTACGTCCAGAGCACGGCGTTGCCCGGAAACCACTCGGGGATCAGCGAGGCGACGAACTCGGTGTACATGAAATGCTGGATCCCGGTGATCACCAGGAAGATTCCCAGGCAGACCCGTCCCAGGGTGACGAGCTCGCCTCGTAGATTCACCAGCTTCGAGACGGGTGCAAGCCATCTGCCCTCTGCGCTCGGCAGGGTGCCGGCGATGGCGAGCGCGCCGCCAACGAACGTCAGCGCCTTGCCCCCCTGCGTCCAGCTCGGTGCCAGCAGCGAGTCCGTGGCCACGATCGGGATGTGCCGGATCAGTGCCCAGAAGAAGATCAGGAGCCCTGCGAAGATGGCGGCCAGACGCGCTCCTCTCCCGAGGATCAGGGCCGCGCCCACCACGAGGAGAGCGATTCCCGTGACGTAAGCCCACACCGGCCCGCCGGGAATCGACTCCGGCCAGGCAGGCGCACGCCCGGTGATGAACTGCCGGAGCAGGAAGTGCTGGAATCCCAGTCCGATGAAGGCGACGGCAACGAAGAGCCGTCCCATGATCATGAGCTTGTTCATTGGGGCTCGGGTGGAGGTTTTGACCATGGACTCGTTGCGAAATCGACGACCGTGTTCGGCGCCGGCAGCTCTTCGCTGCGCCGCGCCCGGTCTGCCTCGTCGAGCGGGGTCCACGGGACGTTGTCGAGCGCATCGAAATCGTCGTAGGAGCCGAGCACGGTGAACTCGTCGAGGACGAACGGGAGACCTTCCGCGCCGAGCGGTGAGTTGGCGCCGGCAACGTGGAAGTGCAGATGGGGGCCCATCGAGTGGCCGGTGAACCCGATCGATCCGATCACCTGGCCGCGCCGGACGTGCTCGCCGACCGCGACGCGGACGCTGCCGGGCTTGAGGTGCTCGTAGGCCGCGTAACGGCCGCCTCCCAGGTCCAGGGTGACGTAGTTGCCGGTGGCGTCCTCGAGCGGGTGCCGTGGATGGTCGGACAGGGTGGCGCTCTCTGCGACGTCGTCACGCGCCGCCACGACCACGCCGTCGGCCACCGCCAGCACATCGGCTCCGTAGCCGTACCAGTTGGCCACCTGGTCCTGGTCGCCGTCGGCGCGGCGGCCGTCGGCATCGAGCAGGACCCAGTCGATCGCAAAGCGTCCGGGGATGCGCGCGCGGCCGTCGACGGCATAGACGACCCGGCGATGCCCGCGTTCCCAGGAGGGATGATAGATCGCCACCCAGGGCCCGCCGCGCAGCGGCGGTGTCAGCACCACCGGGCGCTCGGGGGGCACCGGGGTACGGGCACCCTGGACGACGGCTGGCTGTTGCGCACCAGGGTCAGCGACGCGGTACACGATGCGGTGCTCCAGCGCACGCGGCGGTGCGTTGTCCGCCAGCTCGATCTCGAGATAGAGCACGCCGCGCACGTGCGGGGCGAGCGTGGGTGGGCCGGCTTCACGGGGTGCCATCTCCGGCCTGCCGAGACGGCGATTCAGGGCCTCCCCTTGCAGCTCGGCGAGCACACGCTCGTCGTCCGCGTCGAGGATGTCCACCTGCTCCAGGACCAGCGGCTCCCGCGAGAAGTTGGTGATGTGGAGCTCGTATACGAGTTGCGGCCTCCCCGCGACGGTGACCGGAGTCGGGGGCTTCGGCACGCTCAGGTCGAACGATTGCCGTAGTGGCGCCCCATGGTCGCTCGTCGTCGCCAAGCCTTGCGCGGCCGCTACGAGAAGGCAGCCGAGCCCGAGAACCGCCAACCGGGTTCGACGCCGGCTCGCGCTCACGGGATCGCTGTCGCTACGGGGCTTTGCCCGTGTCATCGCTGACCCGGGCGAATGTCGCGATCCAGTTCGGCTCCCAGGTCTTGCCGCCGTCCTCCGAGAACGCCTGTTCGAGCCGGAACGAGGTCGGCGTGATGTCCGAGAAGATGAATCGCACATAGACGGCTCGGCCGTTGAACAACTCCTGATTGTAGAACTCGCCGCGGCCGTTCTCGAACCCGCCGATCATGGGCGGGCCCAGCGTCCCCTGCCTGCTGTTGGCCCAGCTGATGTTCCACTGGCGGGCTTCGGGGTTGTAGAGGCGCAGGCTCAGACCTTCGATGCGGCCTGAGGGGCCCTCGATCTCGATCGTCCCCAGATTGCCGCGGCCGTTCCAGATCGGGTCGACGATCGACACGCCCTCGTACTCGGCCCACGTATCCGAGCCTGTCAACGGCTGCAGCAGGCGTCTGAGGTGGGCCTTCCAGGTCCCGAACTCGAAGTCGAAATCATGCTGGCCGTCCCGTTCCGCCGCCGCCTCCTTGCCGGGCTCTGTCGCGCCCGAATCCGTCTGGGTCCAACCAGGTACAGGCGGCACGCCAGAGATCAGCGCACTGGCTACCAACCACGCGGGCAAGTGTCTGAGCGTTCGCACACTCGTGTCCTCCGTCGATAGATGTCTCCATGATGCCGACCGTGATACGGCTGTCGGTCGACCGCGGTACGAAGCGGCGCGCCACCGGGACGAACGGGAGCGATGACGGGGGAGCGCTGCCGACGTGTCACCCGAGTAGCTCTGTCCGTACGGTCTGGAACGGATGATCGATCAACGCCGAGACCTCGTCGACAAACGCCACGGTGTGCGGCAGCTCGGCGTGCCGGTCGAACGCCGCCTCGTCGCGCCACGTCGAATGGATGTAGAACAGCCGATCGTCGCGTACCGAGCGGAACGCATGGATCGCCAGACACCCGGGCTCCGCACGTGTCGGCTCGATCACCTTGCGGAGCGCACGCTCGACATCGGGCCCGTGCCCGGGCTGGGCGTGGAACTCGGCGAACACGTACAGCCGCGCGGCGTCTCGGTCTGTGACTGACATCGCACTCTCCTGCGCGATGGCCAGCGCCACCGCGACGAACGTGGATACCGCGCCAGCAATCAGTATCTGCCTTTGCAGGCCACTTGTCTGCACGGCACGATCTCCGCGCACGGCAGCCGGACCCTCTGCTACCATCGTCGGATCTTCGGACAGGGCCGGGACCGGATCCGCGAGCCTTGTCGAGCAGGAACGTAGAGCGAGCGATGGAAGCCGTCAAGAAGGAACCTGCAGGTAACGATGGCCAGCACAGGCGGCCGAACCCGATCGGCGGGTGCCCACTCACGGCGGCGCTGGCGGCGGTTGGCGGGAAATGGAAACTGATCGTCGTGTACTGGCTGGCGGAATCGCCCAAGCACTTCGCCGCCTTGCGGAAGGTCATGCCCGGCATCTCACAGAAGGTTCTCACCCAACAACTGCGCGAGCTGATCAGCGATGGCATCGTGCGGCGCCATCCGAGGGGCGCAGTTCCAGCCCCCGTCGAGTACTCGCTGACCGGCTATGGTCAATCTCTGCTGCCCGTGGTCGAGCAGGTCCGACACTGGGGAAGAACCCACATGCAATACTTGGCGACCCAAGCCGGCGAAACGCATCAGGAGTCTGCGCCCTCATCGTAAACGTGAGGCGCAGGACACTCGACTCGGAGCCAGCTCTCGGGCTCGAAGACGAGCAGCGGTGGCGGGTTGCCTCGCACGAGGTTGAGATCTCCGCAGCCGTCCGCAGCCGTCGCTCCAGCGAGGGAGACCTTCCCCGAGGCCACGTCGAGATGAGCCGCGGCCAGGTCCAATACCTCTCCTGAGCACTCGATCCGGAACTCCCTGAGCGGCGTTCCCGAGCCGTTGGGATTGGCCACCCAACCGTGTGTAGCGAAGAAGGCGTTGAGTTCCCCGACCGTCGGGGGATCGACCCGCAGTGTGTCGCGCAGCTCCCAGGTGAAGCCTTCGCGCAGACGCCACCCGGACTCGCTCGCCGCGTAGCGGGCGGCTCCCAGGGCGGCCGAAGCGTGCAGCACGGCGATCTCTTCCCCGTCCGCGACGCAAAGATGGGCTATGCCCCGGCTTTCGGCATGCACCGCCACGAAGAGGGAATCGCCAGCCGGGAGGACGAGCAGCTCGCCACCGCCCGCGAGCGGCACGACGCGCGCCATCTGCCATTCACCGGGCGTGAGGACGCCGTCGATCGTCGGTGCGCGTGGTGCTGACAGGGTCGAAGGATCGCAGCCCAGTGCCGGCGCGGCCCACAAGGCGAGGCCCAGCGCCGCGAAGCGCAATGGACGCGCCCCTCTGCAGCGCTCGACGGAACGAGAGGCACAGGGCTCACACCCGGAATCGATGGAAGAGATCGGGTCCATCAACGCGCCGATGTAGGGAAGGCTGGCAGCTTGTCGATGTCGCCTGGCTCGTGCTGGATGATGACCGTCGCTCGATTGTCGGCGGCGAGCTGCTTGAACCGCTCGAGTGAGGCGATCGTGTCCTCGCGGTCGCTGTTGAAGGGCGGGACGCCGTTGGTTTCGTAGTTCTCGCGGAAGTGCGCGAGATCGCCGGTCAGCAGCACGGGACCCATATCGGCAAGCCGAACCAACAGGCTGTAATGACCCGGTGTATGGCCCGGCGTGCTCAGCATGACCACCGAGCCGTCGCCGAACACGTCGTAGTCCCCTTCGACGGGCTCGACATTACCACCGCCGGAGGTCCAAGGCGCGAAGGCGGGTACGAGGAACTCCGGCGGGTCGTCGCCCGTTACGACCTCCCAATCCCCTTTGCCGATGAGCAGAGCCGAACCGGAGAAGACAGGAAGCTGGCCAACATGGTCGAAATGATAGTGGCTGATACCAACGCGACCGACCTGGTCAGACGTCAGACCGATCTCGGCGAGCTGCGCCGCGAGCGTCACCGACAGAGTTCCTTCCATGTCGTCGCTGGAGCGGTCGAGCTCTTCGCCGAGCGCTTCCACGGGGAGACCCGTGTCCCACAGCATGGTTTCGTCCCCATGGCGGATCAGATAGCAGCTATCGGTCAGCTCCATCTTCCGGCCGGGATAGGCCTGAGTGTCGGAAAAGACGTTGAGAGTGCCAACGTGGAAAGCCCCGCAGTCGAGCCGCCACAGCTCGACCAGCGCCTCGCCTTTGGTCTCGGCCGCACCATCGGTTTCTCCCTGGCAAGCCGGCAGCGCCAGCAACCCAAGGCCGGCCAGGGCAAGCGGAAGGCCGACGAGGATCGCGAAAGCAGCAGAGTTTCGTTTCAAGGCTTCCCTTCGGCGTCGATCATTCTTTGGAGGACCGCTACGGCACCACGGTGCCGTCCGGCAGCAATGTGAAGGCGAGCCCGGGCTCGACGCCGGTGCCAGGGGTATCCACGATACGAACCAGCCGGACCCCGTTGGCGAAGACGTTGTCGGTGGCGGCGCCTGTGGGATTGGCGTCGGAACACGTGTTGCCGGCGCTCACCCGGACTTGCAGCTCCACGCCCAAAAGAACGTCGTCGAACGTGCGGGTCCACAGCTCGGCACCTTGTGCCCGTAGGTTGACGCGAGCGAATCCCCTCCAGCTCGGGTGCATGTGGGTGCCGGCCACGCTGAAGAAGCAGCCGGAAAAAGCACGCCGAACCTCTGGGTCCGGATCGGTAGCGGCGTGGTACTCGATAGTCACGCTGCCGACGGTCGACGGCACTGTTGAAGCTGCTGAACCGGAGCTGCCTCCACCACACGCGAGGGGCAGGGGAAGAGCAGAAAAGAGTAGGAGGCGAGCGAGGCGCCGGCACGGTGACCGGTACATCGTGGAGCTGGACATCTTGCCGGGCTCCAGCTAAGCAACGGGCGTGCCAGGCAAACCGATGTGGACCGTCGAAGCGGATTGTTCCTGGATCCCTGGCTGGTGAGGTGTTTCATTGCGGACGACACTTTCCGCACGGCTGTCCAATATCCGCTGCGTCGTATGACCGGTTCGTGGGCCTGAATCCGACGGCGCGCCTGGCATCGACCACAGGAGTCGCCAGCGTGACCGGCACACCGTTCCGGATCGGACTCTAAGAACCGGCGAGCCGACGCGTTTCGAGCGCGCAAAGGAACGCGCGGAGCTCTCGATTGAACCTCTCGGGCCGGTCCAGGTTGAGGTGGTGCTGTGCGTGCGGCAGCACGACCTTCGATGCGTTGGGGACCTCGAGGGCGAGTGTGTCCGCGATCGCCCTCAGATCGGCCTCGTCCTGAGTCCCGATCAGCACGAGGGTTGGAACCCGGATCTTGTCCAGCCGCTCGGCGGTGGGCTGGTGCTGCAGGGCCGCCTGAGCTTGTGGCGTCACACCCCCCATGCCGGTCTCCAGGAGCAGGGAGACACCCCGCTCAGGCTGCGTGGCGAACGTACGGTCTGCCTCCTCGATCTTGGGGTTCAGAGTCACTTGATAGCCGCGCAGACCCGGCGCGGCGAGGGCCAGGCCGCGGACGCGCTCTGGGTGCTCGAGCGCGTAGTCCATGGCGATCGCGCCACCCAGGGATAGCCCGACGAGAACCGCCAGACGAACCCCTTCAGCTTGTCTCTGCTTCGTACCGAGAAGGCGAAGTGCTCGTCGGACGCCATCACGTCAGGTAGCGCAAGCGCGATGCGGCGGACGTCATCTTGTGTGGCCATGGGTCGTCTCGGCGACTCCGTGCGAATCCATGCGGTGTCAGCCGCGGGAGCTGATCTGTTGCACTGCCCAACCGTTGCCGTCGGGGTCGTTGAAGAAGACGAACCCGACGTTGTCGAGGGGATCAGGTGTGGGGCGAGGGTTCTCGCCCAGGACCTGGACCTCGCCGACCTCCACGCCACGTTCGACGAGCTGGGCGCGCGCAGCGTGGATGTCCGAGACCACGAGCTGCAGGCCCTTGAGCGAGCCCGGCGGCATGTCCGGGACGACCCCTTCTCCGATGACGATCGAGCACCCGGATCCGGGGGGAGTCAGTTGGACGACGCGTCTGCCCGCGCCGATCTTGGTGTCGTGGTCCACGTTGAAGCCGAGCTGCTCGGCATAGAAGGCCTTGGCGCGGTCGACGTCGGACACGGGTACGACCACGACCTCGATGGTCCAGTTCATGACGATCTCCTCCGTTCCTCTACTCGCGGTTGATGGACCGGGTCGAACGTGTCTCGGCTAGGCGGCGTTGAGCGACGCCAGGAACTCCTCCAACCGGTCGTAGCCGGCGGCCACGCCTTCCTCCATCGGGGACGCCAGCACCGCGTCGCGGGCCTCCAGCGACTCGTAGAGCATCGTCTGGGTGAGCATGGTCCTGCCCGCCTCCTCGACGAGCTCGATCGTACCCACAGCCTCGCCCGGGTACCAGGGCTCGTCGAAGAGCTCGGTGGAGACGAGCCGTTCGGGCGGCACGATCTCGCGATAGACCCCGCTCAACCCCATCTCCCGCCCGTCGCGGTGCCGCCACACGTAGCGCAGAGAGCCGCCCACCCGGAGGTCGATGTCGCAGACCGGCATCGACCAGCCGTCCGGTCCGGTGAGCCAGCGCTTGATCAGCTCGGGCTTGGTGTGGGCGTCGTAGACCAGGGTCCGCGGCGCGTCGAACTCGCGTCGCATGACGATCTCGCGGTCGCCCTGCGCGGTGACGGTCAGTGCGCGGGTGCTCTTCATGATCTCTACTTTCTCCTTTGTCTGGTTGATGGGAGCGGTTCTCGGGCCTTGAGCTCGTCGAGCAGGGCGTCGAGCTGCCGGTACTGGCCCTCCCAGAACCGGCGGTAGGCCTCCAGCCATTCAGTGGCTTCCGCCAGCGGCTTCGCCTCGAGCCGGCACGGCCGGCGCTGAGCATCGCGACGGCGCGAGATCAGGCCGGCGCGCTCCAGCACCTTGAGGTGCTTGGAGATCGCCGGCTGGCTCATGGCGAATGGCTCGGCCAGCTCGGTGACCGACGCCTCGCCCTCTGCGAGCCGGGCGAGGATCGCCCTTCGGGTCGGATCGGCGAGGGCGGCGAACGTGGTGTCGAGGCGCTCGGGCAGCATTTGTAACCCAGCAGTTCTAAAACCGTATAGTTATATAACAGACGAAGCGAGCTGTCAACCCCATTCGCCCGAGCATGCCGCGGGAGGCCGCGCAGTTCGGCTTCCTGTGCCCGCCGATGCCCGTCGGGCGGTCAGGATCTCAATCGTCCGGCAGACGCATCACCGTGGCCATGGCGACGATGCCGTCCCACAGATTGCCCACGCGCAGGTTCTCGTCCTCGGCGTGCTGGTTGTTGTCGGGATTGGCCAGCGGGATCGTGATCGTGGGCGCCCCGGTGACCTCGGTGATGACGACGAGGGGCAGGCTCCCGCCCAGCGTCGGCATCAGCACCAGGTCCTCGCCGGCGACGGTGCGCATCGCCGCGACCACGTCGCGTGCGATCGGCAAGTCCATGGGCGTGCGAGAAGCGGCGTAGCCGCCAGGCTGCAGGACGACGGTGGCGAGCCGCGCGTGCGCCAGCCGCTCCTCGTCTGTCGGCGCGCGGTCGAGCACTTGGTAGCCCTGGGCACGGATGTGCGCCACCAGGCGCTCGAACTGGCGTTCGACCGTGTTGCCCTTGACCAACCGCAGATCGAGCGTCGCCCGCGCCTCGGTGGGGATCACGTTGCGCGCCTGCGACCCGACGTCCGCCGCGCGGATGCCGTTGATGTTGAGGGATGGCTGGTTGATCGCCTCCTGCAGCGAGACGCCGCGCATCTCGGGCTCGGCCAGGCCGAGGTCGCGCAGCAGCGCGGCGTCGTCGGCCGGGACGGCGGCCAGGGCGGCGCGTTCCTCGTCGCCGAGCGGCACCACGTCGTCATACCAGCCGGCGATCGTCACCCGGCCATCGGCATCCTTCATCGAGGAGAGCAGGCGGGCCAGCCGCAGCGCCGGGTTGGGCGCGAAGTTGCCGTAGTGACCGCTGTGCAGCGGTCGCTTCGGCCCGTACACCGTGACGTCGACGTTGGCGTCGCCGCGCACGCCGAACACCACCTGGCGGCGGCCGCTGGCGTGCACCGGGCCGTCGCAGATGACCCAGGCGTCGGCCGCCAGCGCCTCGCGGTGCCGCTCGAGCAGCGAGCGCAGATGCGGCGAGCCCTGTTCCTCTTCTCCTTCGAAGAAGAGCTTCAGGTTGACCGCCGGGGCCGATCCGGCGGACTTCAGGGCATCGGTCGCGGCGAGGATGGCGAACACTCCCGCCTTGTCGTCCGATGCCGAGCGCGCGTAGAGCCGCCAGTCCGGATCGATGGGATCGCCCGGCTCCCGCTCGATCTCGCGTGCGCCGTCCCCGAGGCGACCGTCGCGCCAGGTGGGCGTCCACGGATCGCTGGTCCACTCGGCCGGATCCACCGCCTGGCCATCGTAATGGGCGTAGAGCACCAGGGTCCGGGTGGCTCCGGGCACGCTCCATTCTCCGTAGACAGCCGGCGGTGCCGCGCTGTCGTCGATCTCGAGCAGGCGCGGCCGCAATCCCCGGCGCTCCATCATGGCGACCAGTGCCTCGGCGTTGCGCCGGATCGCGGCCTCGTCCGTGGCCACGTTGGGCAAGCGCAGGAAGGCCTCATACTCGTCCAGCAGCTCGTGTTGATGAGCCGCGATCCAGGCCGCGATTGGACCGCCGTCTCGCGCGGCAAGCGGCGGCGCGGAGAGCAGCAGGCCGATGAACGTCGCCGGGACGAACGTGCGCATTGCGACCGTAATCATGCAACAAGGGCCCGTGGCCGGGCGAGAACCGGAGAGTCCCGCCCGGCCACGAGCACGACGTGAGGAGAAGACGGCCCCGGTCGTCGCCGGCGCGACGGCGTCAGGGGACCGGGATCGCCAGGTAGGCCCCCCGCTCCCCGGTTTCGGGATCTATGGACTGACCCGTGATCATGCCCAGGTCGTTGATGTCGCGGGCGGTGCGCAGGTGACGGCCGTAGTCGTCCTGCACCAGGTCGTTGAGATTCATTACCTCATCGTCCCGCCAGAGGACGGCGCGGATGCCCTCCGAGCCTATGGACAGGCCTACCGTCTGACCCCGCCTGTTGATCCCCCAGGCTTCGCTGTGCACATCCTCTCCCAGCCTGGCAAGAGGCTGGATACCCGTCTGCCTGGTCCATAGGAAGGCCGCGAGATTCTCTCCACCATCGATGCCGGCGAAGCCGACGACGGCGCCGTGCCGGTTGATGTCGATCGGCGTGTTCCAGACGTCCTCACCGAGGTCGCCGAGGACGGTCGCCGTTCCGTTCTCCCATAGCACGGCGTGACGGGCGCTGACCCCCCCGACGGCAACCCCGCAGTCGCCGGAGATGCCGACCACCTGCCCCCGGTCGTTGATCGCGTTGCCCGTCGTCACCGTGTCGCCGGGCAGGGGATCCAGCACCTCTTCGATCTCGCCGGTCCGCGCGTTCCAGACCACACCGAGGAACTGGTGGATCGTGGGCGCGACGCAGGAGTCGTCTTCCAGGGTGGTCTGGGCCCATCCGACGACGCGACCCCGGTTGTTGGCGGAGGCGGCAAAGCCGTGCACACCGCCGAGCGTGGGGAGCTCGCGCTTACGCCCCAGGTTCCAGACGAAGCCGCGGCAGGCATGGCCGGTCCGATTCTCCGGGTAGATCCCGGGGAAGAACGCCGAGCAGCTGAAGGCCTCGTTGTTCGGATCCATCTCCTCGGTCTCGGCGATGCCGACGATCATGCCGCGGTCGCTGTTGACGTTGAAGACCACGGCGCTATTCGGCCCGCCGAGCGTGCCGAGGTCGAGCTCGAGGCTGCCGAGCCAGAGCGCGGCGTGCCGGGTCTCGCCTCCCTCCAGGTCGGACAGGCCGGTCACCATGCCCAGATTGTTGACGTTCCGGCCTTCGCTGATCGTGCCACCGAGCGACGGGAGGTCGAAGACGAAGTAGTCGGGAGCGTCGCCGCCCCTGGATGTCTCGACGCTCTCGCCGTGGGTGGCGCTCAGGATGAGCAGCGACAGGGGGATCGCGAGCGCGACCGTGAGGGTCGCTCGGCGAAGCTGCCTTCTGGTCATGACGGTCTCCTTTCGTCGTGTGTTCGTTTCCCGCCCGCTGCCCCCAGCGCAACCGCCGTGCCAGCGCCAGGCATGCCCCTCGGGACACGGCTCCGCTGCGCGTTCCGCCGCGGAACTCCCATGTCCTCAGTCAGTTGTGTGCGTGCTATCGGTCGAATCGCGAAGCGGCGCGGCGTACTCCTCGAACGCCCGTCTCCATTCCCCTCGATTGGTGCTTCGAGGCGCCCGAGATTGGGTTCACGCCGACAGCTCGAGCTCGAGCGGCGTGCGGAAGCGCGGCACCAGGCGGACCTCGCCCAGCCAGTCGGCAAGGCGGGCAGCTTCGGCCTCGGCCGCCGCTGCGACCTCGGCGCCGGCGTCGACGAGCATGCGCACGATCACCTCGCCGTCGTCGCGCTGCGCCCAGCCGCCGACGATGCGGCCGGCGAGCCACACGGTGGGGCCGGCGTTGCCGTTGCGGTCGAACAGGTGGGGCGCCAGGTCGCCCAGGTACCAGTCGCGGTCCTTCCAACCCATGGTCGTCGAGTCGAGAGGGGGGAGCAGCGCCACGCGACCGTCGTTGGCAGCAGCGGCTCCGGTATCAACGGCCTGTGCATCATCGTCGAGCAGGAAGCCCGGCTGGCCGTCGAGATCCACCTCCGCCGGCGCGACGGCGGCCAAGGCGCTGCGGGTCTGGGTCTTGGTCCAGCCGGTCCACCACTGTACGTCCGCGAAGGTCGCCGGCCCGAAGGCGCCCAGGTAGAGCCGCACCAGCTCGGCTCGCGCCCGCTCGGAGTCGGGCGACTCGGCGGCGAGCGCGAACCCCAGCCAGTCCTCCGTCGGCGCCCAGCGATACATGGTCGACCGCCAGCTGCCGAGCGGGCGGGCGCGCACGATGCGACCGACGGTCGCCAGCCAGAACAGCACCCGGGTCGACATACCGAACTTGCCGGCCCACTTCTTCCCCTCGCCGTATTCGATCTGCAGCCCGAGCTCCGGCACGTCCTCCGTGAGCTCGGCCGCTGTGGCCTCGCCGCGCCGGCGCAACGCCGCGAGCGTGGCTTCCGCCACGCGGTCGAACCAGGCCTCCGGATCGTCAAGGCCACGTGTGTTGGACGCCCGCCGCGATACGATGCGCACGTCCTTGTACGCCTCGGCGAGCATCTTGAGCGTACGCTGCCGCTCGCCGGCCGCCAGCGAGGAGGTCACCGCATCGTGGAACGTCGGCACCCGCTCGACCGGCACCACGAACATGGTCCGGCGCATGGCCAGCACCCGCGCCAGCGAGCGATCCTCGTACAACGCCCGCTCGACGTCCGCCGGCTCGAGGTCGCGCACCCGCGCGCGCAGCGCCAGAACCACCGACGCCGGATCCGTGGAGTGCACGCCGACCAGGCTCCTGGCTACGGTGACCGGCGCTCCGCCGCCGTCCGCCGGCGCCGCCAGGTGATGGCGAGCCCACAGCCGCCGCCGCCGTTCCTCGCTCGAGATCGATCGCATCCCGTCTGGTCCGCAACCCGCGTGATCTAGTCTACCGGTGCGCAACCGAGCCAGGAGGATAGAGCATGAACAGGACGGCGCTCACCACCATCGCACCGGAGATCTTCCGCAAGCGCCTGATCGTCGAGGGCTTCTTCAGCCGCGAGATCACGGCGGAGACCCTCGAGGCCTATTTCGCGCACCTCACCGGAGAGCTGGGCCTCAAGGTCTACGGCGAGCCGGTCATCCATCGGACCGCCGGTGAGGGCCGCGAGATCAACGAGGGCTTCGACGCCTTCATCCCCCTCGTCGACTCCGGCATCTACATCGCGGCCTGGATCAACCCGAAGTTCTTGTCCACCATCGTCTACACCTGCGGGCCATTCGACGAGGACCGGGCGGTCGAGCTGGTGCGCGAGTTCTTCGGGCTAGGCGAGCACCAGGCGGCCATCTTCTGAGGCGCGGTCAGGCCGCCCGGGCGCGGGCCAGTCGGGCCGCCTGACGGGCGAGGCGCAGAGGCTCCGGCGTGCGTACGCCGCGCACGGTGGCGAGGACGACGGCCACGGCGGTGTCCGGATCGGTCCTCCAGGCGGCGTGGACGGCGATCGGGCGCGTGCCTGCCCGGGTGCGGAGCCAGGTGCCGACCGGCTCGCCATCGAGGAGGATGGGCGAGCGGCCGAAGCGCTCGTCGGCGGGGTGCTCGCCGTGGGCGATCAGGGTGCGGTGCGTGGCGCCCACCGACGGGAGGCCGAGGGCGGCCCCGAGGTGGAGCGCCATGCCGGCGCGGCGCGGGTGGTCGCGGCCGGTGGCGTCCACGACGAGGACGTCGGGCGGATCCGGCAGGGCTTCGACCGCGGAGGAAAGCAGCGGCGCTTCCCGCAGGGCCAGCAGGCCGGCCCGGTACGGCGCGGGTGCCCGCCCCTCCACCGAGACCGTGTGGGAGGTGTCGCCTCGCATCAGAGAGGCCGCCGCCCAGCCGCGCTCACCGGCCCAGCCCGGCCCACTCGTTCCGCGCTCGAAGCAGATGAAGCAGGCGCCGACCGCCAGGGAGGCAAGGTCGGCCGGAGGCCTCCACGGCTCGGGCCGCTCCCGCGCTAGCGCCTCCTGCGTGGCGATGAGCTCTTCGGCGGTCTCGGGCCAGGCCCGCCAGTCGGTCATCTCCGGGATTCGGGATCCGGCGACGCGTCCGCGACCGCTGACGTACCGTTCACAGCGGCTCGCGGGGGGCGACGGCCAGGGCCGCCAGCAGCTTCGTTGGCGTGTCCTCGGGCGTGATCCCTGGCCAGGCCTCGGTGAGGCGCCCCTCTTCGTCGACCAGGAACGCGGAGCGGATCACGCCCATGTACGTGCGGCTGTACAACGACCTCTCGCCCCACGCGCCGTAGCTCTCTGCCACCGCGTGCTCCTCGTCGGCGAGCAGCGGGAACCCCAGGCCGAACTTGGCGTCGAACGCCTTCTGGGCATCCGGTGCGTCGGGGCTGATGCCCAGCACCACGGTGTCTCCGATCTCCCCGCTCACGTCGCGCAGGCCGCACGCCTGAACGGTGCAGCCGGGCGTGTCGGCCTTCGGGTAAAAGAAGACCAGCACCTTGCGGCCGCGGAAATCCGACAGCGATACGGGTCGTTCGTGCTGATCGCGGAGGGTGAACGCGGGTGCCTCGTCGCCTGGTTTCAGCATGCGCCGAGGATAGCCGCGAACGGACGCTCGGGCCAGGACATTTCTACAAGACCGGCCGCCGTGGCCGCAGTACTCTACGCCTCATGGTGCGTCGTGACGCAGACGGTGATCCTGTTTTGTGGGTGTCGTCTGCTGGCTGCGCGTCTCCAGCGGGTGGGAGTCCCGTCTCGGTAAGCGCCGGTGCGCCGAGTAGCAGGCCCCAGACGA
>JBOGJI010000326.1:0-14810 GCA_050747865.1 Thermoanaerobaculia bacterium
TCGTCTGGGGCCTGCTACTCGGCGCACCGGCGCTTACCGAGACGGGACTCCCACCCGCTGGAGACGCGCAGCCAGCAGACGACACCCACAAAACAGGATCACCGTCTGCGTCACGACGCACCATGAGCGGACGCTACCACGGGCGATGGCTCAGAATTGCCAGCCGATGTAGAACGAGGTCTCGGTGTCCGAGATCGACTCCTCTCCGTCCCACTGCTTGGCGAGATCCCAGTTCAGGTCGAGGCCCAGGAAGCGGACCGTGAACCCGAAACCGTAGGCCGCCCGACCGTCGGCGAGGCGGTCCAGCTCGGAGTCCCAGAAGTCGAAATCCGTATCGACCCGCGGATCGAAGTCGTCGAACCACGCACCGCCGACGTCGAGGAAGACCCGCCCGCGGATCCCCTGGAAGTCGAGGATGGGCGTGGCGAACCGGTCGATCAGCGGGAAACGCAGCTCGATGTTGGAGAAGAACGCACGGTTGCCACTGAACTCGTTGAAGCGGACGCCGCGGAAATCGTTGGTGCCGCCGAAGTAGTAGACGTTCGGCGCGTTGCCGTCGCTCATCGCCCCGTAGAGCCGCAGGGCCAAGTTGCTGCGCATGGTCAACGGCACGTATTGGCGCCAGTCGAGGCGCACGTCGCGGAAGAGGGAGCCGCTGTCGTCGAGGTCGGGGGCGTATTGGGCCTGGATGCTCCACCGCCGCCCGGCCACCGGTCCCCACGACGCGCCGATCGCGGTGTCGCCGACGAAGCCGAGCTGGACGATCGGGAAATCGTCGTCGCGTATCTCGACGCTGTCCAGCTCGCCCGTCTCCGGGTTGACGAAGGGGAAAAACTGCTCGCGCTGCATGTAGCCCAGACCGGCCTCGAAACGGTGGCGGACGTTGAACGGGTACGCCACCGAGCCGATCGCGCCCCGCTGCTCGAACTCCGACTCGCGGACGAACCCAAAGGGGTCTCTGGGGTCGCGGAAAGCGGCGAAGATCCGGGTGTCGAAGACGTTGGCACCCCACTGCCATCGGCGCCGGGAGTTGAGGTACGAGACGCTGATGTCCTGGAAGCTCTCCACCGAGCTCAACAGGGCAAGAATGCGCCGGTCGCCGAGCTGGTCGCTGAAGATCAGGTAGGTGTAGCCGAGCAGGATCTGGTCGGAGGTGATCCCCGCTGTGGCGCCGGCGTCCTCGAGGAAGAACTTGCCGCCTCTGTAGTCCTCCTTGTTGGCGTCGTCCAGCGCCACCTCGATCGGCGGCTCGAACTCCGGCAGCTGGGCGTCACCGAGCGGCTGCGGGGTGAATCCTTCGGCGCTCCCCTCGGCGACGACCTCCGGAGCCGTGATCGGATCTTCGAGACGCAGCTCGTAGAGATCGAGCCGGCCCCTCCAGTAGCCGGTGTAGACAAGCCGCTGCGGACCGTCCGGCGGCGCCAGCACGGTCGGCTGGAAGCAGCCGGTCACCACATTGGTGTGCTGGACGATCTCGCCGTTCTCAAGGTCGAGACTGAAGATGTTCTGCGCCCCCGTGCGGTCCGAGGTGAAGAACACCCGGTCTCCCTGCGGCGTGACCACGGCGTCGACGTCGTTGCCCTCGCCGTCGGTGAGCTGGTGCCGGGTACCGGGGTCGCTCAGATCGATGCGGAACAGCTTGGTCGTCTCGCCGACGACCGAGCTGACGATGACCGCGTTGCCGTCGGGCGTGAACGTCGGGCTGCCGTCGTAGATCGCGTCGTTCGTCAGGTTGCGGGTGGTACCCGCCGCGAGGTCGAGCAGGAAGATGTCGAACTGCCCGTTGCGGAAGCCGGAGAAGGCGACGATACGGCCGTCGGGGCTCCATGCCGGCGCGAACGGTTGCTCGACATCGAGATCGATGACGCGGTCGACCCCCTTGTCGAGCGCGTCGACCAGCACCAGGTCGCGGCCGCGGCCGCGGCGGGCGAACAGGGCGATCCGGTTGCCGTCCGGCGAGAAGGCGAGGTCGCGGCCCATGGTGCGGGCCAGCGACAGCTCCTGGGCGACGAAATATTCGAAGTCGCTCGAGTACCCGCGCGTCAGGTTGCGGACGAGCGTGCGCTCGTCGGTGTCGAACAGCACCACGTCGATGTCGCCGCGCAGGGTGGAAAAGGCCGCGACCAGGTCTCCCGAAGGGGAGGCCGCCGGCGAGGTCTCCTGGGTCTGGCGGTCCGCCCTGGCGCGGAAGCGGCGGCCGAAGTCGGAGGGCTCCCCCGTCTCCACCAGTTCGGGCAGATACCGGCGACGCAGCCAGCGCCGGAAGTCGGCGTCGAAGTCCTCGGGCAGGACGTTGAAGACCCGCCTCAGGGCCCGACCGGGCTCGCTGCCCAGGGTGTTGCGCACCTCGTAGACGAAGTCGCGGAAGCCGTCCTGTCCCCAGCGCTCCTCGATGTAGTCGAACACCGCGTGGCCAAAGCGATAGGCCAGGAACCCCCCGACCTCGGCGCGGCTGATCGACGGCACGGCGTCGTTGACCACCGCGTCGCGCAGGTACATGCGGTCGCGCGCCGTCTCGTCTTTGCCCATGTAGCTGGCCATGCCCTCCATGAACCACTGAGGCGGCGGGTTCACCCCGCCCACGGTGCCGGCCCCGAACAGGATGTGGTACTGGAAGATGTGGGTCAGCTCGTGGCGGATGAGCGCCATCAGCTCAGGGTCCGGCATGTCCACGGGCAGCACCATGCGATGCCGCACCGGGCTGGCGAAGGCGCCGATGCCCTCGGGGATGAAGCCGACGATGATGTTGTTTTGCTCGAACGCCGAGTGGGTGGAGTAGAAGATCAACGTGGTCGGAGTCGAGATCTGGTAGTCGAACGCCCGCGACAGGGAGTCATAGGCGCTCTCGGCGAAGGAGACGACCTTCTGCAGCAACTGCTGCTCTTCGGGGTAGTAGTAGACCTTGAAGTGCGGCGACGCGTAGATCTGCCAGTCGAAATAACGCCACTGGACCTTGTTCTTGCCGAACTGCGTGACCCCGGCCCGGTAGCCCAGGCCCTGCGCCCCCGCCTCGGCGAGAGGCAGGAGGAGCAGGGAGCCGAGGATCAGCAGGATCGGGTATCGACGGGGGATGCGTCGCACGGCCGCCTCCTTTCGCTTCCGCTCAGGTGAACCGTCGATCTCAAGTCCGGCTCAATCGGTGTAGAGGACGCGAGTAGTCTCGACAGTGCGCTGGACGAAGACGTTCGCGATCCGGTCCTCGAGGGCGTAGAGGTTCTCGAACATGCCGCGCAGCGGATCCGCCCGGTTGCCCTCGAACTGCTTGAAGTCCTTGAAGTTGTCCGCGTGCAGGAGCTGCCCCGTCTGGCCGTCGTAGACCTGCAGCACGATGTCGTATTCGAAGCCGGTCTGCTCGACCAGCACCTGCCGGTAATACGTCCTGCCGTCGTACGGCGAGACGTACTCCTCACGCCGGTAGCCGGAGCGGTCCTGGACGTCGAAGTCGAGGCTGCCGGCGAGCAGCAGGTCGGCACCGGAGCGCTCGCCCAGCGAGGCCCAGAAGTCCTGCTGGCGGGAGAGCAGCTCGAGGTCGTAGGTCGGCAGCTCCACGGGACCGCTCTCCACCACTTCGAGCCGGGTGTTGCGCTGGATGAGGCGCGCCAGGTAGCGCTCGAACTCCGCCTGCACGTCGACGTCGCGGCGCAGCTCGGTCTCGGCGGTCTCGCGGGAAACGACCTGAAACGGCGTGATGGCGAGATTCCGCCGCCCCTCCATGTCGATGCGGGCGCGCACCGGCAGGGTGAGCCCGACCTCGACCGTGCCAGCGAGCAGCGGCGCGGCCAGCAGCGCCAAGGCGAACGTCCCGGCGGCGGATCGACGAAGACGGCGGCGCGACATCACATGGCCTCCTCGGGGGACTGGGTCGGCGCCTCCCCGGGAGACTCCGCCGGCGACTCGGGAGACTCCGCAGGTGGCTCGGGAGTCTCCGCGGGCGCCTCCGGCGCCGGCTCGCCCGCTGCGCTTTCGCCCTCTTGTGGACGGAAACTCTCGTAGAACTGCGAGAAACGGCTCAGATTCCTGCGGATCGAGGAATCACCCGGCGCCAGGCGCACCGCCTGCTGGTAGGTGGCGAGCGCCTCGTCGTATCTTCCCACGGCCTCGTAGGCCACGGCCAGGTTGTTCAGCAGCCGGGCGTCGCCGGGCGCCGTCCGCTGCGCCTGCTCGAAGCGAAACAGCGCCTCGTTCCACAGGCCTCGGCGCGCCATCTGGACCCCGAAGTCGAGCTGCGCCCGGCTGGTGCCGGTCGTCGGCGCCGAGCCGCCGGCACACCCGAGCGGCGTCAACGCGAGACACACGCAGCAGGCCGCGAGCCGGGTCCTTCCCGGGAGAGCTGAGAGCCGTCTGATCACA
The DNA here is from genome assembly GCA_050747865.1 of Thermoanaerobaculia bacterium. Classification (GTDB taxonomy): domain Bacteria; phylum Acidobacteriota; class Thermoanaerobaculia; order Multivoradales; family JAHEKO01; genus JBOGJI01. The sequence continues at coordinate 4,351 of JBOGJI010000326.1, forward strand.
CCCACAGCAGTATATACGCGCCGCGGTTCACCCAAAGGCGTCGTCGAACGCCATGCAAGTCTTGCGCCTCGGCGACCCGAGCGACTCACGCCCCGTTCCCCGTCCTATCAACCACACGTAGCGGCCGAGCTTGTCTCGGCCGAGGGCACCGCGCGCCCCGTGGAGTTGCTTGTGCTCACGAATGCTCATCGGCGTGACCTGCTCATCGCCCTGAACGCGGAGCCGACGCTCCAACGCGCCAGCGTCTGCGCGCTGGCACTCCGCCTCGACGCCTGGGTCGACCGCAGCGCCTCCGCGGCCGTCCTGGCCGCGGAGCTGGCGGTGCCGGGAAACCAGATGAAACACGCGCTGGCCGTCGTCCCTGCCGCCCGGCGCGTCGCACGCCGGGAGACGGAGCGAGCCGTCGCGCTCGGCGTCCAGCTCCTGACCTTTTTGGATGACGGATATCCGCGCATCCTGCGCGACCTCACGTTGCCACCTCCGGTGCTCTACGTGCGGGGCGTGCTGCCGCAGGGTCCGGCGATTGCCATCGTCGGCTCCCGCCAAGCGGACCCCTACGGCCGCGAGGCCGCCGAGTGGTTCGCCCGCGAGCTGGCGGCGGCCGGGCTGACCGTCGTCTCCGGCTTCGCCCGCGGCGTCGATCTGGCAGCCCACCACGGCGCGCTCGCCGCCGACGGCGCCACCGTGGCGGTGCTCGGCTGTGGCGTGGACGTCGACTACCCGCAAGGGCGCACCACCCTCAAACAACAGATCGTCCGGCGCGGCGGGATCGTCTCCGAGCTGCCGCTCGGCGCCCCGCCGCTGGCCCACAACTTTCCCGTGCGCAACCGCATCATCGCCGCGCTGGCCGCCGGCACCCTGGTGGTCCAGGCGGTCGCCCGCTCCGGCTCGCTGATCACCGCCCGGCTGGCGCTGGAGCTGGGCCGCGACGTCTACGCCGTGCCCGGCCCCATCTTCCACCAGCGCGCGTTGGGACCGAACGCCCTCATCCGCGACGGCGCCATCCCGGCGCTGCACCCGCAGGACATCCTCGACAGCCTGCCGACGGCGCTTCGGCAACAGCTCCCCCCGGCGACCGCGACGCCGGAGGACGAGGCCCAGGCCGCGCCCGCCGGCCCGGCCGGCCAGCTCCTCCGCCACCTCCGCCCCGGCGACCCGCGGACCCCCGAGCGTCTCGCCGCCGCCACCAATCTCCCCATCGAGGAGGTCCTGACCCTCCTCCTGGAGCTGGAGCTCGACAACCGCATCCGCCGCCACCCCGGCCCCTCCTTCTCCCGAAAGGCGTAATGACGCCGGACGCTCGGGTTGACGCATCGCATACAAATCGCCCATCCTCTGCGACCGCCGGCACCCAGGAACCCGCTATGTCGACTCTCGTCATCGTCGAATCCCCCGCCAAGGCGCGCACCCTGTCCGGCATCCTCGGCAAGGGCTACCGTGTCGAGGCCAGCCTGGGCCACGTGCGCGACCTGCCGCAGAGCGCCGCCGAGGTGCCGGCGCGCTACAAGAAGGAGCCCTGGGCGCGCCTCGGCGTCGACGTGCAGCGCGGCTTCGAGCCGCTCTATGTCATCCCCGAGGAGCGTAAGGACCAGATCAAGAAGCTCAAGGCGGCGCTCGCGAAATCAGACGCCCTGCTGCTGGCGACCGACGAAGATCGCGAGGGGGAGAGCATCAGCTGGCACGTCACCGAAATCCTGAAACCTGAAGTTCCGGTCCAAAGGATCGTATTCCACGAGATCACGGACGAGGCGATCCACGAGGCCCTCGAGCGGCCCCGCGCCATTGACGACAACCTGGTGCGGGCGCAGGAGAGCCGCCGCATCCTCGACCGGCTGTTCGGCTACGAGCTGTCGCCGGTGTTGTGGAAGAAGGTGCGCACCGGGCTGTCGGCCGGCCGGGTGCAGAGCGTCGCCGTGCGCCTGCTGGTCGAGCGCGAGCGCGAGCGGCGCCGTTTCCGCACCGCCGCCTGGTTCGACGCCGAGGCCCGGTTCGAGAGGGACGGCCAGGGCTTCACCGCCCGCCTGGTGCGCATCGGGGAGCGCACGGTGGCCACGGGGAGCGACTTCGACGCCACCAGCGGCGCCTTGAAGACCGGGTTCGCGGGCGTCTGGCTCGACAGCGAGGAACGGGTCCGGGAGCTACTCGCCGGCTGGCCTACACCCTGGCGGGTGGCCGCGGTCGAGCAGAAGCCGTTCCAGCGCCGCCCCGCCCCCCCGTTCACCACGTCCACGCTGCAGCAGGAGGCCAACCGCAAGCTGCGCTTCTCGGCCCGCCGCACCATGCGCGTCGCCCAGCGGCTCTACGAAGGCGTCGGCGGCGGCGAGCGCGTGGGGCTCATCACCTACATGCGAACCGACTCGGTGCACCTGGCTGAGCGCGCCCTCCGGCAGGCGCAGGCGGTGATCCGCGAGCTGTACGGCAACGACTACACCACCGGCCCGCGCCACTACAAGACCAAGAGCAAGCTCGCCCAGGAGGCCCACGAGGCGATCCGTCCCACCGATCTGGCGCGGCGGCCGGAGCGCCTGCGGCACATCCTGTCGGACGACGAGTTCAAGCTCTACGAGCTGATCTGGAAGCGCACCCTGGCGAGCCAGATGGCGGAGGCGCGGCTGCGGCGCACCACGGTCGACATCGAGGCGCCAGTGGCTGACGGCGGCGCGGTGGACGAATCCGCATTCCTCCCTGGTATCTTCCAAGCCACCGGCACGGTGATCGACTTCCCCGGCTTCCTGCGCGTCTACGTCGAGGGATCGGACGACCCGCAGGCGGAGCTGGCCGAGCAGGAGGTGGTGCTCCCCCGCCTCGCCGATGGCGATGAGCTGACTCCGGAGTCCGTTGAGGCGAAGGGCCACGAGACCCAGCCGCCGGCCCGCTACACCGAGGCCAGCCTGGTCAAGAAGCTCGAGGAGGAAGGGATCGGCCGCCCCTCGACCTACGCCCCCACCCTGTCCAGGATCCAGGAGCGCGGTTACGTCTTCCGCCGCGGCAACGCCCTGGTGCCCACTTTCACCGGCGTCGCGGTGACCATCGTGCTCGAGCGCCATTTCCCGGAATACGTGGACGTGGGCTTCACCGCCCGCATGGAGGAGCGGCTCGACCAGATCGCCGAAGGTGAGCTCGACTGGCAACACCACCTGCGCCGCTTCTACTTCGGCGATCCAGGGGAGGAGAGCCCCGGACTCGAGGGGCGCATCGCCGCCGAGGAGCCGAACATAGAGTTCCCCGAAATCGAGCTCGGCAGGCACCCGGAGACCGACCGCCCGATCGTTGTGCGGGTGGGCCGGTTCGGCCCCTACCTGCAGTACCAGCCCGAGGAAGGGGAGACGGTCAACGCCTCGGTGCCGGAGGACGAGCCGCCGGCCGATCTGACCGTGGAGCTGGCGCTCGAGCTGCTGCGCCGCGCGGCGCGCGGCGACAAGATGATCGGGCACGATCCGGAGTCGCTGGAGCCGATCTACCTGCGGCACGGCCGCTACGGGGCCTATGTGCAGCTCGGCGAAACCCCCGAGAAGGGCAGCAAGGCGCCGAAGCCGAAGCGCGCCTCGCTGCCCAAGGGAACCGCCGAGGACGAGGTCACGCTGGCGGAAGCCTTGAAGTGGCTCTCTCTACCGCGAGAGCTCGGCGCCCACTCAGAGGACGGCGAGCCGGTGCTGGCCAAGGACGGCCCCTATGGACCCTACGTCGAATGGGGCAAGGAACGCCGCTCGCTCGAGGCCACCGACGACGTCTACTCCATCGAGATGGAGCGCGCCCTCGAGCTGCTCGCCCAGCCCAAGGGGAGACGAGGCAATACGCGCAAGGTCCTGGCCGAGTTCGAGACGCCCGACGGCACCATCCAGCTCCTCACCGGCCGCTACGGCCCCTATCTCACCGATGGCAAGAAGAACGCCTCCCTACGCAAGAGCGAGGACCCGGAGAGCCTCACGCCGGAACAAGTCGCAGAGATCTTCGCCGAGCGGGCCAAGGCACCGAAACGTAAGCGCAAGTAGCCCGCGAGCGTATCCGGCTCGGGACCGACCTTCCCCCGGGACATGAAGCGACTAGAGGTGCTCGGAAGCGCCGGTAGAATGATCGCGTGAAGAACGCGCGTCCTGTGCATGTGATTGGGGCCGGGTTGGCGGGGAGTGAGTGTGCGTTTCAGCTCGCGTCGCGGGAGGTGGAGGTGGTGCTGCACGAGATGCGGCCGCGACGGATGACGCCGGCGCACAAGACCGGGGGGTGCGCCGAGCTGGTGTGCTCCAACTCGCTGCGCTCGGACGATCCCGAGCATGCGGCGGGGCTGCTCAAGCGGGAGATGGAGAGCTTCGGGTCGCTGGTGATCGCCGCGGCGCGCGCGGCGGCGGTGCCGGCGGGGTCGGCCCTGGCGGTCGATCGCGATCGGTTCTCCGAGCGCATCACCGCGACGCTCGAGGCGCTGCCCGGGGTGGCGATCGAGCGCCACGAGATCGAGGAGCTGCCGGAGAGCGACGTGGTGGTGGCCACCGGGCCGCTGACCTCGCCGGCTCTGGCCGGGAGGCTGCGGGCGCTGCTCGGGGCCGAGCATCTCTACTTCTATGACTCCATCGCGCCGATCGTCGAGGCCGAAAGCCTCGACTTCCGCGAGCTGTTCTGGGCCTCGCGCTACGGCAAGGGGGGCGGCGACGACTATCTGAACGTCCCTCTCAACCGCGAGCGGTACCTGGCGTTCCACCACGAGCTGGTAACGGCCGAGGTGCTGCCGCTGCACGAGTTCGAGCAGGACCTCTTCTTCGAGGGTTGCCTGCCCATCGAGGAGATGGCGCGGCGCGGGGTGGACACGCTGCGCTACGGTCCGATGAAGCCGGTCGGGCTCACGGCGCCGGACGGCGGCCGGCCGTACGCCGTGGTCCAGCTCCGGCAGGAGAACCTGGCGAAGAGCCAGCTCAACCTGGTGGGCTTCCAGTCGCGCATGAAGTGGGGGGAGCAGACGCGGGTCTTCCGCACCCTGCCGGGGTTCGCGCAGGCGGAGTTCGTGCGTCTGGGGCAGGTGCACCGCAACACCTTCATCAACGCGCCGCGGCACCTGGACGCGCTCTACCGCCTGCGCGAAGAGCCCCGGGTGCGGCTGGCCGGCCAGCTCACCGGCGTCGAGGGCTATCTCGAGTCCGCCGCCACCGGGCTCCTCGTGGCCCTGTACGTCGCCCTCGAAAGGCAAGGGGAGCCGTACGAGCCGCTCCCCGAGACCACGGCGCTGGGCGCCCTCGCCCGCCACCTGACGCGCTCTGATCCCCGCTACTTCCAGCCGGCGAACATCCAGTACGGCTTCTTCCCGCAGCTCGACGAGAGGGTGCCGAAGCGACAGCGCCGTGCGGCCTTCGCGGCGCGCGCCCGGCGCGATCTCGAAGCCTGGCAGGCCGCTCAGGAAACGGCGCACGGCCGCGTGCCGGCTCCGCCGCCGGAGATCGCCGGGGCGCTGCCCCGCGCGGCGGGGTGAGGCGGGCCGTTGCAGCACCTCACCGAGCGCTACCTCGAGCATCTCGCCGAGGAGCGCAACCTCTCGCCCCACACCGTACGCGCCTACGGCGGTGACCTCGATCGTTTCCTCACCTTCCTCTCCCAGGAGTTCCTGGGCAAGGAACGGAAAGACGTGCGGCCGCCGGAGGTGGACGCCCTGGCCGTACGCTCCTTCGTCGCCCACCTGGCGCGCCTGGGGCTGGGGCGGCGCAGCCAGGCGCGGGCGCTGGCCGCGGTGCGGGGCCTGTTCCGCTTCGCCTGTCGCGAAGGCGTGCTCGACAGCAACCCGGCGGCCGCCGTGCGCACGCCGAAGCAGCCACGGCCGCTGCCCCGCCATCTGCGCCCCGGCGAGGTCGAGTCCCTGGTAGAGGCGGCATCCGGAACCGAGCCCCTGGCGCGGCGCGACCGGGCGCTGCTCGAGCTGCTCTACGCCACCGGCCTGCGGGTGGGTGAGCTGGTGAGCCTGGACTGGCGGGACCTCGACCTGCCCGGTCGGGTGCTGCGGGTCGTCGGCAAGGGGGGCAAAGAGCGCATGGTCCCCTTCGGGCGCCCGGCGACCGAGGCCCTGCGCGACTGGGGTGCCGCCTCGGATCTCGAGTCCCGGAGCGCAAGACCCGAGACCCGATCCCCGCGGGGCGCCTCCGACCCCGACGAAGATCCGGTCTTTCTCAACCACCGCGGCGGACGTCTGTCGGCCCGCTCCGTGCGCCGCATCCTGGATCGCTACGTCGAGGCGGCGGCACTGGCCGCCGGTGTCCACCCCCACACCCTGCGGCACACCTTCGCCACGCACCTGCTGGAGCGCGGCGCCGACCTGCGGGCCATCCAGGAGCTGCTCGGGCACAGCTCCTTGTCGACGACTCAGCAGTACACGCACCTGGAGGTGGAGCGCCTGCTGGCCGTCTACCGGGAGGCGCACCCGCGAGCCAAGGGGGAATGACGCCCCGTCCGTTGCTACAATCCCGGCCGTGCCGCCCAGCCACGCCACCACCGTCCTTCTCGTGCGCCGTGACGGCAACGTGGCCATGGCCAGCGACGGGCAGGTGACATTCGACAAGACAGTCCTCAAGCACGGCGCCCAGAAGGTACGGCGGGCGGGAGGGGGAAAGGTGCTGGTCGGATTCGCCGGCGGCGCCGCCGACGGGCTGGCGCTGTTCGATCGCTTCGAGTCCAAGCTCAAGGAGTACTCCGGCAATCTGCAGCGCGCGGTGGTCGAGCTGGCGCAGGACTGGCGGACCGACCGGGCGCTGCGCCAGCTCCAGGCCCAGATGATCGTCAGCGACGCCGTCCAGAGCTTCCTGGTCTCGGGCACCGGCGACCTGCTGCAGCCCGACGACGACGAGCCGCTGGCCGTCGGCTCGGGAGGCCCCTACGCCCTCGCCGCCGCCCGCGCCCTGCTGCGCCACACCGAGCTCCCCGCCGCCGAGGTCGCCCGCTCCGCGATGCAGATCGCGGCGGAGATCTGCATCTACACCAACGACCGCCTCACCCTCGAGGTGCTCTGATGGCCGTGCCGGCCCGCGAGCTCGCCGGGGCCCCCGCTCTGGACGACCTGACGCCGCGCCAGATCGTCGCCGAGCTGGACAAGTTCATCGTCGGCCAGGCGCAGGCCAAGCGGGCGGTGGCGATCGCCCTGCGCAACCGCTGGCGGCGCCAGCAGCTCGACCCGGTGCTCGCCGAGGAGGTGCTGCCCAAGAACATCCTGATGATGGGCCCCACAGGCGTCGGCAAGACCGAGATCGCGCGGCGGCTGGCGCGGCTCGCCAAGGCGCCGTTCCTCAAGGTCGAGGCCAGCAAGTTCACCGAGGTCGGCTACGTCGGCCGCGACGTCGACTCGATCGTGCGCGACCTGGCGCAGATCGCGGTCGAGATGGTCAAGGCCGAGCGCCGCGAGGAGGTGCGGGAGGTGGCGGCGCAGCGCGCCGAGGAGCGCCTGCTGCGGCTGCTGGTGCCGCCGGGGCCGGCGGCGGCCGCGGAACCGGAGGACGCGGCCGCGGCAACGCGCGAGAAGTTCCGCGAACGGCTGCGCACGGGCGCCCTGGACTCGCGCGAGGTGGAGATCGAGATCGAGGAGGCGAGCGCCCCGAGCTTCGAGATGTTCACCGCCCAGGGGGTCGAGGAGGTGGGCCTCAACCTGCAGGAGATGATGCCGGGTCTGTTCGGCCGCCGGCGCCGCCGCCGCGTGCAGGTGGCGGAGGCGCGGGAGATCCTCGCCCGCGAGGAGGCTGACAAGCTGATCGACCGCGACCAGCTCCACCGCGACGCCCGTCATCGCGTGGAGCAGTCCGGCATCGTCTTCCTGGACGAGATCGACAAGATCGCCGGGCCGGACCGCGGGCAGGGGCCGGACGTCTCCCGCGAGGGCGTGCAGCGGGACCTGCTGCCGATCATCGAGGGCTCGACCGTGGCGACGCGCTACGGGCCGGTGCGCACCGACCACGTGCTGTTCATCGCCGCCGGGGCCTTCCACGTCTCCAAGCCCGCCGACCTGATCCCCGAGCTGCAGGGGCGGCTGCCCATCCGCGTCCAGCTCGACGCCTTGGGCGAGGAGGACTTCGTGCGCATCCTCACCGAGCCGGAGAATGCCCTGACGCGACAATACGCGGCCCTGCTGTCGACCGAGGGCCTCGAGATCAGCTTCACCAACGACGCCGTCCGCGAGCTGGCGCGCATGGCCGAAGAGGTGAATCGGGCCACCGAGAACATCGGCGCCCGGCGCCTGGCGACGCTGATGGAACGTCTCCTCGACGAGGTCTCGTTCGAGGCCCCGGACATGCGAGGCGTGTCGCTGACCATCGACGCCGCCTACGTGCGGCGCAGCCTCGCCGACATCGTGGAGGATCGCAACCTGAGCCGTTACGTGCTCTGACATTGGGCCAGAGGAGGGGTGACGAACTTGAAGCAGAAGCCAGGATCCGGGTCCGTGAAACGTGCGACCGCGCCACTCCTCTTGACCCTCCTCGCCGTCGCGGGGTGCGGACGCCAGGGAGATCCGCTGCCGCCGCCGAGCCGCGTGCCTGCGCACGTCGCGGACCTCAAAGTCGAGCAACGGGGCGACGAGGTGCGGCTGGAGTTCCAGTACCCGGCGGTCACCGTGGGCGGACTGCCGCTGCAAGGGATCCGCGCGGTGGAGGTCTGGGAGGCGATCCAGCCCTGGGTGCCCGGGGCTCCGGCCGCGACGGCTGAGGATGAGCCCGGCGTGACGCTCGAGGAGGTCCCCGGGGAACCGCCCGAGGCGGCAGCCGAAGAAGTTCCGGAGGAGCTGCCGGAGGGAACGACGGAAGAAGGGGCCCTCCCCGCCGTCGAACCGGGCGAGGAGGCGAGTCCCGGCGCCGCGCTCCTGCCCCGCATCTCGGCTCCCGAGCTCCAGGCCGCGGCACAGGCGATCGCCACGATCACGGGTGAGGCTCTGGAGCAGGCCATCGTCGGCGGGCGGGTCGTGCTTTCGTTGTCGCGCCACCAGCTCGGCTCCCTGCCGGCCGGCGAGCGGGAGGAGGCCGCCGACGAGGCGGAGGGCGCCGAGGAGGTGCTGGAAGCCCACTTCCTCGCCGTCAAGACCACATCCCCCGAAGGCAAGACGTCGGCGCTCTCCAACCCGGCGCCGCTGCTTCCCGCCGCGCCGCCGCCGCCCCCCTCGGGCCTGGCGGCGACGCCGCGGGAAGAGGGTGTAGAGCTCGCCTGGCGGCTGCCGCCGGATATCGAGCTCGAAGGCGTGGTCGTCTACCGGCGCGGCGAGCAGGAGACGGGTTTCGGAACGCCCCTGACGACGTTGCCCGCCGATGCCGAGCTGCACGTCGACGACGACGTCGAGTTCGACCGCACCTACGTGTACGCCGTCGCCGGCCTCGGGCGCCGCGAGCCGCGCGTGCAGAGCGTCCTGTCCTCCGAGGTCTCGGCGCGGGTCGAGGACGTCTTCGCCCCCGCGCCTCCCTTGCGCGTCGCGGCGTTCCCCGCCCCCGACCGCGTGCGCCTCATCTGGGAGGCCTCGACCTCGGGCGACGTGGCGGGCTACCGCGTCGAGCGGCGCACTGCCGACGGAGCCTTCGAGGTCTTGACCCCGCAGCCGCTCACGGCGCCGGAGTACATCGACACCCGTGTCTTGACCGGCGCCACCTATGTCTACCGCGTGCTGGTGCTGGACCGCGCCGGCAACGTCAGCGAACCCTCCGCCGAGGAGGTGGTGCGCGTGCCATGAGCGTCCTCTATCGCCTGTCGGGCGGTGGAAACGACTTCCTGGCCCTCGCCGAGCCCGAGACGACACCGGGCGAGGAGCGGATCCGAGCCTGGTGCTCGCGCGGCCTGTCGCTGGGGGCCGACGGACTGTTCGTGCTGCGTCGGCGCGGGGCCGACGTCGTCATGGACTACTTCAACGCCGACGGCCGCGCCGCCGAGCTGTGCCTGAACGGCACCCGCTGCGCCGCGCGGTTATCCCGGCACCTCGGCTGGTGTGACGAAGAGGTCGGACTGATCACGGGTTGCGGTCCGGTCCGCGCGCGTATCCTCGACGAACAACGCACCGGTCTCGAGCTGCCGGCGCCGGCGGCACCGGAGACCTGTGAAACGGAGGTGGATAGAACCCTGTACCGGGGTTGGTTCCTGGAGGTGGGCGTGCCCCACCTGGTGCTCTCGTGGCCGCAGGGGCTGGCCGAGGCGCCGGTCGAGACCGCCGGACCGCCGCTGCGGCGGCACCCGCGCTTCGGGGAGCGGGGCGCCAACGTCGACTTTGTCCGCTATCTGCCGCCGCATCGTCTGGAGATCCGGACCTTTGAGCGCGGCGTCGAGGCGGAGACGCTCGCCTGTGGCACCGGCGTGATGGCCGCCGCCGCGGTCGGCGTCGCGCATCATGGGCTGGCGCTCCCGATCGACGCGCTGACCGCCGGCGGCTTCACCATGCGGGTCGAGGACGCCGGCGCGGGAGAGGACGGGGACCGCTGGCGGCTGTCGGGGGACGCGCGCCTTCTGGCCGTGCTCGATGCCCTCCCCGC
>JBOGJI010000327.1:0-7776 GCA_050747865.1 Thermoanaerobaculia bacterium
AGCCCGATAGCAGTACCGTCGACGGCAGCGCCTACGTGCTCTACACCTCCGGCTCCACGGGGAGGCCGAAGGGGGTGGAGGTGAGCCATCGCAACCTGGCGAACTTCCTCCACGGGATGCAACAGCGGCTGGCGATGACCGCAAGCGACCGGTTCCTGGCGGTGACCACGGTGGTCTTCGACATCGCCGCGCTCGAGCTCTACCTGCCGCTGACGGTGGGCGCCTGCGTGGTGATCGCCGGCGGCGAGACCGCCCGCAACCCGCCGGCGCTGGCGCGGCTCCTGCGCCGTAGCGGCGCCACTCACATGCAGGCGACGCCGTCGCTGTGGCGCATCCTCATGGCCGGCCCGAGGATGAAGCTGGACGGCATGCACGTGCTGGTCGGCGGCGAGTCGCTAAGCGCCGCGCTGGCGGCGCGGTTGCAATCCGCGGCCGCGCGAGTCACGCACCTTTACGGCCCCACCGAGACCACCGTCTGGTCGACCGCCTGCGAGCTCGGGGAGGTCGGCACGCACCGTCCGTCGATCGGCCGTCCGCTGCTCAACACCCGGGCTTACGTGCTGGACGAGGATCGCCGGCCAGTGCCGACCGGAGCGGTCGGCGAGCTCTACATCGCCGGTGCCGGGGTCGCCAAGGGCTACCGGAACCGGCCACGGCTCACCGCCGAGCGTTTCCTCCCCGATCCCTTCGCCGCGGAAGGCGGCCGCATGTATCGCACCGGCGATCTGGTGCGCTGGAACGACGCCGGCCAGCTCGAGTTCGTCGGCCGCGCCGACAGCTAGGTGAAGATCCGTGGCCACCGGGTGGAGCCCGGCGAGATCGAGAACGTGCTGGTGCAACGGCCGGAGATCGCCGAGGCGGCGGTGATCGCGCATCGAGACGGCGAGGGCACGGTTACCCTGGGCGCCTATCTCGTCCCGTCGCGCGGCGCCACGATCGACGTGGATACCGTGCGCGCGTCGCTGTCCGGCCAGCTGCCGGACGCCATGGTCCCCGGCCGCTTCACGGTGCTCGATGCGCTGCCGCTCACCCCCAGCGGCAAGCTCGACCGCCGGGCGCTGCGGGCGCCCCGACCGGTCAGCCGCACGGCCTACGCGGAGCCGACGACGCCGCTGGAGAAGAAGCTGGCGGCGCTGTGGCGCCGGACCCTGGGGCTGGAGCGCGTCGGTGTGCACGACGACTTCTTCGACCTCGGGGGCGATTCCCTGACGGCGGCCGAGATGATCGCCCGCTTCCCGCGGCACCTCGGCATGGAGCTGCCGCTGGGCAGCCTGTTCGAGTCCTCCACCATCGCCGGGCTCGCCGCCGCGATCGAGCGCCTCGGCGGCGCGCGCCACGATCCGCTCGACGTGATGCTGCCGTTGCGCGAAGCGCCGCAGGGACGCGACGCCGACGGCGACGAGCGGCTGCCGCTGTTCTGCATCCACCCAATGGCAGGCCTGAGCATGGGCTTCTCTGCGCTGCTGCGCCATCTCGACGCCACGACGCCGGTCTACGGACTACAGTCGCGGGGGATGCGGGGGGAGGAGCCCCTGCCCGGCGGCGTCGAAGAGGTCGCCGACGACTACCTGCGGGAGATCCTGCGGATCCAGCCCTCAGGGCCGTACAGCCTGCTCGGCTGGTCACTCGGCGGCCTGATCGGCCACGCGATCGCCGGGCGGATGGAGGAGCAGGGCCTGGAGGTGGAGCTCCTGGTGATGATCGACAGCTATCTGTTCGCCTCCGGGGCGCGTGTCGGCCGGCGCGAGGAGGCCGAGGAGGTGCAGGCGGCCCTTGCATTCCTGGGGCTCCACGGAGGAGTCGACGGTGAAGCGGGGGAGACAGCGCCGCAGACCTTCGAGGAGCTGGGCGAGGTGTTGCTGCGCACCCACGACGCGCGCTCGATGCCGCTCGTGCAGGAGATCCTCAAGAGCCATCCGCGGTTTCTCGATCACCTGATCGCGGTGATGCGCAACAACCTGGAGCTGGCGCGCGGTTACGCGCCACGCCGCATCGACGCCGACCTGGTGTACTTCCGGGCGACCGAGGACGAGAACGGAGTGGACGGCGTGCTCGGCGCCGGCGCGGCTGCGTGGCGCCCGTTCGTCGGTCGCGCCATCGAGGTCCACGAGCTCGACTGCCATCACGAAGCGGTGCTGGAGCCGGCTCCGGCGGCGCGGATCGGCGAGGTGCTGCGAGATCGGCTCGCCGCCCTCGACGACGAGCGGGTGCCGGTGCTCGCCGAGTCGGTTGCTCTCTAGGCGCGCCACGACACATGGCTGAGAACGGGCCCGGCCCCATCGTGATCTTCACCATCGGCACGCAGGGGGACGTGCGTCCCTGCGTCGCCCTGGGGCAGGGTCTTCGTCGTGCCGGGTGTCCGGTACGCATCGCCACCAGCGGCAACTTCGCCGAGCTGGTGCGCGAGGCGGGCCTGGAGCTCGCACCGCTGACCGCCGATTTCCAGGTCATGCTGGAGGCCGACCGCGCGATCGCCGACCGGGGGCTCGACCTGCGGGCGATGGCTCGCATCTTCCGCCGGCGCTACGCCGAGTGGGCCCCACACTGGGTGGAGGAGGGGCTGGCGGCCAGCGAGGGCGCGGAGCTGCTGATCGGGGTCAGCAACAGCACCCTACTGGCACGGGCGCTGTCAGAGGTGCGCGGCGTGCCGTTCGCCATCGCCCGGCTGCAGCCCCTGACGCCGTCGCGGGACCTGCCGCCGCTGATCCTGAGCGGCTCCCAGCGCCGGCTGCCCGGGGCCCTGAGCCTCGGCGCCCACCACCTGCTCTTCCTGCTGGTGTGGAAGGTGATGCGGCCGGCGATCAACGAGGTGGTCAGGCCGCGGCTCGGTCTGCGGCCGTATCCCTGGCACGGGCCCTATCTGGGCCGGCGGAGCCTGCACGCCGCGAAGGTGCTCAACGGCTTCAGCCGCCACGTGGTGCCGCGGCCGGCGGACTGGCCGGAGAGCTCGCAGATCACCGGCTACTGGTTCCTCGACCAGCCGCGATGGACGCCGCCCGCGACCCTGATCCACTTCCTCGCCGCCGGGCCGAAGCCGGTCTACGTCGGCTTCGGCAGCATGGTGAGCCGTCAGGCCACGGCGTTCACCCGCACCGTGCTCGAGGCGATCGAGAGGAGCGGCCAGAGGGCGGTGCTGGCCACCGGCTGGGGCGGCCTGGAGGGCGAGGAGGGCGTGCGCGACGAGAGGCTGTACGTTCTCCGGCACGCGCCGCACGACTGGCTTTTCCCGCGCATGGCCGCGGCCGTCCACCACGGCGGCGCGGGGACCACCGCCGCCGCTGCGCGCGCCGGAATCCCGTCGGTCATCGTGCCGTTCTACGGCGACCAGCCGTTCTGGGCCCGCTGCCTCCATCGTCAGGGGGCCGCGCCGCCGGCGCTCGACCGCGACGGCCTGACCGCCGACGCGCTGGCGGCGGCGTTGGCGGAGACGCAGCGGCCGGCGATGCGCCACGCGGCCGCGGCTCTCGGGCGTGCTGTGGATGCCGAGGACGGCGTGGCCCGGGCCATCGATCATCTGCGTAGATGGGGTCTGCTGCCGGCGGGCGACGGCAGCGGGCGCCCGGGTGTGCGGGGTGGGGCGGGGGAGACGCGTTGAGCGCGGCTTTGCCCGATGCGTGTCGGCGGGGGCCTGAAGGCGCGGGACGGCCGCTGGCGCTGTTCGAGCGGGCGATGTACGTCGATGGCCGGGAGGCTGTGAACATCAGCGTGGCCGCGTCGATTCGCGGCCCCATCGTCGAAGAGCGCCTGCGGCGGGCGCTGGGGCGAGTGCAGGCGAAGCACGCGCTCTTGCGTTGTCTGATCGTCCGGCGCGAGGGCCGTCCATGGTTCGAGCCGCGGGCGCCGGCGCCGCCGATCCCGCTGCGCATCGTTGAGCGCCGCCGGGGCGACGACTGGATCGAGGCGACGAGATCCGAGCTCCGGCGACGGTTCGACGGCAGCCGGCAGCCGCTGGCCCGGCTCACCTGGATCCGCGGCGAGTCACAGAGCGAGCTGCTGCTGGTCTGCCATCACGCGATCTGCGACGGGCGCTCGCTGCTGACGTTGCTGCGCGAGATCCTGCTGCTGTGCGACCGGCCCGATGGCGACATCGGCGACGACGACGCGCTGCACGCGGTCGAGGAGCTGCTGCCTGCGGCGGTGCGAGCCGACCGCCGACTCCGGCGGCGCGTCGGCTGGCAGGTGGCGGCGCTGAAAGGGGCGCTCCGCGTCGCTCGTATCGTGCGACCTCGACGGGTGTGGACCTACGGCGAGGCCTACCAGCGCTTCTGGACGCTCGACGAGCCGGACGCGCGACGGTTCGTCGAGCGCTGCAGGGCGGAGGAGGTGAGCGTCTTCGCCGCCATGAGCCTGGCGTTCATGCTGGCGTTTCGCGCCGTCCGCGGTTCCCGCGCGATCCGCGAGCTCGTGGCGCCGGTGGACGTCCGCCGCTTCCTGCCGGAGCTGCGTGCCGACGGCCTGTTCGCGATCGCGCCGACGGTCTCCCTGCCGATGAGCGGCCTGCCCGACGGCGCGCCCGGCGAGGTGGCGGCGTTCTGGGCGGCGGCGCGGGCGCTCAAACAGGGCATGGACGGCCGCATCGATCGTCTGGCGCCAACGGTCCACGCGCGGTTTCTGGGCATGGAGCGCCTGCACGGCGTCTACGACGCGATGGCCGTCTACGGCCGATCCCGGCGCGCCGGCCGCCGCGTCTCGCTGAGCTACCTGGGGCGGATCGATCTGCCGCGGGACTACCGCGACTTCCGGCTCGAGGCGGTGCGCGGCATCTCCGCGATGCTGGCACCGACGCCCGCCCACCTGGTGGTGATCTCGAGCTTCGGCGGACGCTTCGAGCTCTCCCTCGCCTCCGACGAGACTTCGCTGCCTCGAGCCCAGGGGCGAGCGGTCCAGGAACGGGCGACGGAGATCCTGTGCATCTCCGCGGCGGGGGCAGCGCTGCGGGATGTATCGCGCGATCACGAGGCGCGCGCGGCGAGCCGAGCCGGGGTGGCCGAGCGGGCATGAAGGGCTTCGGGGTCATCGTCGTCCTCTACCGGCCGTCGGAAGAGCATCTCGACCATCTCGCCGCGGTCCGTGCGGCCTGCGACGACGTCGTTGCCGTCGACAACTCGCCGGTGCCCGATCCGGGCCTGCACGAGCGTCTGTGCCGGCAGGGCGTGCGGGTGATCGTCAATCGCAACGACGGCGGCCTCGCCGGCGCCTACAACCGCGGTGCGCGGGAGCTGCTCGCCGCCGGCCGCGAGGTGATCTTCCTGCTCGACCAGGACTCGCGGATCGAGGCGTCGTTCTTCGCCGAGATGATGTGGGCCTGCGGCGGGCTGGACACCGACACCTTCCTCGTCGGACCGAAGATCTACGAGATCAACCTCGGCAAGTGCATGCCGGTCTTTCCCCCGGGACGGCGATACCCGCGGCCGCGGCGCATCGACGGCGAGCGCGAGGGGCTGTTCCCGACGCTGTTCGTCATCTCCTCGGGCACCGCGATCTCGGCCCCGGCCTACCGCCGGCTCGGCGCCTTCCGCGAGGACTACTTCATCGAGTACCTCGATATCGAGTACGGCCTGCGCGCGGCGAGCCGGGGAGTGCCGGTGTACATGAACGCCGCCGTCACCATGCGCCAGACCACCGGTCGCATCGAGCGGCACGGCCGGCTGTTCACCACCAACCACGCCGCCTGGCGGCGCTATTACGGCGCGCGCAACGCCGTCCACTGCCTGCGCCTGTACCGGGCCGGCTGGGGGCTGCACTGGCTGAGCGGGACGCTGGCGATCCATCAGGCGCTGTGCGTGCTGCTGTTCGAGCGGCGGAAGCTGGCGAAGGTGACGGCGATCGCCTGCGGCTACCTGGACGGGCGGCGCGGCCGGCTGGGTCCATTCGAGCGGCGACATCCGCGGATCGCCGCCTTCTGCCGCCGCGCGGAGGTCGAGGAGGCCGAGCTCGACGACGGCCGCTCGGCGGAGACGGGATAGAGGCGCGCGATGAAACGCAAGCTCTCCGCCCTCGAGCACATGATCGACGGCAACATCTGCTCCCAGATGAGGCTGGAAGGCGACTTCGCGCCGCAGCGGCTGCGCGCGGCGCTGGCGCGCGTGCAGCGCAAGCATCCGGCGCTGCGGGCGCTGATCCGCGAGGAGCCGGACGGGCTCTACTACGAGGACGACAGCGCGCCGGAGATCCCGCTGCGGGTCCTGACGCGGGAGCGCGACGACGACGTCCGCCGCGCGCGCGAGGAGGAGCTCGCAGCGGCGTTTCCGTACGACCAGCCGCAGCTACGGGCGGTATGGCTGCGATCGGAGCGGGAGAGCGACCTGCTGCTCACCACCTCGCACCGCATCTGCGACGGCATGAGCATGCTCACCCTCGTCCGCGAGGTCCTGCGCGCGATCCATGCCGACGACGAGCTGGCTCCTTACCCGCGGGTCACCACCCGCGACATCATCGGTGCTTACCGGCCGCCGAGTATGTGGAAGCGCAGGCTGGCGGCGAGGGCGCTGAACGGGCTGCTGCGGCTGCTTCCCGCCTCGCGGCGGCCGCCCGTGAACCGCGAGCACGTCCTGGAGTGGAGCGCCGGGCGGGAGCTGACCGGTGCGCTGCGCCGACGCTGCAAGAGCGATGGGGTGTCGATGCACGCCGCCCTGCTGGTGGCGCTAGACCGCGTCCTGCCTGCGGTGCTGGGGAGGAAGCGGACGCCGGCGTGGCTCGACAGTCCGATGGACGCGCGGCGGGGCCGCCTGGCGGCGCTGGGGAGCGACATGCTGTTCTTCGGCGGCGGCACCGTGCAGCTGCGCACCGGCCAGGCGGTGGGGAAGGAGTTTTGGACGCGCGCGAAGGAGGTCACCGCCGACCTGCGCCGGCAGATCGACCGCGAGACGCGCGCCATCCCCAGCCGCTACCACTTCTGTGAGCTGCTCCGGCCGCTGTCGAGCGGGCAGATCCATACCCTGGTCCGCCTCGGGGACGGCTTGCGGATGAACGGCAGCTGGAACCGCTTCGCGCTGTCCAATCTCGGCAAGGTGACGATGGACGACGGCGACGCCCCGTTTCGGGTGAAGGACCTGCGGGTGTACGTGCACTCCTTCAACGTCCGGGTGCTGGGGATCATCGCCTACGCGTTCGACGGCGACATGCGCTTCTGCTACGTGGGGGACGAGAAATGTCTCAGCCGCGCTGAGGCGGAGCGGTTGCGGCGTGAGCTCATGGCGTTGCTGAAAACGCGGTGACGTCTCGATCCTCCGCGTCTCCGCGCTACTTCTGCGACCTCGACCGGGGGGAGTCGGCCAAATCCTCTCCCTGCGCGAGGACGTCCTGCCGCCGGAGCCCAGACATACGGGGCTCCGGCGAGCGGCGATGCGAGAGCCGAGGCTCGCTACGGCCCGTAGAGCAACAGCTCGAACGTCTTCGACAGGAACACGGCCATCTGGGCGCGGGTCACCGGCTCGGCCGGACAGTACTGGCGCGGATCAGTGATGCAGCCGGCGGTGATCTGGCGCCCGTCGGCCGGCAGGAAGTCGCCGCAGAGGCTGGTGTCGACGGTGAAGCCGTTGGCGGGCAGTCCACTCAGAGTCAGCCCGGTGGCCTGCGCGTCGCCGGTGTTGGTGAGCGTCACGGTCTGCGCGGGGCTGGTGTCTCCCACCTCGACCTCGCCGAAGTCGAGACTCGTGGGATCAAACTCGAGTCCCGGACCGTCGCCGGCGACCGACCCGATCAGCCAAAAGCGAAAATCGCGGAATGGTGCGTCAGGCGGATAGCGATCGCCCGGGGTCGTGAGCGGCGCCTCGC
>JBOGJI010000328.1:0-6828 GCA_050747865.1 Thermoanaerobaculia bacterium
GCTGGCAAGGCGCGCTGACGCAGGCATAGCTGGGGCTATGTCGAGGAAGCGCAACGCCGCCAGCGGCGAAGAGGGCCGCGCAGATGGTGAAGCCATGTTGGAGACACAACACTAGGTCCGCACCCCCAGGAAGAGATACGCGGAGAGCAGGGCGAAGATGGTGTTGGGGCTCCACACGGCGACGGCGGGCGGCAGGGCGCCGGTCTCGCCCAGGGTGCCGAAGAAGGCGTAGACGGCGTAGAAGACGATGCTCAAGACGACCGCCAGGCCGAGGCCGTAGAGGGCGCCGCGGCGGCCCAGGCGGAAGGCGAAGGGAAGGGCGACGAAGGCCATCACCAGGGTGACGAGCGGGAAGGCGATCTTCTGGCGCAGCGACACCTCGAGCTCGGGAACCGGTTGGCCGCTGTGGCGCAGGTCGCGCACATAGCGGCGCAGCTCGCGATAGCCCATCTGCTCGGGCGGCCGCACCTCGGTCATGAAGTAGTCGGGGGTTTCCGGCAGGTCGGCGCGGATCGGGTTGGAGAAGGGGCGGAAGTCGACCACCGCCTTGCCGGAGAAGCGGCGCAGCCAGCCGTCGCTCAGCACCCAGCCGTCGTCGGTGTAGCGGGCGGTTTGCGCGAACACCCGGCGGGTCAGGCGGTAGTCGGTGTCGAACTCGAAGACCTGGAGGCGGGTCAGCTCGGCCGGCTGGTCGCCGCGCGGCGGCTGGAAGTACTGGTAGTTGTAGATGTGACGGCCGCGGCCGAACACCCATTGGCGGTCGGCGCGCAGGTAGGTGCGGGCCGCCGAGGTGCGGCCGCGGATCGCGTCCGACAGCTCGCCGACCTTACGGTTCGCCGCCGGCAGCACCCAGAGCTGCAGCGCCACGCAGACGATCGCCACCAGGCTCACCGCCATCAGCGCCGGAAGTGCCAGCCGGTAGACGCTGACGCCGAGCGCCTTGGAGGCGGTGACCTCGTTGGTGCGGGAGAGCAGGCTGAAGGTCACCAGGGTCGCCACCAGCACCGCGATCGGCGCGATGTCGAAGAAGATCTGCAGCGAGAAGTACTTGTAGTAGTTGAGGATGACGCCGAGCCCGGCGTCGGAGGCGAACAGGTGCCTGGCGCTCTCGGTCAGGTCTCCGACGACGTAGAGCACCATGGTGGAGAGGACGGCGATCACAAAGACGCCGGCGAACCGCCGCATGACGTAGCGATCCATGAGGTTGGGGAAGCGGATGCGAGGTCGCGGCACACGCAGAACCAGCTTCGGCACGGGCCGGCGACGAGGACCCTTCGCCTCTATGGGCTTCGGCCGGCGGCTGAGGCGCGACCACAGGCCGGTGATTCCGATCCCACGCTCCCGATTGCGCCAGACGAGCAGAGCCAGGCCGATGGCGGTGAGCACGATGTTGGGCGCCCACATGGCCAGCCACGGGGCCACCCGCCCGGCGATCGCCCCCTCCTCGCCGGCGCTCAGCATCACGTAGTAGAGGAGGATCACGGCCACGGACAGCGCGAAGCCGGAAGAGCGGCCGCCCCTGCGGCGGGTGATGCCCAGAGGCAGGGCGAGGAGCCCGAAGACCAGGCAGGCGACGGGGAAGGCGAACTTCTTGTGCACCTCCACGCGGGCGGCGTTGTGGATCTGCAGCGGGGTGTCCGGGTCGTGGATCCGTTCCTCGAGCTCGCTCAGGGTCATCGAGCGCACGCCCTTGGTGGCGCTGACCTTGGACTGCTGGTCGGACAGGAAGCGGTCCTGGAGGAGCTGCCGGGTGGATCCGGAGAAGCTCAGGTTGTAGCGGTCGGGCCGCTCGAACTCGATCTTGTGCGTGTACGCGCTGTCGAGCTCCAGCACCAGGCGCTCGCCGTCCTCGCCGAGCAGCAGGGTGCCGGACTCGGCGATGGTGACCTGATGCTCCTGGCCTTCCGCGCCGTCGGCCACGAAGACGCCGCGCCAGCGCTTGCTCACCGGATCGTTGTCGAACACGTAGAGCACGTAGGGAGGCCACTGCTCGACGAAGACCCGGGACTCGACGTGCTGCGACACCGTCTGCATGACGATCTCGAAGCGCAGCTCCTGCAGCGCGTTGTTGCCGCGCGGCAGCACGTAGACGGACAGGAATCCGGTCACCAGGGTCAGCGCCAGGGAGAACGTCAGGACCGGCCGGTAGAGGCTCGACAGGCTGATACCGCAGGCGCGCAGCGCCGTGAGCTCGCTTTCGGCCGACAGACGACCGATGGCCACCAGGATGCCGAACAGCAGCGCCATCGGCACGGTCAACACCAGGACGCTGGGCATGTAGAACAGGAAGAGCTTGCCCACCGTGGCAGCCGGCAGCCCGCGCCGGATGATCAGCTCGGCCGACTGGAACAGGAAGTGGATGAGCAGGATGAAGGTATAGATCAGCAGCCCCAGGGAGAACGGCCCGAGGATCTCGCGCACCAGGTAGCGGTCGATGAGACGAAGGGGGCCTCGCACGACAAGAGGTTACAGCCTGTAGAACCGAGGCGCCAAGGCCCCGGGAGATTATGTAAAGTACAGGCGCGAGAACCCCGACAGCATGTAGCGGCGCCGTCGCCGACGCGCCTGCACTTTACATAATCTATCTTATCGGACTCTGTATCCGCAGGCGTTCCACGACCCCGAATCCGCCTCGGGATGCCCTATGCGCCGCTCTGCGCCGCGTTGCGGAGCTCTGCCAGGATCTCTTCCAGAGCGTCGATGAGGTCGGTGCGGTCTACGGTGCTGCTGCTGAACGACAGGGCCACGCTATATCGCTTGTCGGGGGCCTTGAAGCGGAAAACGTGCGGCTTGCGGCTGCTCATCCCCGACGAGCGTCCCCGGACATCACCGCTGCGGCGCTGTTCGCGGCCCATCTCGCGGAGGTCGTCGCGCGACAGCCCCTGCTCGGCGACCTGCTCGATCGCGGCAATCATGGCTGCTTCGTCGTCTAGCTTGGCGATCTCGCGCAGGATGGTCTTGGAGCTGATGTCCAGCGCCTGGATGGCGTCGCGCACGCGTGGCGGGATGCTCAAGAGGGCCAGCGCCTCGGTGACGACCGTGCGCGCCCTGCCGACGCGCCGGCCGACCTCCGCCTGGGTGAGGCCGAGCCGCTCCATGAGGGCCCGGTAGCCCTCGGCCTCTTCGAACGGGGTGAGGTCCTTGCGCTGGAGGTTCTCGATCAGGGCGATCTCCAGGGCCTCGCCGTCGTCGACGTCCAGCTCGATCACCGGGACCTCGACCAGGCCGGCCCGCAGCGCGGCCTGGTAGCGGCGCTCGCCCGAGACGATGCGGAAGGGCGGCCGGCTCTCCTCGTCGCCGTCGCCGCTGGATTCGGGGTTGCGGCGGACGAGGATGGGCTCCAAGATGCCCCGATCCCCGATCGACTGGACGAGATCGTCCATCTCCCCCATCACCGACCGCGGCTGATTGGGGTCGGGCTCGAGGCTGTCGATCGGCACCCGCTTGCCCACCGGCTCGCCGTGACGGGACTCCAGCTGCTCGACGAAGTGGGTCTCGTGTCGCATGCGGACGCGTGTGGGCAGGCCTGCCTTCCGTTTCTCCTGGGCGTCAGACACGGCTCACCACCTCCTCGGAGAGCTTGTAGTACTGGAACGCTCCGCTCGAGCGCGGAGAGAAGGTAAAGATGGATTCGCGGTACGCGGGGCTCTCCTCCAGGCGCACGCTCTTGCTGATCACGGTCTTGAACAGCTTCTTGCCGAAGACCTTGCGGACCTGGGTGCGCACGTCGCGCGCCAGCCGGGTGCGCTTGTCGAACAGGGTCAGGAGCGCGCCCAGGATCTGCAGGTCGGGATTGGCCCGCGACTTGATCTTGTCGATCGTCTCCAGCAGGTCGTCGGTGCCTTCGAGGGCGTAGTAGCTGGCTTGGATGGGGATCAGGACGTGGCTCGCCGCGACCAGGGCGTTGACCGTGATCAGGCCGAGGGTCGGCGGCGTGTCGATGACGACGTAGTCGAAGTCCTTGTTGATGGCGGCCAGCCGGTCCCGCAGCCGGAAGTGCCCTTCGAAGTCCCCGAGCAGCTTGGCCTCCAGCTTGGCGAGCGCGATGCCCGAGGGGGCGACCCAGAGGTTCTCTACCTTCTCCGCCGGGACCAGGACGGTGTCGAACGGCGTCGAGCCGTCGAGCATCACGTCGTAGACCGTGCGCGGCAGCTCGTGGACCTCCACGAAAGACATCGAGCCGTTGGCCTGGGGATCGAGGTCGACGAGGAGGGTGCGCAAACCCTTCAGCGCCAGGGCGGCGGCGAGATTCACCGCGGTCGTGGTCTTTCCCACCCCTCCCTTCTGATTCGTGATCGCGATGATCATGGAGCCGACCGGCGAGCAGCGACCTCTCACGGATCCAAGGAAGTGTACTACGGATCGGGAACCGGGGCCAGGAAGGCGGACGCGGCTGCGTCGGCGGCAGATGTCGGCGCGCCGACATTCGTCGCAAGTGCAAGGGATCTCACATCTTGTACTTGCCGAGGTCGTCCGGATCGACCTCTTCCAGCCACTTCTTGAGGCGCTCCTCGTCGCCCGCCTGCAGGGTCAGCTCGATGGCCCGTGCCTTCTCGAGCACCGAGGGCAACACGTAGATCGGCGCCTCGGTGCGCAGCGCCAGGGCGATGGCATCGCTGGGACGGGAGTCGACGGCCAGCTCCCGCTGGCCGTCCAGCACCAGATAGATGCGGGCGTAGAACGTGTTCTCCTTGAGATCGGAGATCAGGATGCGCGCCACGACGCCGCCCAGCTCCTCCACCACGCTCTTCAGCAGATCGTGGGTCAGGGGCCGGGGTGTGGAGATGTTCTCCATCTGTAGGGCGATGGCGTTGGCCTCGAACAGGCCGATCCAGATCGGCAGCAGCACTCGGCCCTCCTCGTCCCGCAGCACCACGATCGGGGCGTTGGAGCTGGGGTCGAGCATCAGACCCCGGATCTCCATCCGGAGCGGCTGTTCCTCCTGCCGTTCTTCACTCATCGCGCAGCTATTGTGCGCGACACGCGGCCGAGGGTCAAGGCGGCGCGCACGCAGGGATCGGGGGACAGGGATCAGGGGTCAGGAAGCAGGTGCATCGGCGCCCCTGACCCCTAGGCCCCTGACCCCTGCCCCTGGGTGGGTGGAAGGGTCAGGCCGCGCAGACTGTGCGGCAGAGCTTCGGTGACTTGAACCGCGGTCGTGGTCCCCGGCAGGAGCGGACGGGAGGGAAACGGGAAATGGATCACCCGGTGACAGGGCGTGCGACCGATCAGGGTCTCGGGCTCGCGTCCCCAACCGGTGACCAGCACGTCGAGCGTGCGGCCGACGAGCTGGCGATGGTGCTCGAGCTGGATCGGCTCCTGGACCCGGAACAGCTCCTGCAGCCGGCGGTCGGCGATGTCGCGCTCCACCGGCGGGCCCAGCCGCGGGGCCGCCGTGAACGGACGGGGGGAGTACTTGAACGCGAACAGGGCGCCGAAGCGGACCTCGGTGATGAGGTCCAGCGTCTCCTGGAAGTCCTCATCGGTTTCCCCCGGGAAGCCGACGATGAAGTCGCTCGACAGCGCGACGTCGGGCCGGGCCTCGCGCAGCTCGCCCACCAGCTCCAGATAGCTGTCCCGGGTGTAGCCGCGGCCCATCCGCTTCAGCACCCGGTCGGACCCCGACTGCACCGGCAGGTGGAGGTAGGGCGTGATGTTGGCATGGCCGGCAAACGCCTCGATCATGCGGCGCGAGAAGTCTCGCGGGTAGGAGGTGATGAAGCGCAGGCGCTCGACCCCAGGCACCTCGGCCACGGCGTACAGGAGGTCGGCGAAGTCCAGCGGCTCGAAGGGGTCGCGCCAGTGGTTGACCGTCTGGCCCAGCAGCTCGATCTCCCGGAAGCCGAGGTCGACCAGATGGCGCACCTCGGCCAGGATCTGCCCGTAGGGACGGCTGCGCTCGGGGCCGCGGGTGGTGGGGACGATGCAGAAGGTGCAGCGCTTGTTGCACCCCTCGATGATCGTCACCATCCCCTTGAACGTCCCGTCGCGCGAGATCGCGTCGATCTCGTAGCTCCGCTCCTCCGGGAAGCCAATGGCGACCACCCGCTCGCCCTGCCGGCGGCGCAGCAGGACGTCGGACAGCTCGCCCACCCGGGCGGTGCCGAGGACGAAGTCGAGCTCCGGAACCCGTCGCAGGGCCCTCTCCCCCACCTGCTGGGCCACACAACCGGTCAGACCCAGGAGCAGGTCCGGCCGGTCTGCCTTGAGGCGCCGGTATTCGCCGAGGCGCGAGTAGACCTTCTGCTCGGCCTTGTCGCGCACGCTGCAGGAGTTCAGCAGGATGACGTCCGCCTCCTCCGGGCTGCGCGTCGGCAGGATCCCCTGTTGCATGAGCTGCCCCGCCATACGCTGGCTGTCCAGCTCGTTCATCTGACAGCCCCAGGTCTCGATGAAATACCGCCCGCTCAAGGTCGTCGCTCCTCGTCCACGAAGCGGGGCTCCACCGGTTCCATGGTTGTCGGCTCGGATGGCCGCTCCTCCGGCTGGGGCTCGAGCTCGAGGCCTTCGCGCAACCAGCCGGGCTGGGCTCCGGCGCGGCGCCCCACGTCCAGCAGGCGCTGCAGATCGTCGCGGGCGGCCTCGACCTCGTCTTTCGCGCCCGCGAGGCTGCTCAGGGCCGCGTCCCAGTCGAGCTTGATCACCCCGTCACGGTACGCCGGGTCGTCGGCGGCGTAGAACGCATTGCGCAGCTCCGCGACCCGCGTCTGCCGCTCCTCGACATCGCGGGTCGCGTCGCGCCAGCGCTGCCGGGCGGCGCGTGCCGTGGCGCGCCAGTACTCCTCGTCGGCTCGCGCCGCGCCGCCGCCGGCCTCGTCCCCTGGGATC
>JBOGJI010000329.1:0-7927 GCA_050747865.1 Thermoanaerobaculia bacterium
GTGCTGATGGTGGAGCGCGGGCCGTTCCTGGAGCAGGACGGCGGCCGCTTCGCCTGGGTCGTCGACGGCGGCAGCGCGGTACGCCGGCCGATCCGGGCCGGGGCGGCCAGCCTCAACGCGGTGGAGATCCTCGAAGGTCTGCGGGAAGGCGAACGCATCGTCGTCTCCGGCGCCGACCGCTTCGACAACGCGGACCGCGTCCGCATCACGGGAGATTGACAGGAGAGAGCCCATGCTGCACATGCGAGCCGTTTCCAAGATCTATCGCACCGAGCTGGTCGAGACCCACGCCCTGCGCGCGCTCGACCTGCACGTGCGAGAAGGCGAGTTCGTCGCCGTCACCGGGCCCTCCGGCTCCGGCAAGACCACCTTCCTCAACATCGCCGGCTTGCTGGAGAACTTCACCAGCGGCCACTATGAGCTCGACGGCGTCGACGTCAAGGAGCTCGGCGACAACGCCCGCAGCCGCCTGCGCAACGAGAAGATCGGCTTCATCTTCCAGAGCTTCAACCTGATCCCCGACCTCAACATCTTCGACAACGTCGATGTGCCGCTGCGCTACCGCGGCATGCCGGCGGGCGAGCGCCGGCGGCGGATCGAGCGGGCGCTGAACACGGTGGGCCTCGGCTCGCGCATGCGGCACTACCCGGCCGAGCTCTCCGGCGGCCAGCAGCAGCGCGCCGCGATCGCCCGCGCGCTGGCCGGCAATCCGCGCCTGCTGCTCGCCGATGAGCCCACCGGCAATCTCGACTCGCAGATGGCGCGCAGCGTGCTGGAGCTGCTGGAGGAGATCAACGAGCAGGGCAGCACCATCGTCATGGTCACCCACGACCCGGAGCTGGCGGCGCGCGCCCAGCGCAATGTCCACATCGTCGACGGGGTGGTCACCGACGTGGTGCGCGAGCCCAGCCTGGTCGCGCGCGAGGCGGCCGACCCGCAACTGTCGGCATCCGCAACCGCCTGAGGCCGCCCGATGCTCGCCCACTACTTCCACCTCGCCCTGCGCAGCTTCCGACGCAACAAGGCGCTGACCGCGCTGATGGTGCTGGCGATCGCCCTCGGCATCGGCGCCAGCATGACCACGCTGACGGTGTTCCACGTGCTCTCCGGCGATCCGATCCCGAGCAAGAGCGACCGATTGTTCTACGTCCAGCTCGACGCCGAGACGATCGGCGACTACCAGCCGGGCGGCGAGCCCGAGGCCCAGCTCACCCGCTTCGACGCCGAGAGCCTGCTGCGCGACGGGCGCGGCGAGCGCCAGGCGATCATGAGCGGCGCCGGCGTCATCATCGAGCCCGACCGCCAGGACCTCGATCCCATGCAGCAGGCCGCGCGCATGACGACCGCCGACTTCTTCGCCCTCTTCGAGGTACCGTTCCGCTACGGCGGCGGCTGGTCGGCGGCGGACGACCAGGCCCGCGCCCGGGTGGCCGTCATCGCCGCCGAGTTGAACGACAAGCTGTTCGACGGCGCCGACAGCGTCGGCAAGACGATCCGGCTCGACCAGCACACCTTCACCGTCGTCGGCGTGCTCGAGCCCTGGTCGGCCAAGCCGATGTTCTACGACCTCACCCAGGGCCGCTACGACGACTCCGAGCAGGTATACCTCCCCTTCTGGAGCGCCATCGAGCTGGAGGTCTCCGGCAGGGGCAACATCAACTGCTGGGGGACGCCGGAGGGCATCGAGGAAGAGCCCGACCCGGAAGGCAACAAGGGCGTCAACGCCTTCTGCGCCTGGCTGCAGTACTGGATCGAGATGGATCCGGCGCAGGCCGACGACTACCGTCGCTACCTGGTCAACTACTCCGAGCAGCAGCGCGCCGCCGGACGCTTCGAGCGTCCCCCCAACGTGCGCCTGCGCACCGTCATGGGATGGCTCGACTACAACGGCATCGTGCCGAGCGACGTGCGCCTGCAGGTGTGGCTGGCCCTCGGCTTCCTGCTGGTCTGCCTGCTCAACACCGTCGGCCTGCTGCTGGCGAAGTTCCTGCGCCGTGCCGGCGAGATCGGCATCCGTCGCGCGCTGGGAGCCTCGCGGCGCGCCATCTTCGCGCAGTGCCTGGTCGAGTCGGGGGTGATTGGCCTCGCCGGCGGCGTGCTCGGTCTCGGCCTCGCCCAGCTCGGCCTGTGGGCGGTGCGCCAGCAGCCCACCGACTACGCTCCGCTGGCGAGCCTCGACCCCACCATGCTGTTGACCACCTTCGTCCTGGCGATCACCGCCAGCGTCACCGCCGGACTGCTGCCGGCCTGGCGCGCCTGCCAAGTCGCCCCGGCGATCCAGCTCAAGAGCCAGTGAGGTCTGCCATGGACATCCTGCCCATCCTCTCCACCCTGCGCCGCCACAAGACGGCCTGCGTACTCATCGTGCTGGAGATCGCGCTCTCCTGCGCCATCATCTGCAACGCCGTGTTCCTGATCTCCGGGCGGGTCGAGCGCATGCAGCGCCCGACCGGCCTCGCCGACAACGAGCTGGTGGTCATTCACATGGCCGGCATCGGCCGCGACGACAACGCCCAGGCCGAGACCCGGCGCGACCTGGCGGCGCTGCGCGCCCTGCCCGGGGTCAAGGCGGCGACGCGCACCAACCAGGTCCCGTTCGGCAATTCGTCATGGAACACCGGCATCCGGATGACCGCCGAGCAGAAGGCGTCGACCGTCAACGCCACCGACTACATGGCGGAAGAGGGCTTCCTCGACGCCTTCGGGCTCGAGCTGGTGCAGGGCCGCAACTTCAATCCAGACGAGTACCTCGACTGGGAGGACTTCAGCGAGCCGGGCGCCGAACTGTCGATCCCCGCGGCGATCATCACCCGCAGTCTCGCCGAGCGGCTGTTTCCCGGCGACAGCGCGGTCGGCAAATCGTTCTATAGCTGGGGCGAGGAGCCGATGCGCGTCGTCGGCGTGGTCGACCGGTTGATTCGCCCCAACGATGAGGAGGGGCCCACGGGCGCCCAGTACTCGATGATCTTCCCGATGCGGTTCCCCTACATGTTCACCGTCCTGCGCACGGATCCCGAGCGCCGCGCCGAAGTCATGGACGCGGCGATCGCCGAGCTCGAGCGCCTCAATCCGCGCCGCGTGCTGATCTCCAACGACACCTTCGCCCAGATGATCGACGACTGGTACCAGGCCGACCGCGCCATGGTCTGGCTGCTGATCGCGGTCTGCGTCGCCCTGCTGGTGGTCACCGCGCTCGGCATCGTCGGCCTGGCCAGCTTCTGGGTCCAGCAGCGCACCAAGCAGATCGGCGTGCGCCGGGCGCTGGGAGCCACCCGCGGGCAGATCCTGCGCTACTTCCAGACCGAGAACTTGCTGCTCGCCACCCTCGGCATCGTCCTCGGCATGCTGCTCGCCTACGGCATCAACCAGCTGCTGATGGAGCACTACGAGCTGTCGCGGCTGCCGCTGGCCTACCTGCCGACCGGGGCGGTAGCGCTGTGGCTGCTCGGTCAGGTCGCGGTGTACTGGCCGGCGCGGCGCGCGGCGACGGTGCCCCCGGCGGTGGCGACCCGCAGCGTCTAGATTCGACACGCAACGTCTAGACTTGGGGGTCTGGGAGTCCCCTCTCATGCCCACCGTCCTCGTCATCGACGACAATCCCGCGGTCGCCACCGCGCTGGAGGTGCTGTTCTCGCTGCACGACATCGCCACCGTGGCAGCAGAGACGCCGGAGGCGGGGCTGGCGGCGCTCGAACGCGAGCCGGTCGACCTGGTGATCCAGGACATGAACTTCCGCGCCGACACCACTTCGGGGGACGAGGGCACGGCACTGTTTCACGCCATCCGCGAGCGGCATGCGGAGCTGCCGGTGATCCTGCTCACCGCCTGGACCCACCTGGAGTCGGCGGTGGAGCTGATCAAGGCCGGCGCCGCCGACTACCTTGCCAAGCCGTGGGACGACCGCAAGCTGCTCACCACGGTGCACAACCTCCTGGAGCTCTCCGCCTCCCGGCGTGAGCTCGCCCGTCAGCGGGAGGGTGCCCGGCGGCGCCGCGAGGCGCTGGAGCGCGACTACGACCTGCGCGGCCTGGTGTGGGCGGACGCCGCCAGCGAGCGCGCCCTGGCGCTCGCCTGCCAGGTGGCGCGCTCCGAGCTGCCGGTGCTGATCAGCGGCCCCAACGGCGTCGGCAAGGAGAAGTTCGCCGAGATCATCCACGCCAACTCGGCGGTGCGCGACGGGCCGTTCGTGGCGCTCAACTGCGGCGCGCTGCCGGCGGAGCTGATCGAGGCAGAGCTGTTCGGCGCCGAGGCGGGCGCCTACACCGGCGCCAACAGGGCGCGCGAGGGCAAGTTCGAGGCCGCCGACGGCGGCACCCTGTTCCTCGACGAGATCGGCAACCTGCCGCCGGCAGGGCAGATGAAGCTGCTGCGGGTGCTGGAGACCGGCCGCTTCGAGCGCCTCGGCTCCAATCGCGAGCGCCGGGTCGCGGTGCGGGTGGTGAGCGCCACCAACGCCGACCTGCCGGCGGCGATCGCCGCCGGCGACTTCCGCGAAGACCTGTACTACCGCCTCAACGCGATCGAGGTGAAGCTGCCACCGCTGGCCGAGCGCCCGGACGACATCCTGCCGCTCGCCCGCCACTTCTTGCCCGCGGGCAAGCGCCTGGCGCAGGACGCGGAGCGGGCGCTGTTGCGCCATCCTTGGCCGGGCAACGTGCGCGAGCTGCGCAACGCGGTGCAGCGGGCGGCGCTGCTTGCGCCCGGCGAGACCCTCAACGCCGAGGCACTCGGGCTTGCCGTACCGGGCTCAGGCGTCGCGGCATCCGGCGATGAGGCGCCCGATCGCGGCGCCATCGAGGCCGCCCTGCACCGCCACGACGGGGTGCTGGCGCGGGCGGCGGCCGACCTCGGCCTGTCGCGGCAGGCGCTGTACCGGCGCCTGGACAAGCTCGGCCTACGCCAGCAATGAAGCGCCGGCTGCGCAGACTGCCGCTGAGTCTGGTGTTCGCAGCCCTGGCCTGCGCCTACACGGCAGCCACCGCGGCGCTGGCACTGCTGTTCGCCCGCTGGCTGCCGGCATGGCTGGCGGGCGTCCTCGCCGTCGCCGCGCTGCTGCCCCTGCTGCTGCTCCACGTGCGACGCGCGTTCGCGCCGATGCGCTCGCTGTTCCGTGCGCTCGCCGGCACCGTCGCCAGCTATCGCGACGGGGACTTCAGCTTCGGCCTGTCGTGGGAAGGCGGCGGCGAGCTCGGCGAGCTGGTGGCCAGCCACAACCGCCTCGGCGACGTGCTGCGCGAGCAGCGCACCGGCATCGTCCAGCGCGAGCTGCTGCTCGACACCATGGTGCAGAACACCCCGGTGGCGATGCTGCTGCTCGACCCCGGCCGCCGCATCGTCCACGCCAACCTCGCCGCCCGCAAGCTGCTCGGCGACGGGCGCCGCCTCGAGGGCCTGTCGTTCGACGCCCTGCTGGCGCGCGCGTCGCGGGAGTTGCAAGAGGCGATCGCCCGCGGCGGCGACGGCATCTTCAGCGTCGGCGACGAGGACGTCGACGACATCTACCACCTGTCGCGACGCCTGTTCCTGCTCAACGGCCGCCGCCACGAGCTGATCCTGCTCCGCCGGCTCACCGACGAGCTGCGTCGGCAGGAGGTCCAGACCTGGAAGAAGGTGATCCGCGTCATCAGTCACGAGCTCAACAACTCGCTGGCGCCGATCGCGTCGCTGGCCCATTCCGGCGGCGAGCTGATGCGCCGGGGTCACCACCAGCGGCTGCCGGGCGTGCTGGAGACGATCGCCGAGCGCGCCCGCCACCTGGAGAACTTCCTCGGCGACTATGCGCGTTTCGCCAAGCTGCCGGCACCGCGGCCGGAGCGGGTCGAGTGGGGAGCGTTCCTCGCCCGGCTACGCCACGAGGTGGCATTTGCCATCGACGGCGGCGGCGCCGGCGATCACGCCCGCTTCGACGCCGCGCAGATGGAGCAGTGTCTGCTCAACCTGCTGCGCAACGCCCACGAATCCAGCTCGCCGGCGGACGAGATCCGCGTTTCGCTGCGGCGGCTGCCCGGCGCCTGGCGCATCGAGGTGCTCGACCGCGGCCGCGGCATGAGCGAGGCGGTGCTGGAGAACGCCCTGTTGCCGTTCTATTCCACCAAGCGCAGCGGGACCGGCCTGGGGCTGGCCCTGGCGCGCGAGATCAGCGAGGCGCACGGCGGCCGGCTGTCGCTGCTCAACCGTGACGGCGGCGGGCTGTGTGTCAGCCTGACCCTGCCGGACGAATCGCCGGCGCTCGGCGATTCGTCGAACAGCGGCTCGTAGACGCCGAAACCTTCGCCTCGCGGCGGTGCGCGATCCCGGCGCGTCGCGCCGCTATACTCCGCCGGATGGCGGAAAAGGCTCCGCGGGACGTGGCGCGGGAGGTGCTGCGGATCGAGGCGGCGGCGGTGGCGGGACTCGTCGATCAGCTCGACGAGAGCTTCGACCGGGCGGTGGAGCTCTTGCGCAGCCGGCCCGGGCGGGTCGCGTGCACCGGCATGGGCAAGAGCGGGCTGGTGATGAAGAAGGTGGCGGCCACCCTGGCGTCGACCGGCACGCCCGCCTTTTTCCTCCACCCGGCGGAAGCCGTGCACGGCGACCTCGGCATGGTGACGCCGGACGACGTGGTGCTGGCGGCGTCCTACTCCGGCACCACCGAGGAGCTGCTGCGCCTGGTGGAGATCCTGCGCCGCCTCGAGGTGCCGCTGATCGTCATGACCGGCAACGCCCAGAGCGCCCTGGCGCGCCACGCCGACGTGTTTCTGCCGGTGGCCATCGACCAGGAGGCCTGCCCCAACAACCTCGCCCCCACCGCCTCCACCACCGCCACCCTGGCCCTGGGCGACGCCCTCGCCATGGCGTTGCAGAGCGCCAAGGGCTTCACGCCCGAAGACTTCGCCCGCCTCCACCCGGCCGGCCGCCTCGGCAAGCGACTGCTCAAGGTGCGCGAGCTGATGCACGCCGGCGACGACGTCCCCGCCGTGTCGACGGACACGCCCATGTCCGACGCCATCTACGAGATGTCGGCGAAGAAGCTGGGGATCACGGCGGTGGTCGACGGGCACGGACGGCTGGTCGGCTGCATCTCCGACGGCGACCTGCGGCGGCTGCTGGCGCAGGACGCCGATCTGTTGCAGCGGACCGCCGGCGAGTGCAAACATCCCGCACCCCAGACGATCGACGCCGACGAGCTGGCCTCCGCGGCTCTCTCGCGCATGGAGGATCACCGCATCACCTCGCTGTTCGTCTGCGACGCGGATCGCCGGCTGGAAGGCGTGGTCCACCTGCACGACCTCTGGCGCCTGGAGCTGTTCTAGGGGGCCCACGCCGTGCTGCACGACGACGAGGTCGCCCGCCGCGCCGCTGCCCTGGAGTGGCTGCTGCTCGACGTCGACGGTGTGTTGACCGACGGCCGCCTCCTCTACTCGCGCTCCGGCGAATCGCTCAAGCAGTTCCATGTCCGGGACGGGTTGGCGGTGCGGCTGGCCGCCCAGGCCGGGCTCAAGGTCGGAGTGCTCTCCGGCCGGGCCTCGGCGGCGCTGGCGCGGCGCGCCTCCGACCTGGGGTTCGACGCCGTGATGACGGGCCGCAAGGACAAGGGACCGGCCTTTGCCGAGTTCCTCGAGCGGTACGGCACCGACGGCGAGCGGGTCGCCTACATAGGCGACGACCTGCCCGATCTCGAGGTCCTCGGTCGCTGCGGGCTGGCTCTGGCGCCCGCCGACGCGGTGCCGGAGGTGCGTGCCGCCGTCCACCGTGTGCTCCAGCACCGGGGCGGAGACGGCGCCGTGCGCGAGGCCGTGGAGCTGATCCTGAAGGCGCGGGGCGACTGGGACCAGATCCTCGCAGGCTACACCGTCTGAGAGTCCATGACACGGTCTCACGTGGGTCGCGCGCCAGGGTCTTGCGGGGCGTATGCAAGGAGCGAGGAGGAGGCGATGCGGTGCCATCG
>JBOGJI010000330.1:0-13976 GCA_050747865.1 Thermoanaerobaculia bacterium
TCCCGATGCTCATCGATCCTTCGCTCCCCGCCCTCTACAGTAATTTCAGGGGTACCAACTGTCTCAGCCCATGTTGGCACAGAGGGCCGCGGCAGTGACAGTCAGGGCTTGCCGTCTAATTATGCGATGCAACGGTCGGCGCTGGTCGTCACGCCGCTTGCACACAGTGCAAGCGGCTCACAAGAGGTTCGATCAGCAAGCGGCGCGCCGACTGCGCGCCGCCACTGATCGCGGACGTTAGGGCTCACAGTCGAGCACGCCGAGCCCGGCCGGCGGGTCCTCGACGTCACGGTGAACGGAACGCCGATGTTCACGCGGCTCGACCTGGCGGCTGATTGCGGGCCCTGGACGGCGGTCGAGGGTGCCATCCGGGCACACGCGATGGACGGAGAGGGGATTGTCGTGCGCCTGACGGCGCGCGTCGGCGAGACGACGATCAGCTCGCTGGAGCTGCGGCGGCAGTGAGGGATTCTCAGTCGGCGGCGAGCCGGTAGCCGACTCCGGGCTCGGTGGTGAGGCGCCGCGGATGGGCGGGGTCGCTCTCGAGCTTCTGGCGCAGCCGGTGGACGAGCTGCTTCAAGAGCTGCCGGTCGCCGCCGGCGCGGGCACCCCAGACGTGGCGCAGGATCCGTTCGGCGGGAACCGGCTGACCGGCGTGGGCGAGGAGGAGCCGGAGGAGCCGGAACTCGAGCGGCGTCAGGCGCAGCGGCGGCTGGTCGCCCAATCGCACGGCTTGAAGCTCCTCGTCGAGCACCAGCTCCCCGCTGCGCAGCTCCGCCGAGCCATGACGCCCGGTCCGGCGCAGCAACGCCCGCACCCGGGCGAGCAGGGTACGCGGGCTGAACGGCTTGGTCAGATAGTCATCGGCGCCGAGCTCGAGACCCTGCACCACGTCCTCCTCGTCGCCGCGGACGGTGAGCATCAGCACCGGAACGGGATTCCTCTCGGCGCGCAGCCGGCGGCAGACCTCGAAGCCGTCGATGCCGGGCAGGTTGACGTCGAGGACCACCAGGTCCGGCTCTTCCTCGGCGATCAGCGCCAGGGCCCGCTCGCCGCTCGCCGCCTCGATCGCCAGGAATCCCCCCTGCCGCAGCGCGAAGGCGACCAGCGCCAGCAGCTCGAGGTCATCGTCGACGACCAGGATCTTCATGCCGCCTCGGTCGCCGGAAGCGAGACGGTGAAGCGCGCCCCGCCGTCGCGTGACGAGGTCACGGTGATCAGGCCTCCGTGGCGCTCGACGATCGACTTGGCGATCCACAGGCCCAGACCCATGCCATCCCCCTCCGGCCCGGCGCGATGGAAGCGGTCGAAGATCGAGGCGGACAGCGCCGCCGGCACGCCCGGGCCGGCATCCTCGACCCAGACGCTGACCGAGCCGGCGGCGTGGGAGGCGCCGATCCGGATGGTCGATCCCTCGGGGGCGAACTTCTGGGCGTTGGACAGCAGGTTGACCAGGACCTGGGTGAGCTGCCCGGGATCGCCGGTGACCGGCGGCAGCGGTGCCAGGCGCGCCACATCGAGTCGCAGGCGGCGCTGCTCGAGCAGCGGCAGGGTCATGGCGACCGCCTCGTCGACCACCGCCTCAAGCGCGACCTGGATCCGGCGCAGCGTCGCGCGCCCGGTCTCGATGCGCACGCTCTCGAGCAGGTTGTCGATGAGCCGCGTGAGCCGCAACGCGCTGCGCTCGAGCGATGCCACGAGCCCCGCCGCCGCCGCCGGCTCCATCTCCGCCAGCCCGTCGCGCAACAGCTCGATGGAGGCGAGCTGGGCGGCGAGCGGCGTCTTCAGCTCGTGGGAGACGTTGGCGAGCACGGCGTCGCGCGAGCGACGCGCCGCCTCGATCTCGGTCTCGTCGCGCATGACCTGCACCTGGCTCGCGCCCGCCGGCGGGGCGCTGGTGATCACCACCGTGCGGCGGCCGCGGGGCAGGTGGAGATGCTCGACCGCTCGCGAGCTGCCGCGAGAGCGGGCGTGCACGATGGGGCAGCGATCCTCACACGGCCTGCCGCCGCTGGCATCCACGGGGCGCAGGACGTCGCCGCAAAAGCGCCCGACGGCTTCCTCGGCGGTCAATCCGAGGAGCGCCGCCGCCTGCGGATTCAGATACTGGATGCGGCGCTCGCCGTCGACGGCGAAGACCCCTTCGACGATGCCCGCGAGCAGGGCCTGGGCCTCGGCCTCGCGGCGCTCGAGCTCGGCGGTCAGGGTGCGAAGGCGCTGCCGCATCTCCTCCATGCTCCCCGTCAGCGCCGACATCTCGGCGCCGGCGGCCGGCGAGATCGGCGTCACCAGGTCGCCGGAAGCGATCCGCTGCGCCGACCGGCGCAGGGCCCCGAGGGGGCGCGACAGCCGACGTCCGGCTAGGACTCCAACGGCGATGGCCAGCAAGGTGGAGGCGAGCGCGACCAGCACGAATCGGCGGCGCAGCGGCCGGACGACGCCTGCGATCTCGGAGCTCGCCAGGGCGACCTCGACCCAGGCGGCGTCGGCGTGGCCGATCGGTAGACGGCTGCGGTAGCCGGCGGCGGTCCGCTCGTCCGCCGATCCATCAGGGCCCGGTGCGGCGAGGATGCGCACCGGCAGTCCCACCTGCTCGGTGAGTCGTTGGGCGAACGCCGCATCGAGGCGCCGGAGGACCATCACATCTCCAACCGCGATTCCGGTCAGGGGAGCCACGCCGGAGACCAGCGGCGCCGCCTCGCCGGGAAGCGGAGGCTGCACGCCTGAACCATCCGCGGCACGCCGCCGCACCTCGGCCCACGGGAGCGCCGGCGGCGCCGCCGCCACCAGAGAGCCGTTGCGGAACACCGCGCAGCCGTCGACCCCGCCGGTCAAGCGGAATCGGTCGAGAAACTCCTGCAGCTCCTGGGTTTCGCTTACCGTGGTGAGCCGCAGCAGCGTCGGTCGCTCGGCGAGCAGCCGAGCGGTGGTCGCGGCGGCATCGGCCTCCCGCTCCACCCCCTCCACCGCGCCCAGGGCGGCGAGCCGCACCCGCGAGCGGGCGTTCTCGTCTGCCAGCCGCCCGAAGAGGG
Organism: Thermoanaerobaculia bacterium; assembly: GCA_050747865.1. Classification (GTDB taxonomy): domain Bacteria; phylum Acidobacteriota; class Thermoanaerobaculia; order Multivoradales; family JAHEKO01; genus JBOGJI01. The sequence continues at coordinate 3,033 of JBOGJI010000330.1, forward strand.
CGAGCGCAGCCGAAGCTAGCGTCGCGACCACCAGCAGCACCACTCCGACCGTGAGCAGGGCCAGCCAGGCAGCCAGCGGCAAGCGTCGCACGCCATCATCCTACTCGGACGCGCGTCGTGAAGCGGCTCCAGCACTCTGCGTGAGCGCGAGCCGCGCCGCAAGCCGCGTGTCGAAGGTGAACGGCCGCCAGAATCGAACCGCGAGCTGCGGATAGTGGGGATGCTCTGGGTTCAGGAGGAGATTTGGCTCCGACGCCCCACCTCGGATCGGAGCAGCTCCGGCGGGACATCGCCGTCCATGGCGGGCTTGGGGTCAGCGAGCCAAATGGCCGCGAAAACAACGTTGTCAGGCGACGTTGAGGACGATCACAGGGCAATCGGCGCGCTGCAGGATGCGCTCGACCCGCGCCCCGAGGAACAATCGGCGGCTGGCGGGTCGGAGCTCGGCGCCGAGGACGACGAGATCGAACCGCTTCTCCTTGACCAGCCGGATCACCACCGTGTCGGGCTCGCTGCCGACGCGGACCTCGGCCTCGGTCCGAATCCCCCGCTCGGCACCCTTGTCCCGGATCTCGCCGACGATCTCCCCCCGGGATTCGAGGACCTGGTTGATGTCCTCGTTGCCGGCGCGCGCCGCATCGACCGCGGTCGCCTGATCGACGACATTGAGCAGGACGACGCGCTCGGACTGTGAGCCGGCCAGGGCGAAAGCGAGCTCCGCCGCCCACCGCGAGGCGCGCGCGCCGTTGTACGGGATGAGGATGCGGTGCGGCGACCAGGTCTCTTCGAGCTGGCCGCCACGCACGACGAGCGTCGGGCAGGGGGCGTCGCGCACCACCGCGTCGATGACCGAATCGAAGAGGTGAGGGCCCTCGGCCTGGGTGGACCCGAGGATGACGAGGTCGTATCCGTTCGCCGCCTCGTCCACGATCGCCGGCGCCGGATCCTGCCGGTTGAGAATGTTGATGTTCACCTCGTCGATGGGCAGGCGGGCGCGCAGCGCGCGCATGTCGGCGAGGGTCGTGTCGTGATCCGACTCTTCGAGGACGCTGAGCAGGGTGACGGCAAGCGGGTGGCTTGCCGCCAGGCGCTGCAAGATGGTCGAACGCAGTTCCAGGGCCGCTCCGGCGAGCCCCGGGCGCCAGCGCACCGGCAGCAGCACCCGGCCAATGCTGGCGAATCTGTCGTCGTGCGTCGATGCGGGCATGATGATCTCACTCCTTGAAGTCGCGGGCGACCGTGCGCTCGACGATCGCTTTGACCACCAATGTCACCACCGCCAGGAAGGCGAGCAGCGAGGCCACCGCAAAGGCGGCGACGAACTGGTAGTCGTTGTAGAGAACCTCGATGTGGAGAGGCATGGTGTTGGTCTGGCCGCGGATGTGGCCGGACACCACCGACACGGCGCCGAACTCGCCCATCGCGCGGGCGTTGCACAGCGAGATGCCGTAGATCAGGCCCCACTTGATGTTCGGCAGCGTGACGCGGCGAAAGATCTGCCAGCCGCTGGCGCCCAGGGTCAGGGCGGACTGCTCCTCCTCGCTCCCCTGGGCCTGCATCAGCGGGATCAGCTCACGGGCGACGAACGGGAAGGTGACGAACAGCGTCGCCAGGACGATTCCGGGGACCGCGAAGATGATGTGGATGTCGTGCTCGCGCAGCCACGGCCCAAACCAGCCGCGAGCGCCGAACAGCAGGACGAAGATCAGACCGGAGATCACCGGCGAGATGGCGAAGGGGACGTCGATCAGGGTGATCAGCAGGTTCTTGCCCTTGAACTCGAAGCGGGTGATGGCCCAGGATGCGGCGACTCCGAAGGCCGTGTTCAGCGGCACGGCGACGGCGACCGTGAGCAGCGTCAAGCCGATCGCGGCGCGTGCGTCCGGCTCGGTGAACGACGCGAAGTAGGCGCCGAGGCCCTGGCGAAACGCGTAGACGAAGACCAGCACCAGCGGCAGGAACAGCACGAGGAGCAGGAACGCCATCGCCGTGCCGATGAGCAGCCAGCGCACGAGCGCCGACTCGCTGGTCGCGCTCGTCGGGCGCACCACGGATGCCGGGACGCGTAGAGCAATGCCGCCAGCCATGAAGCCTCCCTACTTGCCCTGGTAGCGCCGGCTCCACGCCTGGAGCAGGTTGATCGTCAGGAGGAGCACGAACGCCGCCACCAGCATGACCACGCCGATCCCGGTGGCACCCGCGTAGTCGAACTGCTCGAGGCGGATGAGGATCAGGAGCGGCGCGATCTCGGTCTTGTAGGGCATGTTGCCGGCGATGAAGTAGATCGAGCCGAACTCCCCCACCGCCCGCGCGAACGCCAGGGCGAAGCCGGTCAACAGCGCGGGCAGGATCACCGGCAGGATGACGCGGCGGAAAGTCTGCCGGCGCGTCGCCCCCAGGCTCGCCGACGCCTCCTCGAGCTCGCGGTCGAGCTCTTCGAGGGCAGGCTGCACCGTGCGGACGACGAACGGCAGGCCGATCAGCGTCAGCGCGATGACGATGCCGGGCCAGGCGTAGGCGACGCGGATGCCGAGCGGATCGAGCCAGCGGCCGAGCCACCCGGTGTGCGCATAGAGGGTCGTCAACGCGATCCCCGACACCGCCGTCGGCAAGGCGAACGGCAGGTCGACGCTGGCGTCTACCAGCCGCTTGCCGGGGAAGCTGTAGCGCACCAGCACCCAGGCGACGACCACGCCGAAGACCGCGTTGAGCGCCGCCGCGATCAACGACGCACCGAAGCTCAGGCGATACGCTGCCAGCACCCGCGGATCGGTCACCGAGCTCGCCCACAGCTCACCCGGGGTCATCCTGGTGCCGGTGAACAGGACCAACGCACCCAGCGGGATCAGCACCAGCAGCGCCATGTAGGTGAGCGTGAACCCCATGCTCAGGCCGAACCCAGGCAACACGCCGCGTGTCTTCAGTCGCAGCCGAGGCAGGGCGCTGGCGGTCAAGGGTCGGTCTCCAGTCACCGGGGCTGATAGATCTGGTCGAAGCTGGCGCCGTCCACGAAGTGGGCTTCGTTTGCGGCGTCCCAGCCACCGAACACATCGCGGATCGTGAACAGCTCGAGCTCGGGGAACTGCTCGGCGTACTTCGCCCTCGCCGCTTCGGAGGCAGCCGGTCGATAGTAGTTGCGACCGGCGATGTCCTGACCGACCTCGGAGTAGAGATACTCGAGGTAGGCCGTCGCCACCTCCCGGGTGCCCTTGCGATCGACGTTCTGGTCGACCACCGCCACCACCGGCTCGGCGAGCATGCTCATCGGCGGCACCACCATCTCCACCCCCGCGGCATCCAGCTCGCCGGCGCCGAGGAGCGCCTCGTTCTCCCAGTTGACCAGCACGTCGCCAATGCGGCGCTGGATGAACGTGTTGGTCGCCTCGCGCGCCGCGCGGTCGAGCACCGGCACGTTGCGGTAGATGGCGGTCACGAACTCCCGGGCGCTTTCGTTCGCTGCCGCTACCGCGTCCGCCTGCGTCGGATCCGCGATCTTGTCGATCCAGTCCTCGCCCAGCTCACGCTGGAGCGCGAAGCCCCACATCGCCAGGTAGTTCCAGCGCGCTGCTCCCGAGGTCTTCGGATTCGGCGTGATGACCTCGACACCCTCGCGGGCCAGGTCGTCCCAGTTCTGGATGTTCTTGGGATTGCCCTCGCGCACCAGGAACACCAGGGTCGAGGTGTAGGGGGCGCTCTCGTGCGGCAGGCTGCCCTGCCAGTCGGCCGCGATCAGTCCGGACTCTTCGGCGATGGCATCGACGTCGAGAGCCATCGCCAGCGTCACGACGTCGGCCTCCAGCCCGTCGATCACTGCCCGGGACTGGCTCCCCGAGCCGCCGTGCGACTGCTGGATGGTCACCGTCTGGCCGGTCTCTTCCTTCCAGTGACGGGCGAACGCTTCGTTGAACTCACGGTAGAGCTCGCGCGTCGGGTCATACGAGACGTTGAGCAGTTCTACGGGGCCGCCCCCGGCGGTGGCCGGTGTGGTGTCGCCTGCCGGTACGGCGTCTTCCGACCCGCCGCCGCAGGCGGCGAGGGCGAGCCCCGTGATCAGGGCGAGGGCGAGCGCCGTGATCAGGGCGAGGCCGATGCGGCCCGTCGCCATGCGCTGAGCCGCCGCAACGTTGCGTCTGGGCGCCTCGCGCAAGCGCCAGGCTCTGAGCGTGAGATGTGGCATGGTTCTCTCCTCTCGTTGTCGTGGCGATCGGGTGGACTCGGTGAACCCTCTACTCTCCTGACCGATACCGAACGACCATCACCGGGCAGGCCGGCGGGTGACGCAGCAATCGGTCGACGAGGCCCCGCAGGCCCGCCGGCCGGCGCGCCGAGGCCGGCAGCGGAGCGCCGATCACCAGCAGGTCGTGCTCTCCCTCCTCGACCTCGGCGAGGATCTCGCGCAGCACCGGTCCGCGTCGCACCCGTGACTGGCTGACGACGCCGCGCGCGCCCAAGGTGCGCCGGCAGGCCTCGAGGAATCGCTCGACGTGCGGTGGTACGGAGTCGCCGTCGCCGTTCTCCGGTGGCAGGACGGTGAGCACCGTCGCCTCGGCGCCGAGCTGCCAGGCGACACGCTCGGCGAACTGCACATCCCCCTTGCCAGGCTCGCCGACCGCCACGCAGACCAACAGCCGCGACGGGACGATCGCCGGTTGCGAGACGAGCAGCAGATGATGGCGAGCCAAGCGGAGGTCGACGAGGCGCCCGGGCAGGCGCTCGGGCTCGAGGGCGAGCACCGCGATGTCGAAGCCCTCGGCCCCTCTCGCCGTCGCCGCTCCCAGTGGCGAGAGCTCGGGGCCGTTGTCGACCTGCTGCGCTACGGCGCCGGACAACGTGCCCGGCGACGCCGCGTCCCGATCACCTCGCGTTGCGGTGCTCCGGCGCGGTGCCCCGTCGAGCAGCGTCAAGTGGGCTCCGAGCCGCGCCGCCATCGCCTCGCCCAACTCGCGGGCGGCGCGCGCCGCCGGCGTCGACGGCGAGACGCCGCTTTCCACCAGCAGCCGCAAGCTGGCCGGGGCCAGCACGTGGAAGCGCCGCACCGCCACCCAGGCGTCGGCGCCGGTCTTCAGCGGCAGCGATGCGGATTCGTGCTGCGGCCGGATGGCATCGAAGAGCAGCCCGCGGCCGCCCCAGGACATGGCCGGCGCCACGCCGCGCACCCCCGACAACGCCGGCACCCGGATGCGCAGCCGCTCGAAGGCGCCGACGAACGACCGCTCCTCGACCTTGCCCCGCCCCAGCCGTGGGTGCTCGCCTTGCTCGCTGTCCGACAGCTCGATGTCCTCGGGCCGGAAGAGGACCTGCACCCGGCGCGGGGCGCGACCGGTTGCCAACTCGCTGGCGACCGGCAGCTCCACCGCCCCCAGGCGCACGGCGCGCGGGGAGGATTCCCCCACCACCAGGTTCGCGGCGCCCAGGAAGGTGGCGACGAACGGGGAGCGCGGCCGCAGATAGAGCTCGCGCGGCTCGCCGACCTCCAGCAGGCGCCCGTCGTGGAGCACCGCTAGCCGATCCGCCAGCTCGAACGCCTCCTCCTGGTCGTGAGTGACGAAGACCGTGGTCAGTCCGACCTCGCGCTGGATCCGGCGCAAGGCGTGACGCAGCTCGAGCCGGATCTTGGCGTCCAGAGCTCCGAAAGGCTCGTCCAGCAGCAGCACGTTGGGCTCGTGGGCGAGGGCCCGCGCCAGGGCCACGCGCTGCTGCTGGCCGCCCGAGAGTTGCCGTGGGTAGCGCCCGCCGAACCCGGACAAGCCCACCAACTGCAAGAGCTCCTCGCGACGCCGGCGTCGCTCAACCGCCCGCACCTTGCGCACCTTGAGCGCGAACTCGACGTTGTCGGCCACCGTCATGTGGCGAAACAGCGCGTAGTGCTGGAAGACGAAGCCGATGCCGCGGTCCTTCGGCGACACTCCCGTGACGTCGCGACCGTGGAGCGCCACGCGCCCCTCCTCGATCTCGGTGAGGCCGGCGATCATGCGCAGCAGCGTCGACTTGCCGCTGCCGCTCGGTCCCAGCAGGACGAACAGCTCACCGGTGGCGATGGAGAGCGAGACGTCGTCCACGACGGGAGTGCCGTCATAGCGCTTGGTCAGTTGCTCGATCTCGATCGACATGCAGTGCTCCGTCCTTCTTCCGCGTCACTCGGCCGGCGGCGAAGGCGCCGGCCTCCAGGGGGAGCCCGCGGCGGTGAGCCAGAGATCCTGGTGCTCGCCGTTCGCCCGGTGCAGGGTGATGCGATAGGTCGCCGCTCGGGGCGTCCGCGCCTTCACCACCTGCACGACCACCGCCGCCTCCCCGGCCTGCTCGCGCACCGCCTGGCGCACCGGCTCCGGCAGGTCCTCCCAGGCGAGCTGCGACCGTCCCACCAGCGTCCCCAGATGAAAGACGAGGAACAATCCCGCCAGCACGCCGATGGCGCACAGCAGAGCGATGAGACGGTAGCGGGCGTTGAATTCCATTTCAGGCTCCGCCGCAAGGGGCATTGCCGACATAGATCGCAGGCTACCGGCAGCGCGGTTACGGAGTCAGTCGAATCGCGGTAGAGACCGATGTCACCGCCAGGAGCGAAGCCCGAACCTCGGATAGGGACCCGCAGTGTGCCGCAGGCGCGGCCGCTCCGAGCGAAGCTCGGACTGTGGGCCGCGTCTTGGACTAGAAGGCATATTGCAACTGCAGGAACAGATCGTCGGCGTCGACGCCGGAGATGCCGTCGACGTTCTCGCCCATCTGGTAGGTGAGCTGCAGCTTGGCCTTGTGCTGCTCGAAGAAGGTGTTGAAGCCGACCGACGTGGCGTTCCACGAGTCCTCGTAGTTGTCGGCGTCGAGGCTGGAGTAGCCGGCCACGATCTCGAAGCGCTCGCTGAAGGCGTAGCCGCCCTCGAGGGCGTAGGCGTCGAGCGTCGTCTCCCCGAACCGGTAGAGCCCGCCGGTGAAGTCTCCGGGCACCGTGTCGGCATCCGCCTGGCGGTACTCGGCGTCGACCGACAAGCCGTGGGAGCGCAGCGCGATTCCCCCTCCGAACCCGGTCACCGAGTCGATGTCCACCTTGCCCTCATCGATCGAGACGCCATCCTCGGTGTAGGTGTCGTTGTCCCCGTCATTCGACCAGGTACTGCCGTAGATGCGGAAACCGACCCTGGTGTCGCCCCGCTCGAGGTCGCCCTGCGAGAACTTGACTTCTCCCATCGGAAAGAAGTCGAGACCTGCGGCGAGCACCCACCCCTCGTTGAAGTCGCTGTTGCGGTTCACCGGCGTGTCGAAGTCCAGCCGGCTCGCGTCGGGGTCGATCGAAGCCGATCCTGCCGCCACCGCCCACTGGAGCTTGCCGTCTGCCGGCTTGCCCTTGAGCTGGGCGGCGAGAACGCGGTCGAGGTCGCCGTAGTTGTGATCCCCCACGAACGTGCGCTCGACGAGCTGCTGTTCGTTGGAGCTGGTGAGGAACTCCCGAGAAGCAGGCGGCTTCTGGTTGCCCATGGTCAGGGTCACACCCTCCCAGCCCTTGTAGACGACGTAGACATCCCTGAGCGACAGCTCGTTGTCGTCCTCGGCCTCGCCCACCTCGAGCTGAACCCTGCTGTCCCAGTCCTCGTTGATCGAGGCGTTGAACTCCGGGCGCACGCGACGGAAGAAGAGCTCGTCGGTCGAATCGCCTCCATCGGGGTCCTCCAGGTGGTACTGGATATGGATGCGGCCCCCGATCTCCACCTTCTGACCGCTCTCCTCGTCCTCATACACGATGATGCCGGCATGGGCCGCGGGGGCCAGCGCCAGGCCGAGAGCCAGAATCGCCACCACGGTCTTGGTCCGCGGAAGTTGCATGTCCGCCTCCTCCTCGTATGCGTGGTCCTGCGGCCGCCGCGCCAGGCGGCAGGCTAAGGGGGCGGCGGTTATGGAGTCAGTCGAATCGGGGTAGAACCGGATGTCACCGCGGGGAGCGCGAGAGGGGAATCGCAGGTCGGAAGCTGCGGTGTGGATGGCAGCGACCATGCCGGGCCGCACATCGTCCCCGGCGGCCGCGGCGATGAGCTCCCGAACCGTCTCCCATGCAGCCCGGCAGAGTTTGCCGAGCAGCGGTCGATGATGGAGGAAGTAGGGGCGCAGGAGCTTGGGGATGGTGAGCACGCTGTGGTGTCAAATCCCCATTCGTTGACAGTGGGATGGCGAGCTTGATCTTGACCTGCCAGGCGGTGATCCAGATGCGCTCGACGATCTTCCTGATCAGCTTCTGGCGTTCCTCGAAGGGCAGCGTCGCGAGCGAGGCGGCGATGCCTTGGGTGAAACGCTCGAGGCTCCCCCAGGCGTGCTCGATCTCACGCCACCGGGGTCGCTGGGCCTCGAGGCGGCTTCGCTCGGTGGACCAGTGGGCGAGCTTTTCATCGAGGCGGGCGCGCCGACGGCTCGTCTCGGTGGCGTTGAGCAAGCCCTTCTGGTAGCCATCGAGGAGGCGCTGGACTTGCCGCCTGGCATCGGCGATGTGGCCGTCGAGGCGGACCAGCTCGGCCTCGACGACGTCGGTGGCCTGCTGGCCGCTCGCTCCATGCTGGCGCTGCCAGGACTCCCGGATGCGCTGGGGTGCGAGCAGCAAGGTCTCGATCTCCTGCCAGACCCGCTGGTCGAGGTCCGGGGCGTAGACCTGCGGTGCCGGGCAGCGCCTCGGTCTTCCGGTGGCGACGTGGTCGACACTTCCGGAGCAGTGGTAGTAGGTGTGGCGGCCGTGCGAGTGCGCCACCATGGAGCGGCCGCAGACCCCACAGCTGACCAGGCAGCGGAGCAGATACTCGCCCTCTCGGCGCAGGTTGCGGCGCGAGAACGCCTTGTTTCTCTTCAGCTGCTCCTGCACCCGCGCGAAGGTCTGGCGCTCGATGAGCGCGGGGATCGCAATGGAGACCCACTGCTCGCGCGGCCTGGGGATGGAGCGGGTCTTCTTGCTCCTGCGAAACACCGCGTCCGTGCGCCCACTCTCGATCCAGCGGCGCCGGTTGTAGTAGGCGGTTCCGATGTAGGCCTCGTTGGTGAGCATCCCGCCCACCGTCGAGCAGTTCCACAGGTCGCTGCCGGCGCGTGTCTTCCACGGCGAGGCATTGAGCCGCTGGGTGGCTTGCCGGATGGAGATGCCTTCGCCAGCGACCCAGCGGAAGAGGCTGCGCACGGCTTGCGCCTCGGCCTCGTCGATCTCCCAACGCCCGGGCTCCTCGTCCTGTCGGGGGACGTACCGGTAGCCGTAGGGGGCCTTCCAGGTGAGGATGACGCCTTGCCGGGCGCGATGCAGCTTGCCCCGGCGCGAGCGCTCGGTGAACTTGGCGCGCTCGTACTCGGCGATCACTCCCTGGATCTGCACCAGAAGCTGGCCCTCAGGGTCCTTCGACGGCGCCTGATCGAGGAAGCGGACCTGGCAGCCGAAACTCTCCAGCTCCTCGATCAGGATCACCTGATGCGCGTAGCGTCGGGCCAGGCGGTCCGGAGTGTGCACGTAGAGGAGATCGATGAGGCGGTCACAAGCCAGATCGCGCAGGCGATCCAATCCCGGGCGATCCAGGTACGAGCCGCTATAGCCGTCGTCGAGCAGGATGTGCTCGTCGACGAGCTCGTGGCCGTCCTCTACGACCCGGGCGCGCAGCTCAGCGACCTGCGAATCGATGGTGCCGCGCCGCTGCTGGTGCTGGGTGGAGACCCGGGCATAGATCGCCGCCCGTCGCCGCATCCTCACGGTCTCGTGCCGGGATGTCCTCGTGCTCATGGTGGACGCTCCTTTCGATCAGGTCGCGGTAGGTCTGGTCGAGCAGCGATACGGCGGCCGGCGTGGGGGCAGCTCCCACGAGCCGGACGCGCCGCGGCGGCTCCAACCCCTGCTCGGCGAGCTCGTCGGCCAGCAGTCCGAGCAGCCCCAAGCGCTTCCAGCGTCGCCGTACTTCTGGGTGCAGCGCCGGTGCAGACGCCTCCCCCAGGGCTCGGCGGCGCAGAGCCTCGTAGAGCCTCTGGGCCGTGCCTGGGGACTCCAGAAACGGCGGCCGCTCCGTCGGCAGTGCTTGGCCACCGTCAGGCCGCCTAGCCTGCGTGCGAGCGTTTTTTTTTCCGCCGGGAAGCAGCGGGCAGGCCGGCGACGATCTTCTCCACCGTGCGCCGGTGTACCTCGACCCCCTTCTCCTCGCGCAGCCGCTCGGCCAGCTCGCGGCCTGAAAGCTCAGGCGCCGCCTGCTTCTGGCGCACCAGGAAGGCGACGATCTCCGGGGTGCACTTGGTCGGGCCCTTGCGGCCCCGCTTCTTCTCCCACAAGCCGGCGACGCCTTCCCTCTCGAAGCCGCGTTGGATCTGGTAGTACGCCTGCCGGGAGTAGCCGAACAGCGCCGCCGCACGGCTGACGGGGACCCGATCGACCTGATGACTGCGCAGCATCTCGTACTTGACCTGAAGCTTGTCCTCGGCGTCGAAGAAGTCGAGGCGTGCAAACAGCGGTGAGCGCACCCGATCGGGCCTTCGATGCAGCGCTCCGGCACGCTCCAGCGAGTCGCGCTTGCTTCTTGCCATGGCGGGGTACCTCCTCGCCGAGGAGGGTAGGTCAAGGAGGCCAAAATGTCAACTATTGGAGACCGCATACGCGTCAAATCTCCTTCCTCTGGCCCTCGGCGGAGCACTCCGGGCCCCCGAGGCGAGGCTTCTTCAATAGATAGCATCCCAGGAAACATTGGACATTCTGGCAAGACCTTGCCTCGGGCCGCTGTCGACTCGACTCGCTGGATGTCTCCGGATAACCCAGGATGCGAATCTATTCACTTGACATTACGGCCTTCTCAAGTAGACAGCTTCCGGCGCCCGGAAGCCTTCATGAGCTGCCCTCTCAGCTCCTCCAAGTGGCCCAGAATGAAGCGGTTGGCTTCCCTCGATCTCGGCCGCACCGGCAGCTCGACGTCATGCTCGAACCTCAGGCGCACGTTTGTGACCGTAGCGTGA
>JBOGJI010000331.1:0-1190 GCA_050747865.1 Thermoanaerobaculia bacterium
TGGGCGATCTCCCCCTGCCACGGCTCGAAGCCGTCGAACAGGTGGTTCATGATGCCGGTGCCGCGCGTCTCGGTCAAGAAGGCGGTGCGGAAGCCGATCAGCCCGCGCGAGGGGATGCGGAAGTCCACCCGCACCCGGCCCGAGCCGTGGTTGACCATGTGGGTCATGCGGCCCTTGCGCTCGCCGGCGAGCTGGGTGACGGCGCCGATCGCCTCCTCCGGACAGTCAATCTGCAGCAGCTCCATCGGCTCGTGCTGGCGGCCGTCGATCATGCGAGTCAGCACCCGCGGCTTGCCAACCGCCAGCTCGAAGCCCTCGCGGCGCATCATCTCGATCAGCACCGCGAGCTGCAGCTCGCCGCGGCCGGCGACCTCGACGGCCTCGGGCGTGTCGGTGGCGGCAATGCGGATCGCCGGATTGCCGAGCGCCTCGCGGTCGAGCCGCTCTTTCAGCTTGCGCGAGGTGACATGGGCTCCCTCGCGGCCGGCCAGCGGCGAGTCGTTGACCGTGAAGATCATCGCCAGGGTCGGCTCGTCGACCTGGATCGCCGGCAGCGGGCGCGGATCGTCGACGTCGGCCAGGGTCTCGCCGATCGAGATCTCCTCGAACCCGGAGACCGCCACCACGTCGCCCGGGCGGGCGTTGTCGATCGGCACCCGGGCGAGCCCCTGGTGGCCGTAGAGATTGGCCACCTTGACCGGCTCCACGGTGCCGTCGAGCCGACAGCGGGCCACCGTCTGGCCCCGGCTCAGGGTGCCCGAGACGACACGGCCGATCGCCAGGCGGCCGACGTAGTCGTCGTAGTCGAGGGTGGTGACCAGCATCTGCAGTGGCGTGTCGGGATCGTAGGACGGCGGCGGCACGGTACGCAGGATCTCCTCGAACAGCGGCTCGAGGCTCTCGTCCTCACCGTCCGGCTGGCGGCGGACGCGGCCGGCGCGGGCGTTGGCGTAGAGGACGGGGAAGTCGAGCTGCTCCTCGCTGGCGTCAAGATCGATGAACAGGTCGTAGATCTCGTCGAGGACTTCCGATGGCCGGGCGTCGGCGCGGTCGATCTTGTTGATGACGACGATGGGCGGGAGCTTCGCGGCAAGGGCCTTCGACAACACGAAGCGGGTCTGGGGCAGCGGGCCCTCGGCGGCGTCGACCAGCAGCAGGACGCCGTCGACCAGCTTCAGCGTCCGCTCGAC
>JBOGJI010000332.1:0-3161 GCA_050747865.1 Thermoanaerobaculia bacterium
GCCGGCGGCTGGCGGAGGCCGGCGCCACGGTCGTCTGCGGCGGCCTCGGCGGGGTCATGGCCGCCGCCTGCCACGGCGCGGCGGCCGCCGGCGGCCGGACCGTCGGGATCCTCCCCGGCACCGACCGCGGGCAGTCTCCACCCGATCCGCACGTCGAGACCGCGATCTTCACCGGCCTCGGCCAGGCGCGCAACCTCCTGGTCGTGCTCTCCGGCGACGCGGTCATCGCCGTCGGCGGCGGCTGGGGGACGCTGTCGGAGATCGCGCTCGCCCGCAAGCACGGCCGCCCCGTGGTGCAGCTCGCCGGCGCGCCCGCCCGTCCCCCGGACGGTCGGGCCGACCCCGGGGTGGTCTCGGCAGCCACCCCCGAAGAAGCCGTAACGCTCGCGCTGAGAATGGTCTGAAGCGGCCGGCCGCTTCAGCTCCTCATTGGCCACCGCGCCAGTCGGGTGCTGTTACGATCTCGCCTCCATGAGCGAGACCTCCCCGGCGCCATCCGCCGACCGACGCCCGTCGGCGGCGATCCGCGTCGTTATGATGCCGAAGCACACAAATGCCCTGGGCACCATCTTCGGCGGCATCATCCTCTCCTACATCGACCAGGCCGGCGCCGTGGAGGGGCACCGCCACACCACCGGCCGCCTGGTCACCGTCGCCATGCGCGAGGTCGAGTTCATTCACCCGGTCTACGTCGGCGACCTGGTCAGCTTCTACGCCCGCACGGAGCGCGTGGGGACGACGTCGATCACCGTCAAGGTGACGGTCGAGGCGGAGCGCCAGAGGCCGGCGCGCGAGAGCGTCCGGGTGACCGAGGCCGCGGTCGTCTATGTGCACGTCGACGACCACGGCCGTCCGGTGCCGCTCACCGACCCGCAGGGCCGTCAAGGCGCATACTCTTCGTAGCAGGCGCGGCACCGCGCTTCGTACGCTTCCGCGTCCCCCACCTCGACCTGCTCGCCGCCGCCGGCGATGCGCTGGCTGTAGTGGGCGGGCGCCCCGCAGCGCACACATACGGCGTGCATCTTGTCCACGTATTCGGCGATCGCCAGCAGTGCCGGCATCGGCCCGAAGAGCTGGCGCCGGTAGTCGAGATCGAGACCGGCGACGATCACCCGCAGGCCGCGGTCGGCCAGCCCCTCGACCAGCGGCACGATCCCTCGGTCGAAGAACTGGGCCTCGTCGATGCCCACCACCTGGGTCTCGGCGAGGATGCGGCGCCCGAGCTCGGCGCTGTCGGCCACCGCCTCGGCCGCCACCGTGCGCCGGTCGCGGGTGACCAGCAGCTCCGGATGATGCCGGCTGTCCGCCGCCGGCTTGAACGCCTGCACCCGCTGGCGCGCGATCACCGCGCGCCGCAGCCGCCGCAGCAGCTCTTCGCTCTTGCCCGAGAACATGCCGCCGGTGATCACCTCGATGCGGCCAGCCAGGGCTTCCCTGTCGTGTCTCGCGTGCATCACGGGAGCGCGGATGGTAGCAGGGGACTGCTACGATCTCCGCCCATGCCGAACGCAACCCGCACGTTCAGCTACGACGAGGCCCTGGCCACGCTGCCGACGGTGCGCGGCCTGACCGAGGCGGCGCTGCGGCAGATCAGCGCCCTCTACGCCCGTGTCCAGAGCCAGGAGGAGCTGGAGCGCCGGCGCGATGAGATCGAGAGCACCGTCGAGCAGATCGTCCAGGCCTGGTCCGAGGAGGTCGTGGCGCTGGGCTGCGAGGTCAAGGGGCTGTGGCTGGTCGACTGGGACAGCGGCCACGGCTACTACTGCTGGCGCTACCCCGAGGAGTCGATCCGCCACTTCCACGGCTACGATGACGGCTTCGCCGGCCGCATCCCGATCAACTAGGGGCGAAGCGTCGTGCTGCGCGCTCTGCTGTTCGACTTCAACGGCGTCCTGGTCGACGACGAGCCGATCCACCACGAGCTGATCCGTCGCGTCCTCGAAGAGCAGGGAATCCGTCTCGATCTGCCGCGCCCGGAAGAGCTCTTCCTCGGCCGCGAGGACCGGGCCTGCTTCGACCTGGCGCTGGAGCGCGTCGGGCGGGCGGCCGATCCGGTCGAGCTGACGCGGCTGGTGACCCGCAAGCGCCAGTACTACCGCGAATGGGTGCATCGCCAGGGCTATCCGTTCTTCCCCGGCGCCCTGAAGCTCGCGCGCGAAGCCGCGGCCGCCGGTCTCGCGCTGGGCATCGTCAGCGGCTCCTCGCGCGAGGAGATCGAGGCGGCCCTGAAGCAGGCCAGGGTGCGCGATCTGTTCAAGGTGATCGTGGCGGCCGAAGACGTGCCTCGCGGCAAACCCGACCCCCGCGGCTACCTCCTCGCCCTCGAGCGGCTCAACTCCCGCCCGCCGCTGCCCGACCGCCTGCTCCACCCGCACGAGGTGCTGGCCATCGAGGACTCCGTCCCCGGCCTCGCCGCAGCCCAGGACGCCGGCCTCGTCACCCTCGCGGTCTGCCACTCCCACCCCGCCGAGCGCCTCGCCTTCGCCGACGCCGTCCGCCCCGACCTCGAGGTCCTCAACGTCCCCTGCCTGCAGGCGATCTACGCCGAGACCAGCCAGCGGTAGCGCCGCCGGCCGCGCTATTCGCAAGCCGAGCGGGCGAGGCGGGAATGGGACCGGTGCGGCGGGCGTTTGACGGTAATGGCGAGTCGGCGTAAGGTGTAACCGACGAACGGGCAGCCAGGCTGCCGGGAGTTGCGTGAATATGGAAACGACACCGAGTCAGATGCCCGAGACCGAGCCCGCCGCCGCGCCCTTGCCAGAGGCGCCGGTCGGCCTCACGCCCAAGGCCGTGCAGATGATCAAGATCAGCCGCGAGCAGGAGGGGCTGGCCGATACCTACGGGCTGCGCGTGGGCGTGCGGGGCGGCGGCTGCAGCGGGTTCGAGTACGCCCTCGACTTCGAGGCCGAGGGGCGGGAGAACGACTGGGTGGTCGACTACGACGGCCTGAAGCTGTTCGTCGACCCGGTGAGCGCCCGTTATCTCGATGGCACCGTCATCGACTACGTGATGGGGCCTACGGGGACCGGGTTCAAGTTCAACAACCCGCGCGCCGTGGGGAGCTGCGGCTGCGGGTCCTCGTTCGCCGTCTAGTCAGCAAAGGGCAGGTCCACTACCGTGGCCTGCCATTCCCCATCGATATCCACTCTGGCTTGCGGCTC
>JBOGJI010000333.1:0-8634 GCA_050747865.1 Thermoanaerobaculia bacterium
GCGCCAGCTGGCCCTTGGGGCGAACAGGCGCCCGACGCGGCGGCGCCTCCACGGGCTGCGCCGTGCGCAGCGGATCGGGCTCGCCGATGCGCTCGCGGCGGGGGCGGTCGGGATCGACCTCGATCACCACCCGGCGGCGCAGGCGCAGGAATCCGTGTCGCTTCTCCACCCGCTGGTAGGACACCTCGTCCGGATGGAGATTGAAGTGGCTGGCGGCGCGCAGCACCGCCTGTTCGAGAGTGTCGCCGAAGAAGTATCTCTGTTTCAGCTCGTCCATGGTTACGACGCCTTCTGGGTCTGTGGGGCCTTTGCCTGGGTCATCCGCCGGATCAGCCACTGCTGGCCGATCGTCAACACGTTGTTGACCAGCCAGTAGAGGACCAGACCGGCGGGGAATCGCAGGAACAGGAAAGTGAAGAAGAACGGCATGAGCAGAAAGATGCGCTGCTGCATCGGGTTGCCGGCCATGGGGGTCATCTTCTGCTGGATGAACTGGGTGGCGCCCATGACGATCGGCAGCACGTAGAAAGGATCGTAGGCCGACAGATCCTGGATCCACGCCATCCAAGGGGCGCCGCGCAGCTCCACCGCGCTGTAGAGCAGGCGGTAGAAGGCGAAGAGGATGGGCATCTGCAGCAGCATGGGCAGACAGCCGCCGGCCGGGTTGACGCCCGCCTCGCGGTACACCGCCATCATCTCGTCGTTCATCTGCCGCTGCACCTCGAGGTTGGGGCGCCCCTGCTTGTCCCGCATCTTGTTGCGGAACTTGTTGCGGATCGCCTGCACCTTGGGCTGCAGCTCCTGCATCTTCTGCATCGACTGGTAGCTCTTGTGGGTGAGCGGGAAGAGCAGGATCTTGATCACCACGGTCATGAGGACGATGGCCCAGCCGTAGTTGGCCACCACGTGCTGGTAGATCCAGTTGAGGCCGTAGAGCAGCGGCCGGGCCAAGAGGCCCATCATCCCGGGCAGCACGGTGCGGTCGAGCCCGCCGGGCAGGGCCTTCAAGGTCTCCAGGCGCTTGACGCCGAGATAGGCGCGCACCGACAGCTCGTCACCGCGCGGGAAGAGCCAGATCCCGAGGACCCGCGGCAGGTCCTTCTGCCCGCCTGTCAGGCGGTCGGCCGGCGGCATGAGGGTGAAGACGGCGCCGCCCTCCGCTTCGGTGCGCAGGTAGGGCGCGAGCACGATGTGGTCGAGGATCGACTCCGGCAGCGCGGCGGAGAGGAAGTAGTTGTCCTCGAGCCCCACCCATGACAGGCCGGCGCCGGTGAGCACGGTGGGCTCGGTCGCCTTGCTCGGTGCCACCGTTCCCAGGTCGCCGCCGGCCAGCCACACGCCGCGGCGACCGGTGAAGGTGGCGTCGAGATCCTTGGCCGGCAGCTCGCGCAGCGCCGGTCCCAAGAGCACCGCCCAGGAGCCCTCCACGTCGGCCTTGACGGTTGCCGCCAGCAGACCGTTGGGCTCGAGGGAGAACCGCTTCTCGACCGCTCCGGCGTCGCCTCGATAGCGGAAGGCGACCCCGTCGGCATCTTGGTGCTCGACCGCGAAGAGAAGGTCGTTGGGCGCCAACGAGGCTCCGTCGGCGGTCACCAGGCCGAACGGCCACGGTCCCTCGGCCCGCGCGTGCACCAGATCAACGGCGCCGTTGGCGCCGTTCCGCTGCTTCTTCAGCTCGAACGAGACGAGCTGGGCGCCGCGGCTGGAGAAGACCGCCCGTGCGTGCTCCGATTCGAGGACCACCCGCTCCTCGCGCGTGCCCTCGATGGGGTCGAGGATCTCCCGGGTGGACGCGGGCAGCGCCGCGGAATCGTCGGGCGATTCGGCGCCGGACGCGGCCTCTCCCGCCTCGGCCTCGCTCTCCCCCGCCGGTCGCCGCGGCTCGACAGCTTCGGTCTGGCTGGGCGCGCCTTCGACAGCGGGCAGCGGCGCCGTGGGTGGGGGAGGGGCGAAGAAGAACTGCCAGAGAAAGATCACCGCCATCGACAGCAGGGCGGCGATCAGGAGTCGTTTGCTTTCCACGTGTCCCTACTTCCCCTCGCGGCTTCAGGGGTAATCGACGCCGCCGGGGTGCAGAGGGTGGCAGCGCAGCAGCCGCCACACCGCCTTGCCGCCGCCGCGCAGAGCCCCGTAGCGCCACACGGCCAGCCGCGCGTATTCCGAGCAGCTCGGCGTGAAGCGGCAGACCGGCGGCATCCAGGGCGAGACCAGGCGTTGATAGAGGCCGATCAAGAAGAGGAGGATCGCGGCGGCCGGGCCGCGGCGGGGCTCGTCAGCAGGCTCGCCAGCAGACGCTCCAGCTCCTCGCGCAGCTGGGCGTAGGTCGCCGTCGCGGCCGCCGGCTTGACGTGCACCACGATGTCGAGTCGCCTGAGGCTCCGCCGTGCGGGCCAGCGTCTCACGGTCTCGCGGATCCGCCGCCGCAGCTTGTTGCGCGTCGCCGCGCCACCCACCTTGCGGGGGGTGGTGACGCCGAAGCGGGGATGGGGGGCCGGGCTGTCCACGTAGTGGAGCGTGACCAGCGCCCCATGGCGCCGACGGCCCTGGCTGTAGCATCTGCGAAACTCTTCTCGTCGCCGCAACCTCTCCGCGGGCAGCAGGCGCTCACCGGCCGCCGCCGCGGTGGGAGACGGGGTGTCGTTCAGACGCTCAGACGCTTGCGGCCCTTCCGGCGGCGGCGCGAGAGGACCGCGCGGCCTTGGGGGGTACGCATGCGCAGGCGGAACCCGTGGGTGCGCTTGCGGCGGCGGTTGTTCGGTTGATACGTACGCTTCACGGCTTATCGCCTTCCTGACAATTGAGTTCTGCTCTGGGAGGCGACCCCGACAGGGTGGCCCTCGAATACCCAAGAGTAGCGGATTTTCCGGCCTCGGGTCAACTTCGCGCGCAACCGCTTCCGTTCGAGGGTTGAAAGCGCATGCTCATGGCGCTATCGTGCACAATCACACGCCCGCTTCGCACTCCCACGAGCGATCCCTTGGAGGGAGGGCGAACGCCCGAGACGGACAGGAAGACGCACGCCCCAGGATGGAAAGCGCCGCGGATCGTCCGCTAACCGATTTCCTGCGCGCGTGGCGCTCGGGGGACGAGGAGGCCGGCGAGCGCCTGGTGCCGCTGGTCTACGGCGAGCTGCGGCGCCTGGCGCGGCGCGAGCTCCAGCGCGAGCGCTCCGGCCACACCCTGGAGTCCAAGGAGCTGGTCCACGAGGCCTATATGCGGCTGCTGGACGTCGACGTGCCGTGGGAGGACAGGGCCCACTTCTTCGCCCTGGCGGCCCGCACCATGCGCCGCATCCTCGTCGACCACGCCCGCATGAAGAACCGGCAGAAGCGGGGGAGCGGCGTCACCCTCCTGTCGCTGGAGCACGCCGAAGCGGTCGCCGGCGTGCGCAACCCCGACGTGCTGATGGTGGACGACGCCCTCACCCGGCTGGGAGAGCTCGATGAACGCATGGAGCGCATCGTCGAGCTCCACTTCTTCGGCGGCCTGACCTACGAGGAGATGGCCACCGCGGTCGGCGTGTCCCCGGCGACCGTGCACCGCCGGCTCCGCCTCGCCAAGGCCTGGCTGCGCCGCGAGCTCTCCGGCGCCACCGCGAACGCGTAGCGCCCTTGCCCGAGCCCGCATCCGTTGCTACCCTGAATAGAGACGACCCGCCCTCTACACCCTGAAGCGGTGTCCGCCCGGTCGTTCGAGGCGACCGGCGGCGGCGAGCGACGCTGGCTTGGCCATGGACGAGGCACGCTGGGACCGGATCCAGGAGCTGTTCCACCAGGTCGTGGACCTGGATGAAGGAGCGCGCCGCGCGTTCCTCGACGCCTCTTGCGCCGGCGACGAGGATCTGCGCCGCGAGGTCGAGTCCCTCGTGGCCTCGGCCCCAGGGGCCACGGACTTCCTGGGGTCGCCGCGGGAGCCGGCCGCGACGGACGGCCGCGATGAGGGGGACCGCGCCGGCGAGCGGGTCGGCCCCTATCGGCTGACCCGACGCCTGGGCGAAGGCGGCATGGGGGTGGTCTACCTCGGCGAGCGCGCCGACGGCGAGTTCACCCAGCAGGTGGCGGTGAAGCTCCTGCGCACGCCGTGGGCGGCGCCCCATCTTCTCGAGCGCTTCCGCGCCGAGCGGGAGATCCTCGCCGGGCTCCAGCATCCCAACATCGCACGGCTCCTGGACGGCGGCACGACGCCGCTCGGCCAGCCCTATCTGGTCATGGAGCACGTCGCCGGCGAGCCGCTGCACGACTACTGCGCCCGCCGGGGCCTCGGCACCCGCGAGCGGCTGGTCCTCTTCCTCGGCGTCTGCGCCGCCGTCGCCCAGGCCCACCGCCAGCTCGTCGTGCACCGCGACCTCAAGCCCGGCAACATCCTGGTGACCGCAGACGGGACGCCGAAGCTGCTCGACTTCGGCATCGCCAAGCTCCTCGCCCCCGAAACCGCCGCCGCCGTGGTCACCGCCCTCCACGGCCCCGGCTTGACGCCCGAATACGCCAGCCCGGAGCAGGTCCGCGGCGAGCCGGTGACCACGGCGAGCGACGTCTATTCGCTCGGCGTCCTGCTCTATGAGCTGCTGACCGGGGCGCTCCCCTACCGCTTCGCGACCCAGACACCCGGAGAGGTCGAGAGGGTGGTCTGCGAGACGCCGCCCACCCGGCCGAGCACCGCGGTGGCGCGCGGGGCGCAGCGCGTCCGCGTCGACGCGCAGGGGCGAGCCTTGGCGCGCACCGACGTCGCCCCTTCGCGGCTGCGCCGCGAGCTCGCGGGGGACCTCGACACCATCGTGCTCACCGCCCTGCGCAAGGAGCCCGAGCGCCGCTACCCGTCGGTGGAGCGCCTGGCGGAGGACATCCGGCGCTACCTGGACGACCTGCCGATCACCGCGCGGCCGGAGACCTGGGGCTATGTCACCAGCAAGTTCGCCCAGCGGCACCGGGCGGGTGTCGCCGTGGCCGCCGGCGTGGCGGCGATGGTGCTGGCCTTCGGGGTCGGCATGGCGCTGCTGGCCGTCCGCCTGGCCGAGGAGCGCTCACGCGCCGTCGCCGCCGAGGGGGCGGCGCGCGACGAGGCGGCGCGGGCCAACCGCGAGGCCGCCGCCGCTCAGCAGGTCACGGAATTCCTGATCGACCTCTTCCAGGTATCCGACCCCGGTCAGGCCCGCGGCGCCACGATCACCGCCCGCGAGATCCTCGACCGCGGCGCCGAACGCGTGGAGAGCGAGCTGGCCGATCAGCCATTGCTGCAGGCCCGGCTGCTCGACACCATGGGCACCGTCTACGTCCAGCTGGGGCTCTACCCGTCGGCCGAGCCGCTGCTCGACCGGGTGCTGGCCCTTCGTGAGCGCGAGCTGGGAGACAGCGAAGAGGTCGCCCAGAGCCTCGACGCCCGGGCCTGGGTCGCCTTCATGCAGGGGCGCCACGCGCGCGCCGTGCCATTGCTCGCGCGCGCCTTGCGCATTCGCGAGCGGCTGCTGGGACCCGAGCACCCGCTGGTCGCCGAGTCGCTCAACAATCTGGCCGCCCAGCACCGGGAGCTGCGGCACTTCCAGCGCGCCGCGGCCCTCTACCGGCGCGCGATCTCCATTTTCCGCGCCCACGCCGAGCCCGGCGACGCCCGCGTGGCCTATCCCCTGAGCAACCTGGCCACCGTCTACCACGACCAGGGCCGCTTCGAAGAGGCCGAGCCGCTGCACCTCGAGGCCCTGGCGATCCGGCGTCGCGAGCTCGAAGAGGACCACCCGGAAGTGGCCATGAGCCTGAACAACACGGGCTGGTTCTATTACCTCTCCGGCGACACCGCGCGGGCGGAGGCCTATTTCCTCGAGGCTCTGGCGCTGCGCCGCAAGGTCCTGGGCGCGGAGCATCCCAACACCGCCTTGACGCTGAACAACCTGGGCCTGCTGTACCTCGACGCGGGCAGGCTCGGCGAGGCCGAGTCCTACTTCCAACGCGCTCTCGCCATCCGCGAGAAGCGCCTACGGCCGGACCACCCGAACATCGCCGACTCGCTCTATGGCCTGGGGCTGGCGGCGGCGCGACGCGGCGACCCCGGGCGCGCCCGCCCGCTGCTCGAGCGCGCCCTCGCCATCCGCCTCGAGGCCCGCGGCCCCGACCACCCCGAGACCGTGGCGACCCGCGAGGCTCTGGCGGACCTGTCGGGAGATTCAGGTTAGGAACTGGCGGAGAGGGTGGGATTCGAACCCACGGTCCAGTTGCCCGGACAACGGTTTTCGAGACCGCCCCGTTCGACCACTCCGGCACCTCTCCGCGTGGGAAGGCTCGAGATTCTGGCGGAGAGGGTGGGATTCGAACCCACGGTAGAGTTCCCCCTACACACGATTTCCAGTCGTGTTCCTTCGGCCACTCGGACACCTCTCCCAAGCCGCTACCCTGTCAAGAGAACTCAACGCCGGGCGCGCAGCCCGGCGAAGAATCCGGCCAAAAGCTTACCGCACTCCTCGCCCAGAACGCCCTCGCTCACCTCCATGCGGTGGTTGAGGCGCGGGTCCTCCACCAGGTTGCCGAGACTGCGCACGAAGCCGGCCTTGGGGTCGCGGGCGCCGAAGACCAGCCGCTCGACGCGGCTCGCGACCAGCGCGCCGGCGCACATGGCGCAGGGCTCGAGCGTCACATAGAGCGTGCAGCCGAGGAGCCGCCAGTGCCCCGTCCGCCTCGCCGCCTCGCGGATGGCCACGAGCTCGGCGTGCCCCAGCGGGTCGTTCGTCGACTCCCGCAGGTTGTGCCCGCGCCCGACGATCTCCTCATCGCGCACGACGACCGCGCCCACCGGGACCTCGCCCCGCAACCGCGCCGCCTCCGCCTCGGCGATCGCCGCCCGCATGAAATCCGCGTCACCCATGCTGCCCGGCATGCTATTCCACGCGACCGACGAGCCCGCTGATCCCGCACTCGCCAGGTCCGCCGCGCGGAACCGGTCGTTCCCGCGATCTCCTCGTGCCGTTCCCGGCCCCCGTTGACCAGGTCAGTCGACGATCCCGTAGACGTCGCGGTGGCCGTCTTGGGAACAGGGGCGGCGAAGAGCGCCTGGGCGGCGGCGGCATCGCCGCCTTCGGCGGCTGTGATCAGCGGCGTGAGGCGCTTGCGCGCGCCGCGGCTTTGGCGGGCCAAACTGAGGCCAATTCTAGCCGAACTGCGCCACCTCCGTGCCCGCCCATCGACGTGGAACGACGCCGAGATCGCCAACGCCGAGATGCGGCTCGAGCCGTGGCCTTTACAGCCCGTGGACGGCAACGTACCATGACAGGCGAGCAGAACTCGGCGAAGGGTTCGGGTCCTGTGCGTCGATCGGCGCTGAACCTCGTCAGGCCCGGAAGGGAGCAGCGATAAGGCGTTTTCGGTCGGGCGCCGCAGACAAACCGGGACCCTTCGTCGAGTTCTGCACCCCTTCACCGAGCAGCGGTATGACTTCGTGAGCTACCAGGCACTCGCCCGCAAGTGGCGGCCCCAGGACTTCTCGAGCGTCGTCGGCCAGGAGCCGATCGTCACCGGCCTGCGCAACGCCTTGACCGAAGGGCGCATCGCCCAGGCCTATCTGTTCTCCGGCATCCGCGGCGTCGGCAAGACCTCGGTGGCGCGGGTGCTGGCCAAGGCTTTGAACTGCGAGAACGGGCCGGCCGGCGACCCCTGCAACGCCTGCAGGCCCTGCCAGGAGATCACCCGCGGGTCCGACCTCGACGTCCTCGAGGTCGACGCCGCTACCTACTCCAAGGTCGAGCAGGTGCGCGAGCTCACCGAGTCGTTGAAATACGGCCCGGCGCGCGACCGCTACAAGGTGGTGGTGCTCGACGAGGTGCATCGTCTCTCCCGCCAGGCCTTCGATGCCCTCTTGAAGATCGTCGAGGAGCCGCCGCCGCACCTGGTGTTCATCTTCGCCACCACCGAGATCGACGCGGTGCCGGCGACCATCCTCTCCCGCTGCCAGGAGTACCGCTTCCGGCGCGTCGCCATCCCGACCCTGGTCGCGCACCTGCGCGCCGTCTGCGAATCGGAAGGCATCGAGGCGACCGACGCGGCGCTGGTCGCTCTGGCGCGGGCGGGGGAGGGAAGCGTGCGCGACGCGGTGGCCATGCTCGACCAGCTCGCCACCTACGGCAACGGCAGGGTCACCGACGAGGAGGCGTCGCGGGTCCTCGGCGGCCTCGGGTCGGAGTTCTGCGAGGCGGTGCTCGCGGCGCTGCTGGCAGGCGATCGCGAGCGCGTCGTGAGACTCGCCCACCAGGTCGAGGAGGGGGGCCACGACCCGCGGCACGTGTTCGCCCAGCTCCTGGCGCACAGCCGCGCCGCCCTGCACCTCGCCGCCCACGCAGACGCCGAATGGCTCGACTTGCCGGCGACCGAGCGCGAGTCGCTGGCCCGGCTGGCGGGCCAGGCGGGCTACGAGAACCTGCTGCGGCTGCTCCACCACCTCTTGGCGAGCGAGACGCTGGTGCGCCGCAGTGACGTCGCGGGGCTGGCGCTGGAGATCGCCTGGCTGCGCGCCGCCGAGCTGCCGCGGCTGGTGCAGGTGGAAGCGCTGCTCGGCGGTCGCGCGCCCGCGGCGCCCGCTCCTCCGTCACCGCAAGAAGACCGGGGAGGAGAGGAGGGACGGCGGACCCGTGCCGCCGCTCCCACCGAGCCCGCGACG
>JBOGJI010000334.1:0-3288 GCA_050747865.1 Thermoanaerobaculia bacterium
GCTTCGACCCGAGGCGGCTCGCCTCCCGGCTGGCCGCCCAGCTCACCGCCCGCGTCGAGGGCGAGCCGGTGGAGCACGACCGGGGCGAATGTCTGCTGGCGCCCGATCTGGTGGCGCGCCTGCTCGCCGGCCTGGCACCTCTTTGGTGCGGCGCCCAGGCGTCGGCCCTGGCGGAGAGCCTGCGCGACCGCGGCGGCCGTCTCGCCTCGCCGTCGGTCACCGTGGTCGACAACCCCCGCCACTCGGGCCTTCTCTGCGGCGAGCCCGACGACGGCGAGGGAGTGCCGACGGCGGAGACCGTGCTGGTGGAGGCCGGGACCTACCGCCAGCCCCTGCTCGACTTTCGGCTCGCCCGCCGCCCGCCGCTCCAACCTGCCGGCTGCTGCCGCCGCGCGAGCTGGCGCGACGTTCCGGCGCCGGGGGTCTGCCAGCTCTTCGTCCAGCCCGATACGGGAGTCGACGCCGCCGACCTGGCGGGCTCGGTGCGCCGCGGCTATTACCTCTTCGACGACGGCCGCCCCGCCCGGTTCCGCTTCACGGACGACCGCTTCACCGTCCCCGTCTGCGGCTACGCGCTGGAGAAGGGGCGGGCGCGATCCCCGCTCACGCGCACGGTGCTCACGGGAAGCGTCCGCGCCCTCCTCCACGGTGTCCAGGCCGTCGCCGGCGACCTCGAGCTCTTCCCGCTCGGCGCCCTCTACGGCGGTCCGACCGTCCTCGTCACCGGGCTCGAGCTGTGCGGGATGTGAGGGCTTCCCCCGCCCTACCCCCCGAAGGGCGAACCGTTGGAGGTACGGAGGACGGGATAGAGGTTGTAGCGCTCGTCCCAGGAGGGGTGGCGGCGGTAGAAGAAGTCGAGGCGGGCGCGCGGGTCGCCGGCGAACTCGGGGTCCTCGGCCAGCTTGCGCTCGAACTCGGCGCTGAGCGCGGGGTCCTCGGCGAGCATCTCGCGGGCGACCTGCTCGGCGACGTAGTCCTCCATGTACTCCTTGCGCTCGAAGGCGTTGTTGAAGTACCCCCAGGCGGCGTAGGAGTCGGGCGCCTGCGGCTCGAGGAGGGTCATCGCCAGACGGGCCTTGGGCTGGGCGATGGGGACGAACAGCGATCCGGCCGGCACGTCGCGCCGCTCCGGCCTCCACTCGCCGGCGAGCGTCGCGCGCATGCGGCCCTCGAACGGCTCCGGCGCGAAGGTGACCTCGGTGGCGCGGAAGGCCTCGACCGCGGCGTCGGTCAGGGGCTCCTCGAGGGTCTCGAACGCGACGCCGTGAAGCGCCAGGCGCTCGCCGACCCAGTCCGCGTGCGCCGCGGGGACGAGGTAGCCGCCGGCCGGCGCCGCGACGCTGAGGCCGGGCCGCACGTCGTCGCGCAGGGGCACCTTCCAGGTCTCGGGGCGGGTATCGTCGTAGCGGGTCATCAGGGCGCCCGAGATCTCCGACGGCGTGCGGCTGTAGGCGTAGCCGCGGAACTCGATGGTGCGGGCCTGGTCGGTGGCCTGCCAGGCGAGCGGCACGCGCTCGCCGCCCAGCCGGGCGGCCGCGGCGTCGGCCTGACGCGCCAGCTCGAGCCAGGCCTCGCCGCGCTTGGCGGCGAGCTCCAGCACCGCGATCACGGTGTTGCGGGTGGCGCGCACGCGTGTCGGATAGTCCTTCCACGAATGGGTCTCGACCAGCATGCCGAGGCGGTTGCGCAGCGCGAAGTAGCCGTGCGAGAAGCGCGGCGGCGGCACGCCGTCGGCGAAGCCCGAGCTGGGGTCGTCGTGGGTGACGAAGGAAGGGTAGAACGGCAGCGGCAGCGAGCCTTGCTCGGCGAGCCGGGCGACGACGTCGTCGCGCAGGGCGCGGCCCGCCGGGCGCAGGCCCGGGTCGCCGGAGTAGAGCGGCTCGACCTGGATCGAGATGTCGTGCTCGAACTGGGCGCCGTTGGTGACGTGGAGGTCGACGGTGAGGATGGGGTCCCACTCGGCGAGCAGGCGAAGCATCGCCTGCATCTCGGGCGCCTCGGCTTTGGCGTAGTCGCGGTTCAGGTTCAGGCTCTGGGCGGTGGTGCGCCAGCCCATCTCCTCGGGACCCCGCTGGTTGGGCCGGTTCCAGGCGCCGAACCGCTCGTGCCCGTCGACGCTGAACACCGGCACGAAGACCAGGACTTGTTTCTCTAGCGCTCCGGCGGCGACGCGACCTTCCAGCGCTTCGCGCAGGACCAGGAAGCCGGCGTCCTTGCCGTCGATCTCGCCGGCGTGGATGCCTCCCTGGACCAGCAGCACCGGCAGCCCGCGACGGCGCACCTCCTGCGCCGTCAGCGCGCTGCTGCGCGAGGCAACCAGCGCCAGCATCGGCCGCCCCTCCGGCGTGCGCCCGAACTCCACGCAGCGCACCGCGTCGGGGTACGCTTGCTGGAAGGCGCCGCACAGCGCGATGACCTCGTCGTACCGCCCGGTCTCCCGAAAGCCGGAGCGCTCGGCCACCGTGATCAGCCGATCAGACTCGGACCAGGCCGCGCTTCCCGCGGCAAGCGAGACGAGCCAGGGACAGGTGAGAAGGAGGCGAAACAGCGATCTCGAGCACCGGGATTCCATGCGCGATATACGTTCGACCGTGGCACGGTGTTGCATGGCGCGAGGCCCCAGCTCCGGAATCCGAGGTTCGGTCTCTAGGTGCGGGCGGGGACCGGCATGTTTCTTGGGCCTCTCCTCACGTTCGAGTGGGTAGCGGTGGGTTGAGTTGGATGCCGCCGCGGGTCAGGAAGAGCAAGGCGATGAGTGGGCGTGTCGAGTGGAAGCCGAAGGCGCGGCGAGCGATGAGGCGCAGCCGGGTATTGAAGCCTTCGACGATGGCGTTGGTACATCGCGTCTGGACATAGGCAAGGATGCCGGCGAAATGGCGGCGCACGGTGCGCGCGGCCTTGACGAACGGTTTCAGTCGCGAGCGCGACGCCCAGGCGAGCCACTGTCTCAACGCCCACTCGGCGAGCTCCGGGTCCTCGAGCTCGAGGGCTTCGGCAAACGCCTCCTTGAGCAGGTAGGCCCGGTGGAGCCGCCGGTGCTGACGCTCCACCTCGCTCCATCGCGTCTCCTCCAGCACGCTCAGGTGCTGCGGGTTCTTCAACAGCACGTAGCGCAGCTTCTTGACCGAGGCGGCCTCGGCACGATCTGCCCTATCGCGCACCAGCGCCCGACGCACCGCATCCACAGCGTCCGTCATCAGCCGCTCGACGTGGAAACGGTCGAAGACGATCTCGGCCTGCGGTGCCCACTGCTTCACCGCCTTCAGGTAGCCCCCG
Source organism: Thermoanaerobaculia bacterium (assembly GCA_050747865.1). GTDB lineage: Bacteria > Acidobacteriota > Thermoanaerobaculia > Multivoradales > JAHEKO01 > JBOGJI01. The sequence continues at coordinate 3,277 of JBOGJI010000334.1, forward strand.
GCCATGTCCATC
>JBOGJI010000335.1:0-4545 GCA_050747865.1 Thermoanaerobaculia bacterium
TGCGGCGTTTCCCACAGCTCCTTGGACGGCGCCTGCGGCGCCGCCCACCGCTCCCACAGGCCCGGCGGCTCCGGTAGAGATAGAGTCCACAAGTTCAACTGTCCACGAAACCGGGGGAGCTCCACGAGCCGGTAGGGGTCGAGTCCACGCCAGCGCTCGGTACGGCCGGAGAGCGAGACGTACAGCATACGGACGGCCCGAGCATCGGCGATGGCGGTCTCGAGCGCCGGTATGAGGCCAGGGAGCATGCGGCCGGTGCGGTCGCGGCTGGCCACCGCCAGGGCGGTCACGGTCTCCTCGTTCGGGCAGGTGGCGTCATCGAGCTTGGTCTCGAGGTCGGCGAGGCGGCGGGCGAGCGCCCGGGACTTGCCGAGGATGGGGCTGTCGAGGGCAAGCTTGAGCAGCGCGTGCTCTTCGGCAGTGAGGTCCATGGGGCGGAGCCGGAAGCCGTCGAGCAGCGAGTAGCGGCCGTCGAGCCGGATGATGGGGATGCCACACATACCGAGGGTGTCGAGGTCGCGGTAGAGAGTGCGCTCAGAGACATCGAAGTGTTCGATGAGCTCCTGGAGAGACCACCGGCGGGGGCCACCCAGGATATGCACCAGCTCGAAGAGCCGATCAGCGCGTGGCATGGCTATCTGGGCTGGTCGAACGCTCGCCGCAAGCGGCGGCGAAGGACACCGCATCGAGTACGCCTTCGGCGGGCGGATCGCCCTCCCAAGTCGGTTCCGCCACGTCGAGGAGGACGGCTCCCTCCGGCAGGGCGTGAACGAGCTGCAGCTTCCAGCGCGCCTCGCCGGGTCCCAGCCGTTCCCGATCGTAGATCCGCAGGTAGCGGAAACCTCGGTCCAGGGCCAGCTCGGCGCAGCGACACAGCGCTGCGAACGCGCGCTGATAGGCGGGGAGCCCGCCGGCGTAGTACTCGATCTCCAATGTTGTCGCGGATAGGGGCACGGACATGAAGACGGCCCCACGGCCGGACGGAGCCTGGATCGAGACGCAGCTCGCGGCGAGGACGAGAAGCGTTCCCAGCGTTCCGGCGCAATGCAGCCGCGTCATCTGCGGTCCTCGCGTCTAGAGCCAGGCACCGAGGAGGCCATAGGCGACCTGCACCGCGATGGCAACCGGTCCTTCGATCACGAGAGCGGGAGCGGTCTCCACCACCGGTCGCCACTCGGGGTATGTGAGCGGGAGGCCGCCCTGACGCGATCGCTGCATGGCCTCGTCGTGGCTGATGTCGGTGAGCGAGACCACGCCGTCGGTACGGGCGGCCACGTACAGCCGCTGCAGACCGTATCGGAGCACCGTGTCGAGATCCTGTGGCGACGGCGGGAGCCCCCGCGGATGGTTGTGGATCACGACGCTGCCCTCGAGCCGCTGCAACAGGCCGCGCGGAATCTGCACCTGGTGACTGTTCCCCACCGTGTGGAACAGGAAGCGGCCCTGCCGATCCCAGGCGATGAACACCTCCTCCGGCGCGTCCGCCAGCGCCGCAGCAAGCTGCGGGAGCTCCTCGAGTCCCGGCCGATGGCCCCGCTCGAGCGCCACGAGCAGCGAGAGCCAAGGAGCCTGCGTCGCTGCAGACGACGGAATCGCGTTGAAAGGGAATAGGAGGAGCAACGCGATGCACGCCGCCCAACCGGGTCGCGAGGGACTGCGGACTCTTCTCTTGTTGTGTTTGCTCACGGCTCGGTGCGCCCCCGTTCGCCCACGAGCTGACCAGAATCGGTCCGGGAGATCGTCATGGCGCCCTTGGGATCGGGTGACGAACCCATTGGGAAGCAGTGATGTAGACTGGTAACCGGATCCCCGTGAGGTACGAGGTCCCGAGCATGAGGTACCTCTTCGGCCCGTTCGAGCTCGACACGGAGCGCTTCGTGCTGCGGCGCGCAGGCGAAGAGGTCCACCTCGAGCCGCGGGTGCTCGATCTGCTGGCCTACCTCGTCGAGCATCCGGACCGCGTGATCTCGAAAGACGAGCTGGTGCAGGAAGTCTGGTCGGGGGCGTTCATCACGGATGGGGCGCTGAAGCGGGCCGTCCTGGAGGCGCGCCGTGTCCTCGGCGACTCAGGTGACCACCAGACCTACATCCAGACGGTCTACGGCCGTGGGTATCTCTTCACGGCCGAGATAGAGGCTCTCGATTCCTCGCAGGCAGTCGAGCGCGAGCCGCGCCACGCCGTCCGGTGGGCATGGATCCTGGGAGGTCTTGCGGCGCTCCTGGTGCTCGCGGCGTCGCTGAGCGTAGGCTGGTGGCGGGAGCGGCTGCCCGGCCGGGGAGCGAGCCCGGTCGCGATCGGCTCGGCGGCGGCCGACCTGCCTCGGCTTGCCGTGCTTCCCTTCGAGGACCTGGGGCCACCCGAGGACGCCTACTTCGCGGCCGGCCTCACCGAGGAGATCCTGAGCCGCCTCGCGGTGGTCCAGGGGCTGGAGGTCCTATCGCGCACGACGATGACCAGCTATGACCGGAAGGGCAAGACGGTGGCGGAGATCGGCCGCGACCTCGACGTCGACTACCTCCTGGAGGGGACGGTGCGCTGGGACCGGGTCGGTCGCGGGCGGGGCCGCCTGCGCGTCACGCCGCAGCTCACCCGGGTGGCGGACGACAGCCAGCTGTGGGCGGATCGCTACGACCGCGACATGGCCGACGTCTTCGCCGTGCAGTCCGACATCGCCAACCACGTCGTCCGCGCCCTGGGCGTGATACTGAGCGAGCGCGAGAAGCGCCTCGTCGAGCTGCGACCAACCGCCAACCTGGAGGCCTACCAGCTCTACCTGCGCGGCCTGCAGACCTTTGCCGACGGTCAACGCAGTCTGCTCGACAACGAGAGGTTCGTGGCCGTGACCGCCGACCTGATGCGCCGCGCCACCGAGCTCGACCCAGGATTCGCCCTGGCCCACGCACGGCTGGCTTGGACCCTCGCCTTTGAGTACTTCATTGGCGGCCCGGCGGAGCAGCTCGACCAGGCGCGCGCCGCTCTCGAGCGCGCCCAGGCGCTGGCTCCGGATCACCCGGAGGTTCGGGTAGTCGCTGGCTACCTGTATTACTGGGGAGAGGAGGACTATGCGCGGGCCCTCGCCGAGTTCGAGGCCATCGCCGCCGCGATGCCGAGCAATGCCGAAGCCCAGGGTGGGGCCGGCGCCGTGCTCCGCAGGCTCGGACGCTACGAGGAGGCGATCGCTCGCTTCGAGCGCGAGCGCAGGCTCGCCGGGCAGGAGGGCGCAGTCACTCTGTTGGACCCCAACATCGACATCGCCTCTTGCCTATTGGCGTTGCGGCGCTACGCCGAAATGGACCGGATCCTGGAACGGCAACTGGAGGCCGCGCTCGATCGGGCACAGCTCTGGGAGCAGCGCGCGCTGCTGTGGACGGACTGGCGGGGAACCACCGACGGCGCGTGGGCCCTGCTCGCCGAGGCCCCCGAGAGCACGCAACGTCAACTCGTTTGGACCCGTTCCCGTCTACACCTGCTGGATCGGGATTTCGCCGCTGCGGTCGGAGCCGTCTCGGGAGAGCCTTTCACCGGGCAGTGGAGGTGGCTCGAAGTCGCATACGCGCTGCGGCGCCTGGGCAGAAAAGGGGAGGCGACGGACCTGGCCGGACGGATCGCGACGTTCCACCAGCAGGCTCTGGTCGCCAACCCGGACACCGCTTTCGCGCACCAAGCGCTCGGCCTGGCCCACGCACTGCTCGGCGAGCGTCAGCCGGCTCTCGAGCACGGGCGGCGTGCCGTCGAGCTGCTGGCCTCGGACGCGTTCTGGGGACCCGCGGCGGTCGAGACCCTGGCGGTTGTCCACACGCTGCTCGGCGACCGCGACGAGGCCGTCCGTCTGGTGGCGGAGCTCCTCGCCAAGGACTATCAGTGGCCGCTCAACCCGCAGCGGCTGAAGCTCGAACCCTGGTGGGATCCGTTGCGCGAGGACCCGCGGTTCCAGGAGCTGCTGGCCGAGGGCGAGGCCGGGGCGGGTTGAGCTCGGGGACTGGCAGCCGGGGCGAACGATACTGATTGCACCGCATGGACCTGGCTGCCGACGCACGCCTGGGACCGTTGCGACGAGAAGTCCCTACTGCGAGCCGTTTCCCGGCGACAGGGAGGAAGGGTCGTCGCTCTATGAGCCGGTGCGGCTGACTGTGCCGTCCTCGCGGACGGTCCACAGGTCGCCCGAGTAAAGGAGCTCCTCGAGACTGCCCTGGCCGCGCTCGTCGATCACGCTCTGGATCTGGCCGACGACCCGCTGCTCGAAGGTGGGGACCTCCACCCGGCGCAGGACGCCGACCGGCGTCACCACCGAGAGCTCCTCGGCGAGCTCTGCCGGGCCGGCTGGGAGGTAGTTCGGGAGCTCATGGTCGCCGCCACACAGCGGCCCGACCTGCAGCCCGGGATGGTGTCGGTGGTACATACCGCCGGGGACCTCTTGGGGTGGAAGGAACACTCACGATACCTGGCATTATCAACCTCCTGTAGGTGCTGGGAAGAGTGAGGTCTGGGTGTCGGAACGACCCCCTTCGAGAACGAGCTTGCCGGTCTTGCGGAGGTGCTCGAGG
>JBOGJI010000336.1:0-5518 GCA_050747865.1 Thermoanaerobaculia bacterium
GCCTCGTCCCCTGGGATCTGCGGCGAATCCGCGCGCGCGGACGCGCCGGCTTGGGAGACCCGATCCCGGCGGCGACCGCTTCCCAGGTTCTCGTCGGTGATGGCGGCGACCGGGGGTCCCGCGGCCGCTCGCTGCGCCCGCGCCGCGGCGGCGGCTTCGACCAGGGTCGCGGGCTGATGCGCCGCGGGGTCGGGTGCGGAGATCACGACCACGGAGTCATCGTCTTCCACGGCAGCCGTCTCCGCGTTCGACGACTTCCCTGCCGCCTCGGCTGCCGGCGACTCGGCACCTGCCTTGGGCGCGACGCGGTCGGTTTCTCGTTCGAGGCCATCAGCCTTCGTGCCGACCACCTCGGTGGCCTTCCCGGGCTTCTTGCCTGATCCGCCGGTGGCGCAGGCGAGGAACGCGGTGGAGACGCAGGAGCCGAGAACCAGGATCCGGAGTCCGGTCGGCATCGATCTTCGACGCGCTGCCATCGTGGCTCCGATCACTCGGCCGCGGCCACAGGCTCCCGCTGCCGCTCCCGGCTCGCCAGGATCTCGCGGACGTCGGCTCCGGTCGCGGCCTCAAGACAGCGGTCCACCAGCTCCCCGCAGCCGGCGGCCGCGAGCTCGCCGATCGCCTGCCGCAGCCGCGGCAGGCCCCGCGGTCCCACCGAAAGCCGGCGCAGCCCGAGCCCGAGCAGCAGCGGCAGGTGGGCGGGATCGGCCGCCATCTCGCCGCAGATCGAGACCTCGATGCCGGCTTCGCGCGCGCTCTCCATCACGAACCGCAGCATCCGCAGGAGGCCCGGGTGCAGGACGTCGTAGAGCTCGCTCACCTGCTCGTTGTTGCGGTCGACCGCCAGGGTGTATTGCGCCAGGTCGTTGGTGCCGATCGACAGGAAGTCGACCTCGCGCGCCAGGTGGTCGGTGATCATCGCCGCCGCCGGCACCTCCACCATGGCGCCCAGCGGCAGGTCGGCACGGTGGACCAGGCCCTCGCTGCGCAGCTCCGCGCACACCTCGTCGCTCAAGCGCCGGAACCGGCGCACCTCCTCCAGGGAGGAGACCATGGGCAACATGACGCGTAGATCGCCCTCCGCTCCGGCGCGGTAGAGCGCCCGCACCTGCGAACGGAAGATGTCCGGCCGTTCCAGCGTGAGCCGGACGCCGCGCAGGCCCAGCGCCGGGTTGTCGCCCGAGGTCTCCATCACCTCCCGCGCGATCTTGCGACCCCCCAGATCGTAGGTGCGCACGACGACCGGGTGCGGGCTCATCGCGTCGACGAGGCCGCGGTAGGTGGCCAGATGGTCCTCCTCCGTGGGGAGCTCGGGGCTGCGTTCGATGTAGAGGAACTCGCTGCGGTAGAGGCCGATCCCCTGGGCGCCGAGGCGGCGGGCCTCCTGCAGCTCCTCCTCGAGGTCGATGTTGGCAAGCAGCCGGATCTCCTCGCCGTCGTCGGTGATCGCGGCCGGGGCGACCAGCACGGCCGCCCGCCGCGCCTCGTCGGCTGCCTGCCGCTCGCGTCGGTAGCGTTCCAGGATCTCGGGGCCGGGGTGCAGGATCACCCGGCCTTCGGTCCCGTCGACCACCAGGGGGTCGTTGTCCGTCGCCTGCTCGGTGACGCCGTGCACGCCGCCCACCATCGGGATGTTCAGCGCCCGGGCGATGATCGTCGTGTGCGAGGTGCGGCCGCCTCCCTCGACGACGAAGGCGAGCGCGCCCTCGCGGCCCAGGTGGACGGCCTCCGACGGCGTCAGGTCAGCGGCCACCAGCACGACGTCTCCCGCCAGCTCGGAGACCGAGTGGTGATGGATCCCCTGCAGCGAGCGCACCAGGCTCCTGCCCACGTCCCGCAGGTCGTCGACCCGATCCTTGAGCGACTCGCTGTCGCTGGCCAGGAAGCGCTCGGCGAAGTCCTGGATCGTGCGGTAGACCGCCCAGTCGGCGTTGACCAGGCGCTCGCGGATGCGGCGCTCCACGCGGTCGACGAAGGCGGCGTCGCCGAGGATGAGCTGATGCGCGTCGAAGATCGCTCCCAGCTCCTCGGAGAGCTCTCCTTCGACCCTGGCGGCGGTCTCCCTGAGCGTGTGCCGGGTGGCGTCGAGCGCCTGCCGGAAGCGCTCCACCTCCTGCTCCACCTGGTCCTCGGCGAGCGGGAAGCGGAAGACCTTCAGCGTCTTGTCGTGCAGACAGACGGCGCGGCCGATCGCCACGCCGTCGGCGAGGGGGATGCCCTGGAGCTCTCGCATCGGTGCGCGTGCCTCCGTCACCCTACTCCCCTTCCCCGAAGCGATCGTCGAACAGATCCACGATCGCCCGCATCGCCCGGGACTCGTCGTCTCCGTCGCAGCGCACGATCACCCGCGAGCCCTGCGGCGCGGCGAGCAGGAGGACGCCGAGGATGCTCTTGGCGTCGACCTCCTCGCCGTTCTGCGCCAGGGTGACGCTGCTGGTGAACGGCGCCGTGATGTGCACCAGGCGCGCCGCCGCCCGCGCATGCAGGCCGAGCCTGTTGCGGATCTCCAGCTCGCGCTCGATCATCGACCGCCACACTCCGGCGTCGCCGCCACGGCGGCGCCCTCCTGGCCGCAGATGGCCCGCTTCCCTTTCGCCTCGATCCAGGCGGCAAGCTGCTCCAGGGACATGTCGTCGGGGCGGCAGCAGGCCAGCCGCACCACCATGGGCAGGTTGACGCCCGCCAGCACCGCCACGCGGCGCTCGCCGACGAGCCTCCGCGCCGCCTGATCCGGGCTGCCTCCGTGCATGTCGGTAAGGATCAGCACCCCGTCCCCCTGGTCGAGCCGCTCGACCCCCTGCCGCACCTGCAGCACGATGTCCTCCGGCTCCGCGTCCCACGCCACGGACAGAGCTTCCGTGGCCGGCGTCTCCCCCACGATGGTGCGGGCCGAACGCAAGATGGCATCGGCGAGTTCCCCTTGGGCGACGATGAGTGTGGCGACCATAGGGCCCATGGTACCGCAGCGCGGTGCTCTCCCCCACCGGCGGCCGCTTGCCGCCGGGTGGCCCGCTGCCTACCCCGCCGGCTCCTCGATATCTCGGTGTGCGACCTTTACCGTCCAGCCGGCCTGGGCGAGCACAGCCGCCAGGGCCTCCGCAACCGCCACCGACCGGTGGCGGCCGCCGGTGCACCCTATGGCCACCGTCAGGTAGCTCCGATTCTCCTCCCGGTACCGGGGCAGGAGGTAGAGCAGGAAGTCGCTCAGACGGTCGAGCAGCTCGCGCACCTCGGGCTGCTGATGCAGGTAGTCCCGCACCGGGCCGTCGCGTCCGGTCAGCTCGCGCAGCCCGGGCTCGAAGTGGGGGTTGGGCAGGAAGCGCAGGTCAAAGAGGAGATCCGACCCGGACGGGATGCCGTGCTTGAAGCCGAAGCTCTCCAGGGTGACCACCATGCGCGACCCCTCCTGGCCGGGGTCGGCGAAATCGCGGAAGATCTTGCGCCGGATCTCGTGCACGCTCAGGGAGCTGGTGTCGAGCACCAGGTCGGCGGCGGCGCGCAGCGGCGCCAGGATCTCGCGCTCGCGCCGGATGTCCTCGACCACCGGCCGGTTCTCGGTCAGCGGATGCGGCCGGCGCGACTCCGAATAGCGCCGCACCAGCGCCTCCTCCGAGGCCTCGAGGAACAGGACCGCGGCCGCCCGCCGCGCGCCGGAGACTCGCCGCAACCGCCCGAGCAGACGCGGGAAGTCACGCGCGAACCCGACGGTGCGCACGTCGACCACCACCGCGATGCGATCGGCCCCCGAAGCCAGCTCGGCGGGCCGCTCGAGGAGCTCCTCGAGCAGCGGCAACGGGAGGTTGTCGACGCAATACCAGCCCAGGTCCTCGAAGCAGTTGGCCACGGTGCTCTTGCCGGAGCCGGAGAGACCGGTGATGAGCACCAGCCGGACGTCCGCTCTGCTGCGGTCGGCGGCAATGGGTTCCGACGCGCTCACGGCGACTTGCCCACCGCCGCCCGATTCGCCTCCTGGCGGCTCTTCAGGCGTTGCACCAGCTCGCGCGCGGAGTGATGCCCCTGCAGCTTCAACATGTGATTGCGCGCCGCGATCTCGACCAGGATCGAGATGTTGCGCCCCAGCGCCACCGGCATGCAGATGTAGGGCACGGCCGTCCCCAGGATCTCGTGCACGGTCTCGTCCAGCCCCAGCCGGTCGTATTGACGGGTCTCGTCCCACGGCTCCATCTCGATGACCAGGTCGACCGTGTGCCGGTCGCGCACCGCAGCGAGGCCGAACAGGTCCCGGACGTCGATGATGCCGATGCCGCGCAGCTCCATGTGGTGGCGCTGCAGGGCGTCGCCGTACCCGACCAGCTCCCCCGAGGGATAGAGCCTGACCTGCACCCGGTCGTCGGCGACCAGGCTATGGCCGCGGCTGATCAGGTCGAGGGCGCACTCGCTCTTGCCGACGCCGCTGGCGCCGATCAGCAGGACGCCGAGCCCGTAGACGTCGATCAGGACGCCGTGCACGGTCGTCGTCGGCACCAGCCGGTCCTCGAGGAAAAAGCTCAGCTGCTTGATCACCGTCGACGACAGGGCGGTGGACCGAAGCAGCGGGATCTCCCGCTCCCGACACTGGCGCAGCAGCTCGCCGTCGGCGGCCAGCCCCTTGGTGACGACGAAGGTGGGCACCGACAGCGCGGTGATCGACGAGATGCGCTCGCGGCGGACCTCGTCGTCGAGACCGGCCAGATAGGCCAGCTCGCTCTCGCCGACGATCTGCACGCGCCCCGGCTTGATGTAGTCGTAGTAGCCCGCGAAGGCGAGACCGGGCTTCTGCACCCGCGGATTGGTCACCCGGTTGTCGAGGCTCCCCTCCCCCGCCAGCACGGTGAGCTGGAGGTCGCGCAGCTCCTCGCCCAGGAGCTCGCGGACCAGGACGTGGTCGCGTTCCTGCGGCATTCCGGGTATCGCTCACGGCTCGGCCGAGACGAGCTCGGCCGCTACGCTGCCTCCTCGCGCAGCATGTCGAAGATCGCGTCGGCGTTGCTCAGGGCGAGCAGCCGCTCGGCATGGCGATCGGCCTTGGCCCAGCGGGAGATGGCGGCCAGCGATTTCAGGTGCTCGGCCGGCGCGTCCGGCGGCGACAGCACGAGAAAGAAGAGACGCACGGGCTGGTCGTCGACGGCGTCGAACGCCACGCCTTGGCGCGACAGTCCGACGGCGACCACGACGCCGTCGAGGCGCTCGATCTTGCAGTGCGGGATCGCCACGCCGCTGCCGATGCCCGTGGTGCCCAGGGCCTCCCGCTCCTGCAGCCGGCGGTAGAGCATCTCCCCGTCGCGCACGGCGCCGCGCTCCGCCATCGCCTGGGCGAGGTTCTTGAGCAGCGTGTCGCGGTTTTCGCCGGCCAGGTCCGGGAAGATGAGCTCGCGACGGATCAAGGCTGCCAGGGGGAGGCCCATCAGGACTCCTCGCCGCCGTCGTCTTCGCCGGCGGCTTCACCGGGCGGACCACCGCGCTTCGCGCGGCGGTGCCCCGGCTCGCCTTCGCGGCCGGCGCGCCGCCAGCGGTCGTG
>JBOGJI010000337.1:0-14440 GCA_050747865.1 Thermoanaerobaculia bacterium
GTCGGCTGACCGCGCTGGCGGGTGCGGGGTACTTCTTCGTGTGGACGGCGTTCGGGATGGCCGCCTATCCGCTGGGGGTCGCCTGCGCGGCGATCGCGATGCGGCAGCCGGCGCTGGCGCCACGGCCTGCGCCTCGGACTCCACTGCACCCGCTGCTGTGCCGGTCTGATGGCGATCCTCCTCGTCATCGGGGTCATGGACCTGCGCGCCATGGCTGTCGTGACGGCAGCGATCACGGCCGAACGTCTCGCGCCGGCCGGTCGGCGCGTCGCGCGAGCCATCGGAGCCGCCGTCATCGGGGCAGGGTTGTTCCTGATCGCGCGAGCGGTCGGGCTGGGATGACGCATCCCGCGCGGTGCGCCCGAGAGCCTGCCGTGCGAGCCCGGCGCCATCCGCGCCGCGTGCCACGCGGTCACGGTGTATGGGGTCAGGAGGCGGATGGGGTGGCGCGGCGGATGGCCAGCGCCTCGATGAGGAGGCGCTCGGCGCGGGACGGATCCAGCTGGGTCTCGCGGTCTGAGAGGGCTTCTTCGGGGTTGGGGTGGACTTCCAGGTAGAGGCCGTCGGCGCCGGCGGCGACGGCGGCGCGGGTCAGCGGCTCGGCGAACTCGCGCCGGCCGCCGGTGGACTCACCGAGCGCGGCGGGGAGCTGCAGGGAGTGGGTGACGTCGTAGAGCACGGGGATGCCGTGTCGGTGGAGGATCATGAAGCTGCGCATGTCGACCACCAGGTTGTGGTAGCCGAAGGTGGTGCCGCGCTCGGTGACGCTGATGCGGTCGGTGCCCGCGGAGGCGACCTTCTCGATCGCCCGCAACATGTCCTCGGGGGCCATGAACTGGCCCTTCTTGATGTTGACCGAGCGGCCGGTGAGGCCGGCGGCGACCAGCAGGTCGGTCTGCCGGCAGAGGAAGGCGGGAATCTGCAGCACATCACACACCTCGGCGGCGGGCTCGCAGTGGTCCGGCTGGTGCACGTCGGTGAGGATGGGCAGGCCGGTCTCCTCTTTCACCCGCCTGAGGACGATCAGGCCTTCGGCGAGGCCCGGTCCGCGAAAGCCGCGCAGGGAGGAGCGGTTGGCCTTGTCGTAGGAGGCCTTGAACACCAGCCGCAGGTCGAGGCGCTCGGCGATGGCCTTCACCGCGTGGGCCGCCTCCAGCGTACGTTCGGGGCTCTCGATGACGCAGGGGCCGGCGACCACCGGCAGGTCCTCGTCGCCCAGGAAAACCGACGGGGCGAGCTCGACGGGGGGCACGTTCAATTGGCCTCCCCGGCGGCCTCCCCGGCAACCGGCGCCATGTCCTCCGCCGTGGTCTCGGTCTCGCCCCTGGCGCGTGCCGGCCGGAGCCGCGCCTGCTCCAGGGCGGCGGCGATGTAGGAGACGAACAGCGGATGGGGGTCGAAGGGCTTGGACCGGTACTCGGGATGGAACTGGCAGCCCAGGAACCAGGGATGATCGCTCAGCTCCACCATCTCGACGAACTTGCCGTCGGGGCTCATGCCCGCCACCCGCAGTCCCGCCGCGGTCCACTGCGGCATGTACTTCTGGTTGACCTCGTAGCGGTGGCGGTGGCGCTCGGAGATCCGGTTGGCGCCGTAGATGGTCTCCGCCAGCGTGCCGGGCTGGATGTCGCAAGGGTAGGCGCCCAGCCTCATGGTGCCCCCCATCTCCTCGACGCCCAGCAGGTCGCGCAGCTTGTAGATCACCGGATGGCGCGCCTCGGCGTCGAACTCGGTGGAGGTGGCGTCGGCGATGCCGCAGACGTTGCGCGCGTATTCGATGACCATACACTGAAGCCCGAGACAGATGCCGAAGAACGGCACCCGGTGCTCGCGGGCGTAGCGGATCGCCCGGATCTTGCCCTCGGTGCCCCGCGGGCCGAAGCCGATGGGGACCAGCAGGCCGTCCACCTCGAAGACTTCGCGCGGCCAGTTCTCCTCCTCCAGCCGCTCGGCGTCGATGTAGACCAGCTCCACCGTTGCGTCGTTGGCGATGCCGCCGTGGGTCAGGGCCTCGTTCAGGCTCTTGTAGGCGTCGGGCAGATCGACGTATTTGCCGACGATGCCGATGCGCGCGCGATGCCGGGGGTTCTTGATCTTGGCCACCAGCTGCTCCCACTGGCGCAGGTCCCGCGGCGCGCCGGGCATGTGGAGCAGCTCCAGGATCAGCTCGTCCAATCCCTCGCGGCAGAAGCGCAACGGCACCTCGTAGACGGTGGGCACGTCCACCGCCGCGACCACCGCCCGCGACTCGACGTTGCAGAACAGCGCGATCTTGCGCCGCAGGTCGTCCGGCAGCGGCCGGTCGACGCGGCAGAGCAGGACGTCCGGCTGGATGCCGATCGCCCGCAGCTCGCGCACCGAATGCTGGGTCGGCTTGGTCTTGAGCTCATCGGCGGCGGCGATGTAGGGGATCAACGTCAGGTGGATATTCAAGGCGTTGCCGCGCCCCAGCTCCAGGCGGAACTGGCGGATCGCCTCGAGGAAGGGGAGCGACTCGATGTCGCCGACGGTACCGCCGATCTCCACGATCACCACGTCGACGCCGTCGGCCAGCTTCTTCATCGCCGCCTTGATCTCGTCGGTGATGTGGGGGATCACCTGCACGGTCTTGCCCAGGTAGTCGCCGCGCCGCTCCTTGTTGAGCACCGACTCGTAGATCTTGCCGGTGGTGTAGTTGTGGGCCTTCGAGGTCAGGGTGTGGGTGAAGCGCTCGTAGTGGCCGAGGTCGAGGTCGGTCTCCGCCCCGTCTTCGGTGACGAACACCTCGCCGTGCTGGTAGGGCGACATGGTCCCCGGGTCGACGTTGACGTAGGGGTCGAGCTTCATGATGGTGACCGAGAAGCCCCGCGCCTCGAGGATGGCGCCGACCGAAGCCGCCGCCACGCCTTTGCCCAGCGATGAGACCACGCCGCCGGTGATGAAGATGTATTTGGTGGCCATCGCTTGCGTCCCCCTCCTGCCGGTCACACGCTCCCCCCGTTACGCGTCGATTTGGCGGGCCGCTCGCGCAGCAGCGCCTCGACGCGTTCCAGGTCCTCGATTGTATCGACGCCGGGCGGAGCCTCGGTCGCCTCCAGGACCCGGATCGGGATGCCGTTCTCGAGCGCCCGCAGCTGCTCCAGCGACTCGGCCCGCTCGAGCGGCGACGGCGCGAGCTCGGCCAGGCGCAGCAGGCAGGCGAGCTGGTAGCCGTAGACGCCGACGTGGCGCCGCAGCGGCGCGCCCTCCGGATGGCGCCGGTACGGGATGGGGGCGCGGCTGAAATAGAGGGCGTACCCCATGCGGTCCGCCACCACCTTGACTACATTCTCATCGTCGAGGTCCTCCGTCGACGCCGGGGCGGCGGCGGTGACCATCGCGTCCTCGGGATGGGTCGCCAGGTGGCGGGCGAGGGCGCCGATGAGCGCGGGCGCGATCAGCGGCTCATCGCCCTGGACGTTGACCACCGCGTCGGCCTCCCAGGAGCGCGCCGCCCAGGCGATGCGGTCGGTGCCCGAGACGCAGTCGCCGGGGGTCATCTCGACGTCGCCGCCGAATGCCCGCACCGCCTCGGCGATGCGCTCATCGTCGGTGAGCACGACCACCCGCGACAGCGCCGGCGCCTCCGCGGCGCGGCGGTACACGTGCTCGATCAACGGTCGTCCGGCCAGCGGGCGCAGCATCTTGCCGGGCAGGCGCGACGAGGCGTACCGCGCCGGGATCGCCGCCACCACCCTGACGGCGGCCGATGGTTCCCGCTGGGGAAGGATTCGCTCGGGGTGCACGGCCCAATCTACTGTGCCGGTGACCCGGCAGTCAACGCGGCCTGGGGCGCCGCCGGCCCGATGGTAGACTGGCCGCAGGGACCATGAAGTCGCTTGCCGCCTCGACCGCTCCGTGACATCGCGACTCCTCTCGCGTCGCCGGTGGCTCCTGGCGCTTCTCGCCGTCGCGGCGGCGCCGCTGCTGCTGACCGCCGATCACGGGCTCGGCCGCCTGCTGGCCGGACCGCGTGAGCTCGACCTGGCGGGCGCCCAGTGGATCTGGGCGCCGCGGGTTTCGAGCTGGAGCGGGCCGACCGCCTTCCTGGCGCTGCGCGACCTGGAGCTGGCCGCCGCCCCGGCCTCGGCCCGACTGCTCGTGCTCGCCGACGAGGAGTACGCGCTCTCCGTCAACGGCCGTACCGTGGGCGCCGGACGTTACCGCCCCGGAGCCGCGATGGACGCCTACGACATCGGTGCGTTGCTGCGCCAAGGGAACAACCGGCTGGTCTTCGAGTTGCGCTCCGGCCGGGGGGTCGGGGGCTTCCTGGCGCTGCTGCGTGCGGAGCTGCCCGGTCGTGAGCCGGTGACCTTGGTCACCGACGGGGACTGGAGCATCAGCTATCGCTGGCGAGGCGAGCTGGTCCACGGCTTCGAGACGCCGCTGCCGCCCTTGCCGGAGGCTCTGGTTCTGTCGGAGCCGCCTTTCGGACGCTGGGGCCCGCGCCGCGCGAATCCGCCGCGGACGGTTTTCGACGACGTCCTGTCGCGGCCACGCGACTGGATGCGCGCGTGGACCGTCGGCGCCGGCGGGGGCCGGCGCCGCGCCAGCATCCGGCAGCCGGTGCTCGGAGAGCGGATCCTGATCGACTTTGGACGCGAGGAGACCGGGTTCCTGGTTCTCGGATCGGTGGGTCCCGACCCGGTGCCGGCGCTGGTCTACGTCGGCTCGCAGCCGCCGCGCCCGGAGACCGCCTCGCCGTCGGCGATCTGGATCTCCCTTTCCGGCAAGCGCCACTGGCTCGACGCCGAGGCCCGCCGGTTCCGCTACGTTCTGATCCTGGGGGCGCGGGCGGTGAGGACCGCCAGCGTGTACCCGGTGCGGGAGATCGCCGCGGAGGCCTGGCCGCCGCAGCCCGAGCCCGACCGCGGCGTGTTCGGCCTCGCGCCCGCGCGCCTACGTACGCCGGTCGAGGACAAAATCTGGAGCCAGCTCCAGGGCCTCCCGGGCGGGTGAGACGGGGAAGAACGCCAGCGCCTCGCGCGCACCGCGCGCATGCTCCCGGGCGACCTGTCGCGTCTCCTCCAGCGTCCCCTCGCGCTCGATGAGCTCCAGGATCGCCGCCGCCGGCACGCGCTCGAACGCGCCGTCCTTGAGCACCGCGGCCACGCTGGCACGCTCCGCCGCGTTCAACCGGGGAAGAACGAGCAGCAGCGGCAGCGTGAGCTTGCCCTCCTTCAAGTCCGCCAGCACCGGCTTGCCCAGCTCCTCGGACCGCGCAGTGAAGTCGAGCAGGTCGTCGACGAGCTGGAAGCAGATCCCCAGCGCCCTGCCGTAGCGCGCCAGCGCGTCCCCGGCCTCGGGCCGCGCCGGCCGGATCAGGCTGGGCAGGCTGCAGGCGGCGGCGAACAGTCGGGCCGTCTTGCGCTCGACGATGGAGAAGTACTCCTCGACCGTGAGATCCACGGCGGCCAGGCGCTCGAGGGCGAGGAGCTCCCCTTCGGTCATCTGGCGAGTGGCGTCGCACAGGGCGCGGATCACCTCGACATTGCCGAAGCGCAGGGACTCCCGCATGGCGGTGGTGTAGAGCCAGTCGCCCAGCAGGACCGTGCGGCTGTTGCCCCAGCGATGGTTGACCGTCACCTGGCCCCGCCGCGTGCCCGCGTGGTCGATGACGTCGTCGTGGATCAGCGTCGCGGTGTGGATGAGCTCGACGGCGGCGGCGTAGGTCACCTCCTCGTCGCTGTCGAGTCCGAGGAGCCGCGCCGAGAGCAGCAGCAGGGCGGGCCGCACGCGCTTGCCGCCGCCGTGGAAGATGTATTCGCCGGCGTCCTGGATGAACGGCACGTCCGAGCCCAGATAGTCGCGGAACAGGGCCTCCGTGGCCGCCAGCTTGGGCTCGACGAGGGCGAGGAAGCGCGCCGCGGCGACGGCCCGGAGGTCGCCGGAGGCCGTCGCCTGGGGATTGCCGCTCGCCATGGGGCTTCGAGTCGGTCCGATTCTCAGAAAGGTCGCACCGGCTGGAAGCTGCGCTCTTCGACCAGCTCACCGGAACGGAAATAGAAGACCTTGCCGACGCTGAAGTACCACCAGGCGGCGTCGACCCGATCGCTGCCCTCGTAGACCACGCGCTCGTACCGGTCGGGCTTGCCCAGCCGCTGATAGACCCGGCGCTCGGCGTCGGTGTCGACCTGGGCCAGGAAGTCCTGGAGCTGCGCGATCAGCGCCGCCTTCTCGACGCTGAGATTGGCGATCACGGGGTTCGAGGCGTCGCGCAGCGTGCCGAGGGAGTGACGAGCCAGCACTTCCATCCGCTCCCCTTGGGGGCCGCGCACGGGCAGCTCGACGCGCACTTCGAAGCGGTTGAAGAAGGGGTCCCACGGCCAGTCAATGGTGTAGATGCCGCGGGGATCGGTGACCGCCCGCCGCTCGTCGGTGCGGCCCTTGTCCATCCTCAGCTCCCGCAGGCTCAGGCCCTCGCGCGCCGCCTCGAAGACCACCGTCACCTGGGGCAGGGCGCGCCCCGCGGGATCGGTCACCGTGCCGCGGATCTCGACGTGCTCGCCCGACGACCACTGGGCGAACGCGGGTGCCGCGGACAGCGCCAGCAGGAGGGCGGCGAGCCGCAAGCCCGAAGCTCCGGGGCTCCCCGTGAGGCGTCGCTGGTGCACTGGATCTTTCCTCATGTGGCGTGCATTATATGTGGGGCCCTCAGTCCTCTTCCCACTTCAAGCTCGCCGGCGGCGAGAAGAGCTCGATCTCGCCGAGCGGACGGTAGTCGGAGAACTCGAAGCGCGTCCGGCTCCCCTCCGCGTCCTCGTACGACAGCTCCCGGAGGCGCTTGCCGTCCGGTTCCAGCTCGAAGCGGGCGCTCTGGATGTCCGCCACCTGTTGCAGCGGATCCAGCGTCACCTCGATCGTCCCGTCGGGACGGACGCTGCTGTGCGCGGCATAGCGGGTCGCCAGCGCGTCGACGCGCATGCGCAGCAGATCGAGACCTGGGGCCTCCGCGGGATCGATGGGGTACCGCCGTCCGGACAGCTCGCCCGGATTCCAGGAGTGCACCTGGCTGCCGCAGAGCAGGTAGACCTTCTGGTAGGGCGTGCGGTAGTCCCAGCGCAGGCAGTCGGGCAGGGCGAGGGCCATCCTCCCTTGCTCCCGGTCGCCGCTGGTGAAGCCCGCGGGGACGAAGGTCTGGGTGAAGCCGACCTCGATGGGGCCGTTTTCGGCCAAGGCGTCGCGCAAAGAGCTCAGGACGGTCCACGGGTCGGGCGTGGACTGGGCGAGCAGGACTGGCGCGACCAGCCAGGCGAGCGTCGCGCAGCGGAGCGTGCGTCGGATGCGTCTGGACATCGCTTCGGTGCCTCCCTCAGTGCCGGAAATGGCGGCGGCCGGTGAAGAGCATGGCGATTCCATGCTCGTCGGCCGCCTCCACCACCTCGGCGTCGCGCTTGCTGCCTCCGGGCTGTACCACCGCGCGGACACCGGCCCCGGCGAGCACGTCCAGCCCGTCGCGGAAGGGGAAGAAGGCGTCGGAGGCCGCCACGGTGCCGGCGAGCGGCAGCTCCGCCTTGCGCAGCGCCAGCTCGCAGGCGTCGACGCGGCTCATCTGGCCGGCTCCGATCCCCACCGTCTGGACCTCGTTGGCCACCACGATGGCGTTGGATTTCACATAGCGTGCCACGCACCAGGCGAACGCCAGGGCCCGCCGCTCCTCGTCGGTGGGCTGCCGCGCGGTGGGGCATTCCCAGCTCTCCGGCGGATCGGGCAGCGCGTCGGCCTCCTGGGCGAGGAAGCCGCCGTCGATGGCGCGCAGCTCCACGGGCGGCGTCCGCGGGGCGTAGAGCGGCGCCCTCAGCAGGCGCAGGCTCGGCCGCGCCGCCAGCTGCTCCAGCGCCGCCTCCTCGAACTCCGGGGCGATGAGCACCTCGACGAAGAGCTCGCCGAGCCGCTCGGCCAGCTCGGCGCGGACCGGCCGCGTCACCGCGATGATCGAGCCGAAGGCGGAGACCGGGTCGCAGGCCAGGGCGCGCTCGTAGGCCTCGACCTGGGACTCGCCGACGCCCACGCCGCAGGGGTTGTTGTGCTTGATGATGGCGACGGCCGGGGTCTCGACCTGGGACACCAGCTTGCGCGCCGCGTCGGCGTCGAGCAGGTTGTTCCAGGACAGCGCCTTGCCCTGGAGCTGCTCGAAGCCGCCGAGCAGGCCGGGCCCCCCCAGAGTCTGGTAGACGGCCGCCGCCTGGTGCGGGTTCTCGCCGTAGCGCGGTTCCACGTTGCGCTCGAGGTCGACGAAGTGATGGTAGGGGAACCGCGCCTCCCCGTCGGGTTCCTCCTGGTGCTCCAGCCAGCCGGCGATCGCCGCGTCGTAGCTCTGCGTGTGGCGGAACGCCTTGGCCGCCAGCCGCCGGCGCAGGCCGGGCGGCACGACGCCGTCGTTGGCCTCCAGCGCCGCCAGCACCTGCGGATAGTCCCGGGGATCGACGACCACCACCACGCCGGAGGCGTTCTTCGCCGCCGCCCGCACCATACAGGGGCCCCCGATGTCGATCATCTCGACCACGTCGTCACGGCTCTTCCCGGCTTTCGCCGCGGTCTCCCGGAACGGGTAGAGGTTCACCACCACGATGTCGATCGGCCGGATGCCGTGCTGCTCAAGCTGGGTCAAGTGCGCGGCGCGGTCGCGGTCGGCGAGGATCCCGCCATGGATCGCCGGATGCAGGGTCTTGACCCGGCCGTCCAGGATCTCCGGAAAGCCGGTGACTTCGGCCACCGGAGTCGCGCGCACACCGGCCTCTTCGAGGGCGCGGAAGGTACCTCCGGTGGAGAGGATCTCCACCCCCGCCCGCGCCAGCCCGCGGGCGAATTCGACGAGGCCGGTCTTGTCGGAGACCGACACCAGGGCACGCTGAGCCTTCAACATCCGGGTGAGCTCTCCTCGGGTCGCTGGTTCTGAAACGGCGCGCTCGCCGCGGGCGAACGCCCCAGGAGGGGTTCGATCAACGGCCTCGTACCGGCAGCCCGCTCCGTGCGTCGGCGCCGCCGGCGCGCAGCCAAATATAGCGGAGCGCCACGGCGGCGTCGCTGATCGCCTGGCTGTACGCCACGGAGACGACGCCGAAGGCGGTCGAGCGGTCGTCGAATCGCCGCCGGCCGTCGGCGAAGCCGATACGCCGATACTCGCGGCCTACCGACGGGTAGAGGGCCCGGCTGCGCTCCAGGGTCGCCGCGATCAGCGCCCGCAGGCCCTCCGTGTCGCTTCGGGCGGGGATCCCGTAGAACACCGGCTCGAGACGCTTCTCGGCCGACAGCGCGTAGCGCAGGAAATCGTCGTGATAGCGACCCTCCTGGGGATCGCCGTCCGACGCCTCCAGCGGGTTGGCCGCGGCGGCGACGAGCTGGCAGACGATCCCGAGCTGGTAGACGACGTCGTCGAACGGCCGGTGCTCCTCGATCAAGGCGATCGCCCGTTCGGCCTCGCGGACGATCCGCTCGATCCGGCCGCGATCTCCGTCCGGACCGCCTTGCGGATTGCCGTCGGCGGCCGGCTCGAGCGGCGCCAGGACGCCGTCGCGGAACGCCGACGCGCGGCGCTCGATCTGCCTGCGCAGGTCCGGCGGTGCGATCTGCGCCGCCCAGTCGGCGATGGCGACGCGGCTCTCGGGCGCCCAGGCGGCGGCCGGGGCGGCCGCCGGGCCGGTGGGCGCCAGACAGGAGAGGATCAGCAGCGTTCCACGGAAGCGCACCGGCGGATTCTAAGGTAGAGTCTCGCCCCTTCCCCGGAGACTCCAGCCATGCCCCCAGCCCAACGCGTTGTCCTCGCCTACAGCGGCGGCCTCGACACCTCCTGCATCCTGCGCTGGCTGCAGGAGCGCGGCTATGAGGTGATCGCCTTCATCGCCGACGTCGGCCAGCAGGAGGACTTCGAGGCGGTGGCCCGGCGCGCCGAGGCGATCGGCGCCGCCGAGGTGGTCATCCGCGACTTGAAGCGCGAGCTCGTCACCGACTACGTCTTCCCGGCGGTGGCGGGCAACGCCGTCTACGAGAATCGCTACCTGCTCGGCACCTCGCTCGCCCGGCCGGTGATCGCCGACCACCAGGTGCGGGTGGCCCGCGAGCTGGACGCGCGGGCGCTGGCCCACGGGGCGACGGGGAAGGGCAACGACCAGGTGCGCTTCGAGCTCGCCTACGCCGCGCTGGCGCCGCGCATGGAAGTGATCTCGCCGTGGAAGGACGCCGAGTTCCTGTCCCGCTTCCGCGGCCGCAGCGACCTCATGGCCTACGCCGCGGAGCAGGGCATCCCGGTCGAGGCCACCGCGGAGAAGCCCTGGTCCATGGACGAGAACCTCATGCACTGCAGCTACGAGGCCGGGGTGCTGGAGGATCCGATGACCGCGCCCGAGCCGGGCATGTTCCGCTTGACCCGCTCGCCGCAAGACGCGCCCGACCACGCCGACGGCATCGAGCTGCACTTCCAGGACGCCCACCCGGTGGGGCTGGTCGACCCCCAGGGCCGCCGGTACGAAGATCCCCTGGAGCTCTTCGTGCGCTTGAACGAGCTCGGCCGCGAGCACGGCATCGGTCGCATCGACATGGTGGAGAATCGCTTCGTCGGCATCAAGTCGCGCGGCGTCTACGAGACCCCGGGCGGCACCATCCTGCACGCGGCGCTGCGCGACCTCGAGGGCATCGCCATGGACCGCGAGGTGCTGCGGCTGCGCGACATGTTGAGCCCGGTGTTCGCCGAGCTGATCTACAACGGCTTCTGGTTCAGCCCCGAGATGGACTTCATCCGCGCCGCCTTCGCCCAGGCCGAGGAGCTGATCGACGGCCGCGTGCTGCTCGATCTGTACAAGGGCAACGTCACCCCGCGCGGCCGAGAGTCGCACAGCTCCCTCTACGACCGCGAGCTCGCGTCCATGGACGTCGAAGGCGGCTACGACCAGACCGACGCCCGCGGCTTCATCCGCCTCAATGCCCTCAGGCTGCGCGCCCACCGCGTCATCGTGCGCGGCGCCCACCGGGACACAGAAGAGTGAGCCGTCTCTGGGATCGCGGCAGCGACCTCGACGCCGCGGTGGCCCGCTTCACCGCCGGCCGGGACCCCGAGCTCGACCTGCGTCTGGTGCCCTATGACGCCCTCGCCAGCATGGCGCACGCCACCATGCTTGCCGAGATCGGCGTCCTCGAGCCGGCCGACCTCGAGGGGCTGCGCGGCGAGCTGGCGGCGGTGGTCGAGGACTGCCGGTCGGGCCGCTTCCGCATCGCCTGGGAAGACGAGGACGGCCACACCGCCCTCGAGAACCGCCTGACCGAGCGCCTGGGCGACGTCGGCCGCCGCATCCACACCGGCCGCAGCCGCAACGACCAGGTCCTCGCCGCCCTGCGCCTCTACGGCCGCGAGGCCGTGCTGGCCGTCGAGGACGCCACCCTCGCTGTCATCGACACCCTCCTGACGCTTGCCGGCGACCACGCCGAGACGGCCCTGCCCGGCTACACCCACCAGCGCCAGGCCATGCCGTCCACCCTCGGCTTCCTGTTCGCCGCCCACGCCGAGGCCCTCCTCGACAACCTGCCCTGGCTCGCCGCCGCCTTCCGCCACCTCGACCGCTCGCCCCTGGGCAGCGCCTCCGGCTACGGCGTCGCCCTGCCGCTCGACAGGCAACGCGTGGCCGACCTCCTGCGCTTCGACCGCGTCCAGACCAACACCCTGGCGGTGCAGAACGACCGCGGCACCGGCGAAGGCCTGGTCCTCACCGCGGTGGCCGCGCCCGCCGCCATCGCGGCCCGCCTGGCCGCCGACCTGATCTGGCTGTCGAGCGACGAGCTGCGCTGCCTGCGCCTCGCCGAGCGCGTCACCACCGGCTCCAGCATCATGCCGCAGAAGCGCAACCCCGACGTCCTGGAGCTCATCCGTGCCGGCGCCGCCCGCCTGCGCGCCCGCGCCGACGCCGCCTTCCACACCACCGCCGGCCTGGCCTCCAGCTACCACCGCGACCTGCAGCTGGCCAAAGAGCCCTTCCTCCTCGGCCTCGAAGAGGCCCGCGCCCTGCTCGCCGTCACCCCGATCGCCCTCACCGGCATCGAGGTCGACCCCGACCGCTGCCGCGCCCTGCTGACCCGCGCCAGCGCCGCCACTGACGAGGTCTACCGCCGCGTGCGCGAAGAAGGCGTACCCTTCCGCACCGCCTACCGAGAGGTCGCCCGCGACCCCGAGGCCGCGGTCACCCTAGACCCCAACGAGAGCTGGCAACAGCGCACCCACCAGGGCGCCCCCGGCGCCCTCCGCCAGGACCTGCCATCCCTGCGGCAACGACTCACCACTGCCCAAGGCGATCTCGAGCGACGCCGAGCCCACGTACTCACCGCCTGGAACCTCCTCTCCGCAGCCTTGGGAGGGGGTGGTCGCCCAGTCGAAACCCGTTGAAACGGCCGAACGCCGCCCCCTACGCGGTCGCCCGCAAGCTGGCGCGAAACGCCGGTGGCCGCCGTGCCTGGGTAGCCTGCTCGAAGGCGAAACCGACGCGAATGAGAACCCCCTCGCTCCAGGCACGGCCGAAGAACGAGACGTCGACCGGCAGCCCGTGCACGAACCCCATCGGCACGGCGACCGCCGGGTAGCCGGACACCGCCGCTGCGCTTGAGCTGCCGCCGACGAAGTGGTCGCCGTTGACCCAGTCGGTAGGCCAGGCCGGGCTGCCGGTGGGGGCGACCAGCGCGTCCAGCTCGTGCTTCGCCAACACCCGATCGATGCCGTCGTCGCGCGTGATCCGCCGGCAGGCATGCAACGCCTCGAGATACGCCGACTCCGTCAGCGGCCCCTTCTCGGCCGCCTGCTCGAAGATCTCCTGCCCGAACCAGGGCATCTCGCGCTCGCGATGCCGGACATTGAAGTCGATGAGCTCTTTGAGCGTCCGCACCTCCGCCGTCCGCCCCCGCTCCCGCAGGTAGGTCTCGAGATCGTGCTTGAACTCGTACAGCAGCACCTGCCACTCGTGCTCGCCCGCCCCGTCGACCTTCAGCTCCACCGGGTCGACCAGCTCCGCGCCGGCCTCCTTCATCGCCGCCAGCGCCTCCTCGAACAGCGCATCCACCTCGGCATGGAATCCGGCCATGCCGCGCACGACGCCGATGCGGGCGCCGCGCAGCCCCGCGGGATCGAGAAATCGGGTGTAGTTCGATTCGACTCCTTCCCTCGCTGCCTCGGTCGCCGGATCCCGCGGGTCCGCGCCGGCGATCGCCGACAGCACCGCGGCAGCGTCCGCCACCGTGCGCGCCATCGGCCCGGCGGTGTCCTGTGTGTGCGAGATCGGCACGATGCCGGACCGGCTCACCAGCCCGACGGTCGGCTTGATCCCCACCAGGCCGTTGGCGTTCGACGGGCAGACGATCGAGCCGTCGGTCTCGGTACCGATGGCGGCGGCGCACAGGTTGGCCGAGGCGGCGGCCCCCGACCCGGAACTCGAGCCGCAGGGGTTGCGGTCGAGCACGTAGGGATTGCGGGTCTGTCCGCCCACGGCGCTCCAGCCCGACGAGGAGCGGGTGGAGCGGAAGTTCGCCCACTCGGAGAGGTTCGCTTTGCCCAGGAGCACGGCTCCGGCCTCGCGGAGCTTCGCCGCCACGGTGGAGTCCCGCGGCGCGGAGGTCCCCGCCAGCGCCAACGAGCCGGCGGTGGTGAGCATACGGTCGCCGGTGTCCAGATTGTCTTTGAGCAGGATGGGGATCCCATGGAGAGCACCCCGCACGGACCCGCCTCGCCGCTCGTCGTCCAGGCGGCGCGCGATCTGCTCGGCCTCGGGATTGATCGCCAGGACGGAACGCAGCTCGGGGCCGGCCTGGTCGGTCTCCTCGATGCGTCGCAGGTAGGCGCGGGTGAGCCCCACGGCGCTCAGCTCGCCGGCGCCCATCGCCTTCTGGAGCTCGGCGATCGTCCGCTCGGCGAACGGGAAGTCGTCGCCGGGGACCGCGGGGACCTCGCGGGTCGCCTCCTCCTGGCGGGCGAGGGCGGCACGGGGCAGGGCGGCCGCGGTCGCGCCGACTGCGGTCAGTTTCATCAGCTCACGACGGTCGAGCATCGCATCCTCCTGGGGTCCGGCAACGGGGCGCGGCCGGCCGCCTCCTCGCCTCCCGCCGCCGACCTCCTCGTTCCGCGATTCCTGCTGCCCGCATAGTACTCCACGGAGCCTGAGTCGCCTCCTGATAGAGTTGGAAGTTCATGTGGTCGCCACAGCGCGGGTAGGTCGAGCCGTTCGGCCAGGAGCGCCGTGAGCGATCCGCCGAACGATCCGAGAGGAGGTGTGCATGGGTCGGTCCCACCACACGTTCAAGAAGCGCCAGCGCGAGCTGGCCAAGAAGGAGAAGCGGAAGAAGAAGCTGGAGCGCCGCGAGGAGCGCAAGGAGAGCGACGAGGCCCTCGGCGACACCCCGGCCACCAGGATCGACCCCATCGACCCGGTAGAGGCGGCGGCCGCTGCAAAGG
>JBOGJI010000338.1:0-3447 GCA_050747865.1 Thermoanaerobaculia bacterium
CGGACGCCGACCTCGCGGCCATCGGCCTCCCTCAGAGCCGCACCGCAACGCTGCGCGGCGTGGCGCGGGCGCTGCTCGACGGTCGAGTCGACTTCCATCCGGAGCGGCCGCTGGCCGAGTTCGTGGCGCGCTGGCAGGCCCTCCCCGGCATCGGACCGTGGACCGCCCAATACATTGCGATGCGGGCGCTCGGTGCTCCCGACGCGTTCCCGGCCGACGACCTGGTCTTGCGCCGCGCCGCAGCGAACGGTGCCGCGCAGCCGCTCACCGCGAAGGCGCTGACCGCGCGCGCCGAGCGCTGGCGGCCGTGGCGCGCCTACGCCGTGATCCAGCTCTGGCAGCAAGCTTCCCGCCGTGCATAGCCTGTTCCTCCACACCGACGCGAGAGAGCCGCGGCCGCTGCGGCTCTACGAGTCGCTGCGCGAACGGATCGTGGAGGGTGAGCTCAAGCCCGGCGAGCGTCTCCCACCGACGCGCGCCGTAGCGCGAGATCTGGCTATGCCCCGCAGCGTCGTCGTGGCGGCGTACCGCCAGCTCCTCTCCGAAGGGTACGTGCAGGCCCGGGTGGGATCCGGCACCTGGGTCAGCCCCGTCGTGCCGGACGCCCTGCTGACGGCGCCTCCGGCGCACCGCCCACGCCGCAACGGGTCACGAGCCGAGCCTCGCTTGAGTGAGCTGGCGCGCCATGCCGTGGCAGCGAACCCGGCGCGCCTGGAGCGCCGGCTCGCGCGGGCCGAACGGGAGTGCATCTCCTTCTCCCTCGAGTCGGCGCTCGCCGACGGGATCTCCACCGAGATCTGGACGCGTCTCGTGCGCGGGCATCTGGAGCACCCGCCGCCAGGCTATGGTCCGCCCGAGGGATGTCTCGAGCTGCGGCGGGCGCTCGCCGAATACCTGCGTCAGAGTCGGGGGATCGCCGCCGACCCGGAGCAGATCGTGACGGTCGCCGGCGCCCAGCAGGGCATCGATCTCCTCGCGCGCGCCCTGCTGCAGCCTGGCGACGGCGTCGTGATCGAGGACCCCGGCTTCCGCGGCGCCCGTCTGGCATTCGAGACCTTGGGCGCCCGTATCGTGGCCTGCCCGGTGGACCGCAGCGGCATCGATATCCGCCGCGCCGCAGAACGGCCGGCAGAGACGCCGGCCGCTGAAGCGGCCGGCCTCCGTGCCGGCCGCCAGGGACGGCGGCCGCTTCAGCCGCAGGCCTCCGGGTCTCCCGTAGAGCGCGAGGGCGCGATCCGGCTCGCGTTCGTGACGCCGTCCCACCAGTTTCCGACTGGAGAGGTGATGAGCCTGGCACGGCGCCGTGAGCTACTCGACTGGGCCCACGCCGCGAACGCGATCGTGGTCGAGGACGACTACGAGGGCGAGTTCCGCTTCGCCGGCCGGCCCCTGCCGGCAATCCACGCTCTGGACGGCGAAGCCCGGGTCGTCTACCTCGGCACCTTCTCCCGCATCCTCTATCCCGACTTGCGGCTGGGGTACATGGTCCTGCCCCGGTCGCTGGTCGAGCCGATCGCCGCCCTGAAACGCCTGTCCGACGGGTTCACGCCGGTGACCCCGCAGGCCGCGCTGGCCGACTTCATCGGCGGCGGCCACTACCAGCGGCACCTGCGGCGCCTGCAGCGCCAGATGCGGGACCGGCGCCACGCCCTGCTGGCCAGCCTCGAGGCCGAGCTCGGCGACGCCGTGGAGGTGACCGGCGCCGCCAGTGGCCTGCACGTCGCCGTCTGGTTCCACGAGCCGGGCCCGCAGGCCGAAGGAGCCCTGGTGGCGAACGCCCGAGATCTGCGCGTGAGCGTCCATCCGCTGTCGCCGTTCTGCATCACCGCGCCCTCCCGCCTCGGCGTGCTGCTCGGCTACAGCCGGCTGCGGGACGCCGAGATCCGCGAAGGCGTCCGTCGGCTCGCGATGGCCTGGCGCGCCACCCGCCGCGCCCTCGTCGCGCCCGCCGCGTCGGGTCTCGCGGTAGCGCGCGGCTGACGCGACCGTTTCAGATCGGCGAGGCCGCGATGAGATCCGGGAGGTCGGCGAGGTCGGCCGTGTTGAGCGTCCAGAGTGTCGCATCCCGGGTCAGGGCGCAGGCGGCGATCGCCAGGTCCAGCTCGCGGCCTCGCGGGCGCGGGACAAGACCGTAGAGCCGGGCCGCCATCGCCGCTTCCTCGGCCCCGAACGGAATAGCCGCCCGCCACGGGAACAGCGCCTCCTGGGCCTCGAGCTCCGCCGGCTTGCGCGGCCCGCGCAGCCATTCGTAGAGCACCAGCGCGGGCACCGCCAGACGCTCGCCTCGTTCGATCGCGCTCCGCAGCGCCGGCGCGGAACGCTTGGGACCGGTCAGCGCATCGACCAGCACGGAGGTGTCGAGGACGATCAACGGCCCGGCTCCGGGGAGGAGCGCCGCCCCCCGCCCCGCCGGGCCTCGCGCAGGGCCGCGAGCTCCGCCTCGACCTCCTCGACGGGGCGCTCCGGGATCGCCGGCACCATCTCGTCGAAGACGCGCAGCAGCCGCAGCCTTTCCCGTTCGCTCAGGCGATCGATCCGCGCGCTGTATTCGGAGATGGCCTCGCGCACGACCTGGCTCTTCGGTAGCCCCAGGCGCTCGGCAGCGCGCTCGAGGCGGGCGATGGTCTCCGGATCCAGGCTATAGGTGACCTTCACGGCTGCCATATCAGTACCATAATACCATAACAGTCGTGACACCGTTGAACTGCCCCCGATCCGCATCCGTATCGTTACAACAGGATGGGTCCTGGAGTCGTCCATGGAGGCCGCCGGACCGGCACGCTGACGCCCGTCGCCTTTGCCGCCTCGATCTGGATGGCCGCGACGGCGCTGCCGGCGGATACCTCCTCCGGATACGACCTGCTTCGTCAGCTCGTCGACGGGGACCGCCGCGAGCGACGCGAGGCGGCCGAGCGCCTCGCCGATGACGGCAATCGATCGCTGGTTCCCGGTCTCGTGGACGCGCTGTTCTTCATCCCGGCGACCGAGCGCCGGCCGGCCCTCGACGCGCTGCGCGCCCTCACCGGCGAGGACATGGGACGCAGGTACCTCGAGTGGGTCGAGTTCGTGGGGCGCCGCGACGATCTCGAGCCAGCGCCGGGATATCTCGAATGGAAGCGGGAGCTGCTGTCGCGCATCGACGAGCGCTACGCGGCGGTGCTCTACCCCGGGGCGCCGTCGCGCATCCGGCTGCAGGAGATCGTCTCGGGAGGCGTGGTGTTCGAGGGCATCCCGGCGCTCGACGACCCGCCGCACGTGCCCGCCGCGGAGGCGAAGCGCCTGCGCGACGACGAGCAAGTCTTCGGCATCGTGCTCGGGGGAGAGGCGCGGGCCTACCCGCTGCGCTATCTCTCCTGGCACGAGATGACGAACGACGTCCTGGGCGGCGAGCCGTTCGTCTTGAGCTACTGCACGCTGTGCGGCAGCGGCATCGCCTGGTCGGCGCGC
>JBOGJI010000339.1:0-3412 GCA_050747865.1 Thermoanaerobaculia bacterium
CCCTACGCCGCCGGGCTGCTGGCGCTGCGCGAGGGGGAGCTGCTCGCGGCGGCGGTGCGCGCCCTGCCGCGCCGGCCCCTGGTGCTCCTCGTCGACTCGACCGGCCGCGATCACCCGCGGCGGGCGGGGCTGGCGCTCCATCTCGGGGCGTTGCTCGACCTGCCGACGGTGGGGGTCACCCACCGTCCGCTGCTGGCGACCGGACAATGGCCGCCGGCGCGGCGCGGCGAGCGCTCGCCCCTGAGGATCGACGACGAGCTGGTCGGCTACTGGCTGGTCACCCGCGCCGGCACGCGCCCGTTGGCCATACACGCCGCCTGGCAGACCTCCTGCGAGCTGGCGGTGCGCATCGTGTTGGCGGCGAGCGACGGCCGGGCCCGCGCCCCGCAGCCGCTGAGGGTCGCTCGACGCCTGGCGCGGGAGGCGCGGTCGGCGGCTGACCGCCCGCCTGACAGCACCGCGCGGGAATCGCCTCGAGTCCCTGATCCCGAGCGGGAATAGCCCCGGCGTCCGAGCGTAGGATGGGTCGTGAGTTTTGCCATCGTGCGCAACCGCGTGCGCGATCTTCGACGGTGGCGCGGCCGCTGGCGGATGGAGGCATTCGATGGCGCGGGGCGCGACCGGGTCGATGAGCTGATCGACTATGGCGCCGACCCGCTGGCCGGAGTCGAGCAGCGTCAACTGCAACTCCGCATCTGGCGAGCGCTGGGGGCCCTGCCTGAGCCGCAGCGGGAGATCCTGGTGTACCGTGACTACCACGACCTCCCCTACGCCGAGATCGCCGAGCTGCTCGGCATTCTTCTCGGCACCGTGATGTCCCGCCTGCACCGCGCCCGGCGTGCACTGCGCGACCAACTGGCCGATCCGGCGCGAGAGACCGCGGGCACCGTCAGGACATCGGGAGACGCGTGAACATGTCCGCCGATCGCCCCCAGACCTTCGACGAAACCCTGCTGTCGGGATATCTCGACGGCGAGCTGACTCAAGCCGAGGAGCAGCGGGTGCGGATCCGACTGGAGAACGATCCGCAGATTCGCCGGCTCCTCGAAGAGATGCGTGCTGCGCGGGAGGCAACGATGACAACCGAGTTCCAGGTGCCCGAAGACATCCAGTGGGACGAGCGCCCACGCGGACTTCTCTCGAGACTGCTACGCAATACCGGATGGGGACTCTTCCTGCTGTGGGTCGGCGGCATCGCCGGATTCGCGCTGTGGCAGTTCCTGCGCTCGCCGGAGTCGATGTGGATGAAGCTGTTCGCGGTCGCCGGGATCTCGGGGCTCGCCGTTCTCCTCCTCTCGTTTCTGCTCGACCGCCTGCGGGACCTCGAAACCGATCGCTACCGGAGGGTTCGCCGATGATCGTGACCACCACCCCGACCGTCGCCGGCAAACGAGTCGTCCGCACCCTGGGAGTGGTGCGCGGCAATACGATCCGCGCCCGCCACATCGGGCGCGACATCGCTGCCCTCCTGCGCAACATCGTCGGCGGCGAGATCTCGGAATACACGAAGCTCTTCGCCGAGGCGCGAGAGCAGGCGCTCGACCGGATGGTCGAGGAGGCTCGAGAGCTGGGAGCCAATGCCATTGTCGAGTTGCGATTCGCCACCTCGATGGTGATGAGCGCGGCCGCCGAGCTGCTCGCCTACGGCACCGCCGTCGTCCTCGAAGAGGACGTCTGACCCCGTTGCTCGCCGTCGGCTGAGTGCGAGCTGGCGCGGTCGAGCCACGGTCTCGTGGCCTCTTCCCGGCATTGTTTGCTACGATGGCGCCGCAGTCTCGACAGGGGGAGGGAGGAAGGACGCCACGCGCACTCGCCGGCTACGGCGAAGGCGCCGCCGGTGACCGTACTCAGATGGCGAAGGACACGTGTCTCGGAGGCGAAGCATGACACCAAGAGCAGCGGTTCACACCTCGATGATGATTCTCCTCGGCGCGGTGATCGCCGGTGCGGCGGAGCCTGATCTGAAGACACTGGCGGAGGCGCTTGCCGCGCCGCAGGTCGCGGGCGCCGTCTCCCTGGCCGGGCCGTTGGAGGTGGGGCGTGCGAAGATCACGCCGCGGCCGGGGGCCACGGTCTACGCTCTGACCGCCGCCGGCCTCCCCTGCGGCTTGTGGGTGAAGGGGCCGGCCGCGTTCACCTATCGTGTCGAGGACCGTTTCTCCCAGCCGGTGGCGCAGCGCAACCTCAAGAGCGCCTCCCGGCTCGATTCCACGATGCGCGACGGTGCCCTGGTCGTCACCGCGGAGGCCGAGGAGGCGGTGGTCTGGGGCTGGAATCTGCCGGCCGGCGAGCCGGTGGAGGCCGCGCCGGCGACCGCTTTCGCTTTCTCACCTTGGGCGCGCGAGCGTCTGGAGAGATCGCTCGACAGCAATCCGGTGCGTGACATGCTCCTCGCCCACTACAACGGCCGGACCGACTCCCGTCACGTGCTATTGCGCAGCGGCAAGGGCGATTTGGTAGTCGACGTGGACTCTCGGCCCCACGTGCTCACCGAGTGGCTGATGCGTTTCGAGCGGTTTGGCGCCGATGCCGGCGGCCACGCGGGACGCCTAGGCATGGTGGAGCTCGCGGCGCAGCCGATCGGCCGGAGCTGGTGGGAGCCGACGCCGCGGCCCTACGCCATGACCGAGGTCGGGATCGACGTCGCGGCGGGCGACGGCCCGCGAGCGCGAGTCCGCTCCCGGGTGCGAATCGAGTCTGGGACCGACGATATCCGGCTGCTCGCTCTGATCGTCCCTGAGAACCTGTTCGATGAGGATCGCCGGTTGCGGCCGGTCGAGCTGCGCCGGGTGACGGTCGGCGGGACACCGGCGGCGAGCGTGAGGTTGCGCAGCGCGCTCCTCGTGGCGCTCCCGAACGAGCTGCCCGCAGGTGGGTCCGCGGTCGTCGAGACGGAGATGGAGGGCGATTTCGCCATGCGCCCCGGCAAGGACAACTATTGGACGATGGCCGGTGCCGAGCTGTTTCCGATGCCGGCCGACGGCGGGGACCTGGCGGCGCAGTTCGAGATCGAAGTCGAGGTGCCGGCGCCGTTCGTCCCCCTGGCGTCCGGGACGACGCGGTCTCGCGGCAGCGCGGACGGCAAGGAGCGCCTCACCTCGCATCTCGACGGTCCGATGATGACGCCGGCGTTGATCGCCGGCAAGTACTGGACGGTGGATGCGGAGCACGACGGTTACAAGGTGTTGGTGTCGACCTACGCCCACCCGAAGGAGAGCGAGGCGCGCCGCTTGGCCAACAATTTCTTCGCCACCAAGCAGTGCTACGAGAACTGGTTCGGTGTGCCCCACTGCTGTCCCACAAACTCTCAAGAGAACACCAGGCGCGCCTGATGTTCAGGCGGTTCGGGCGGTGGGAGTTGCTCTTGTAGGAGTTCATGGAGCGGCCGTCGTTGAAAGAGGCTGAGCTGGAG
>JBOGJI010000340.1:0-6025 GCA_050747865.1 Thermoanaerobaculia bacterium
GTGGGAGAGGTTCTGCAAGAGGCCACCCATCATCTGCTGGTGGCCGGCCATCATCTGTTGGCCGGTGTCGGACTTCAGCAGGTCCATCACGACCGGCGCCAAAGCTGCGATCAAGGCCGTCCAGAACGACATCGTGTCTACTTCCCTTAGAGACGAAGTGGACTACTGAACTCTACATGCGCATGAAACTATATCTGCAAGTGACGGCGGTGTCAAGGCCTCCCCGCCGTCATGTCGCGACTCCATGAACATGTCCCCCCGCGGACTCGTGAGAAGTGTCCCCCTACTGTGCGCCCTTCAGCAGGAGGGCACAGGAGATGGGAGAGACACTTCAGATGAGCAGGAAAGAGCGTCAGCGTCTGGTGGAGCTGGAGGCGGTGAGACGAGGGGAGCAGACGCTGTCTGCGGCGGCCCGTCGTCTGGGCCTGAGCTACCGTCAGGCGAAGCGGATCTGGGGTCGGTGGCGCGAGGACGGCGACGCGGGGCTGGTGCATCGGAGTCGGGGGCGGCTGTCGAACCGGAAGAAGCCGGGTTCGGTGCACCAGCGCTGCCTAGAGCTGTACCAGGACCGGTTCGAGTGGTTTGGGCCGACGCTGGCCGCCGAGAAGCTGGCCAAGGAGGGTCTGGTTGTCGACCACGAGACGCTGCGGCGGTGGTTGCTGGCCGCGGGGCTGTGGAAGGTCGAGCGGCGGCGACCGAAGCACCGCAGGCGCCGGCCGCGCAAGGAGGCCTTCGGCGAGTTGGTGCAGTTGGACGGCAGCCATCACGATGGGTTCGAGCGCGGCGGCAAGAGCCAAGACTGTCTGATGGGGATGATCGACGACGCCACCGGTGTGCGGCTGGGCGTGATGGCCGAGGCGGAGACGAGCGAGGCTGCGATGCCGGTGCTCTGGCGCTAGATCGAGCGCTACGGGATCCCGCAGAGCCTGTACGTCGACGGCAAGAACGCCTACCTGGCCGACCGCGAGCCGACGGTGGCAGAGCCGCTCGCTGGCGAGCCGGCGCTGAGCGTCTTCGGGCGAGCCTGCCACAAGCTCGGCATCGAGATCATCAAGGCCAGCTCAGCCCAGGCGAAGGGGCGGGTCGAGCGAAACTTCGGCGTTTACCAGGATCGGCTGGTCAAGGAGATTCGGCTCCAGGGCCTCGAGACCTACGACGAGGTCAAGGCTCTGCTCGAGACCTTCGACGAAGAGCTCCGCGAGCGCTTCGCCGTGCCCCCTGTCTCGGGGCGGGATGTCCACCGGTCGGTGCCGAAGGGACTCGATCTGGCCGACGTCTTCGTCTTCGAGGACACCCGCACCATCCAGAACGACTGGACGGTGCGGCACCAGAATGTCTGGTACCAGATCACGGGTCCGAA
This sequence comes from Thermoanaerobaculia bacterium, assembly GCA_050747865.1. GTDB lineage: Bacteria > Acidobacteriota > Thermoanaerobaculia > Multivoradales > JAHEKO01 > JBOGJI01. The sequence continues at coordinate 1,361 of JBOGJI010000340.1, forward strand.
GCGCCGGCTCCCTCCGGCCAAGCAGAAGGTCACGGTGGTGCGGCGTCTGGACGGGATCCTGAAGATCCTCTATCGCGGTCAGCCGGTCGAGTACGAGCGGCTGACCGGGCGGCCCGAGCGGCCGCGGCCGAAGGTGGCGGCCCCTGAGAAGTCCGAGCCAGCGAACGCCCCCAAGACACCGCGTCGGCCTGCGGCTGATCATCCTTGGCGCCGCCCGTGGACCCGGCGACAGATGCGCTTGGAGGCCCGGTGAGCGCGTCACGAGTGCCGCGCCCAGAGGGCCGTGGAAGCTGCCGCGCCTGCCGGCGCCATGGAAGACCTGCTGGAAAGCGAGCCTCGCAGACTCGGCTCCCTTCCCACAGGTCTCCCACAGCGCCTTGGAAAACGCTGCGCGTTTCCCACAGGCGCTTGGAGATCGCTACGCGATCTCCACAGCTCCCACAACCCCGACGACGACGGGAGTATCGGATGGCGACTTAGGGGACATTTCTAACGAGTCCCCGATGGGGACATTTCTAACGAGTGTTGACATAGGCTCTTGCAACTCCAACGCATGGGAGCACTTGCCGGTCATTCGCCCGCCTCATGCTCGACCGGTACGTTGTGCTCGCGCAGCCAGGCGTCGATCGCTGCGAGCGCGGCCTTTGCCTGCTCGTTGAGGATCTCCTCGGGGGTGACGTGGAGGTAGTCGTGGAAGGTGGCGCCCTGTCCGTTGCGCGCCAGCGGGTCGGCACCGGCCTCGAGGAGCGCAACGACCTGCGGGTAGGCGCTGATGAGCATGGCCGCTTCGTGCAAGGGCGTATTGCCCATGCGGTCCGCCGCATTCGGATCGGCTCCCGCCGCCAGGAGCATGCGGAACTGCCGGTCGTTGTCGCGTCCGGTCGCAGCACTGAGCGGCGGTGCGCCGGTGTCCGGTCGGGGAGTACTGGGGTCGGCACCGAGCTCCAGCAGGATCTCGAGATAGACGGGGTCGTTGGCCATGGCGGCCGTGTGGACCGCCGTGCCGTCGCCGATCCCCGGGTTGGCCGGGTCAGCGCCTGCTTCCAGCAGGGCCTTCAACCCCTCCGTGCTCTTGCTGCCCATCGCCCATTGAAGGAGATTCACTCCCCGATCCCCGCGGGCATTGACGTCGGCACCCTGGGCGACCAGCTCGCGTACTCGTGCGTGATCGCCGCTTGCTGCGGCCTCGGCCAACGCGATGATCTGGGCGTCGTCGAAGGCTTCCCGGGCGTCCATGGTTCCTCCTCGAGCGCAGCTCGCGACGGCACCGAGCAGCATCCACGCCGCCAGAAGCCGGAAGCGAGTATGTCCGCAACGTGGCGAAGAATGCATCAGGCGGCGCTCGCCCGCCCCTGCCATGGACGATCCTTTTGCATGGCCTCGAGGACAGCGTCCATCAGGTGCAAGCGAACGCGATGGCTGGGCTCCCATAGGTTCAGGGGATGCAAATGCTCCCAGAAGCTATGCGGATCGGCAAGCTCGACTTTGTGACCCACGGCGTCCGGGGCGAACGGGGCGAGCTCTCGGGACTCCTCCTGGACGTAGGTCAGCGCGTCACCATCGACGACGTAGTTGCGGACGAGGCCGCTTTCGGCCAGAGCTCGTGCGCCGTCCGGCGTCAGCCCAATCTCTCGCATCGTGTCGCCGTGCAGACCGGCAGCGTTGAACGTCACCGCCGCGCTATCGGTCGCGAGAGCCGCAGTGGCAGCGAGACCGCCTCCGAGAGAGTGACCCGTGACCACGAGATCGTCACCAAACGCGAGATGGGCTCGAGGGGACAGCTTCTCCGCTTGCGCATACTGTTCCGTGTCCAGACCGAGTCCCTGGCCGAAGTTGGCGATCCAGTCACGGATCCCTTTCGGGTCGGTGCCGGCGAAGGCGAGCACGTAGCGGCCGTCGCCGTCGGTGTAGATGGCGGCACGGAAGCCGGACTCGGGATCCTCCAGCATCTCAGGGTCGATGTTCGCCGCGGCGAGCTGCTGCTCGTCGAGCCGCGTCCAGCCATCGATGCCGCGGCTGTCCAGGTCGCAGACGTCCTGGGCCATTGCGGCGAGCTCGAGGTCGATCTCTCGCGGCGCTTGGCCGCTGCGGGAACGACTGGCTCATCGCGCGCGACGCGGCTTCCTCGCGGCCGCCGATCAGGCTTCGCAGAAGACCCGCGAAGAGATCGCCGAGCCAGCTCCAGGCCCCACTGGTCGTGCTCGAGTCACCGCCGGGTGCCCCCTCGGCTCCCGCGAAGTTGCCGGGCGCGAGCGCGTCGCTCCGCGGTCCGCCTGCGACCTGCATCGTTTCGGTCCACGTTGCCATGTCCGTCTCCTCCCTCGGGTCTCCTCCCTGTCCTTCCAGCCGCCGGCTCGGCTATCCGCCTCGCCCGCGGCGGTCGCCACGGAGGGCTCGCTCTATTGGCCGGCTCCGAACAGGCCGCCGAGTAGACCGCCGACGGGATTGCCTCCCTGAAGCGGCGACGGGAACAACGACTGCAGCGCCGTGCCGGCGGCGTTCTGCCGGGCGCCGAACAGGTTGCCCAGCAGCCCGCCCAGAGGGCCGCCGCTGCCCTCGCCACCGAAGAGGTTCTGCAAGAGGCCGCCCATCATCTGCTGATGGCCGGCCATCATCTGTTGGCCGGTGTCGGACTTCAAGAAGTCGAGCACGGCCGGAATCGCCGCCGCCAGGAGCGCTGTCCAGAACAACATGGTCGGGACCTCCTCGTGTTGGCGGGCCCAGATGGACCCTCGTATTTGCATGCGACTATATCAGGACGCAACCCGGCCGTCAAACTCCCGGCACACCGTTGCCGCCCCCGAGTTGACGACGTCGCGGTCGGCGGTGCGCGGGCGGCGGAAGCTCCCGCGCATCGAGGTTGCCGCCACCCTGGGCGATATCAGACGATATGAAGTGTGATACTATGTCACTGCCCATGGCACAAGAGCGTACTTCGAATCCCTCGGGGCGGCTGTTGCTGCGGCTGCCGGTCGGGCTGCACGCGGCGCTTCAGCGCGCCGCCCAGGCCGAGGAACTGTCGCTGAACGAGCTGTGTGTGCGGCGTCTGTCGGCGCCCATCGGCGCGATCTCCTCGCTCGCCGGTGGTGCCGCCGCGGTGTTGCGCGCGGCGGCCGTCGTCGGCGCCGGCCTCGTCGGTGTGCTGGCGTTCGGCTCCTGGAGTCGACGGCAGCTCGCCACCGACTCCGACGTCGATGTACTGGTGGTGGTCGGCGACGATGTCGGGCTGACACGCGAGCTCTATCGCCGCTGGGACACCGAGCCGATCTCCTGGGGCACGCGACCGGTCGATGCCCATTTCGTCCATCTGCCGCCTGAGGACCTCGTGGCGACCGGGACCTGGTGCGAGGCGGCGATCGACGGCGTCGTGCTCTTCGAGCGCCGACTGCAGGTGTCGCGGCGTTTGGTGCAGATCCGCTGGGACATCCTCGAGGGTCGAATCGTCCGCCGGCTCGTCCACGGTCAGCCGTACTGGGCGAAGGTCGCCTGAGCGTGCGCAACCGAGAGCTCGCGTCGGATTACATTCAACGAGCCGCGGCGCGGGTCCGTGCGCTCGATGTCCTCTTCGAAGCGGAGAGCTGGGCCGACGTGGTCCGCGAGTCGCAGGAGGTCCTCGAGCTGGCACTCAAGGCGTTGTTGCGCGCCTCCGGCGTCGAGCCGCCGCGCATCCATGACGTCGCGGACGTGCTCATCGCCGAGCGAGAGCGCATGCCGCGTGAGCTCTGCGAACACCTCGAGGAGCTGGCGGCGATGTCTCGCGAGCTGCGCCGCGATCGCGAGCTCGCCTTCTACGGGGCCGAGGACCTGACGCCGTCGACCTTCTACCGGCAAGCCGACGCCGTTCGGGCTCGCGACGCGGCTCGGCTCGTCGTCGAGCGGGTTCGCCCGCACGTGCCCTGACCGGGGAGCTACGCTCCCCGCCTACGTGCTCTGTCCTCAGGCGTCCGCGCGGATAGGCGCTTCCGGGATCGAGCCGATCGAAGTGCGCCTCGACCGGGCTCGCGTCGGCGGCGTCGGGCTCCGCTTCCTCCACCGCCGCCTCGTCGACGGTGTCGCCATGGTTGAGCAGCGCATAGAGGTCAGTCTCGCCGCAGCCGGCCTGCTTGGCCACCTCCTGCACCAACTGGCCGCGCTGCGCCAGGCCGGCGAAGGTGTCCATCGAGTTGCCCCGCCCGAAGGCCAGCAGCGCCACGTGCTGTGCCTCGGCCAGATTGCCGAAGACCTGACTCACGGTGCCGTACGCGAGCCGGCCGCCGGGGGCGTTGTCGAAGTGCAGGTACTGGCCCTGATCGGCGAGAAAGGCCTCGAGCGTTCGCGCCCTGTGCCGCTCGGCCGCCATCCTGCCGTCCAGGCCGTTGAGCTCGGCGGCGATTCGCTGCAGGTTGGCCGCGTAGCGCACGTCCGGCGGCACTCCAGGGAGATTGCCGATGACTTCGGCGCGGTGTGCGACCAGGTACTGCACCTGGTCCGGCGCCAACGAGTGGAAGAACTGCCGCACCTCGCCCGCCGCCCGCTCTGCTCCATGGCTTTGTCTGCCTCCTGGCTGTCTCCGATTCCGACGCCTACCCGGCCCAGCCGAGTGTAGCCCTCCGTCGATCGGCATGACGGCCGGCGCCCGGCACCTGCCCCTACCGCCAGGTTCGCCGCTTCGAGTCACGATCCATG
>JBOGJI010000341.1:0-30636 GCA_050747865.1 Thermoanaerobaculia bacterium
GCCAACGAGCGGTGCGATCAGGAGAACGTCATCGAGCAGTTGAAGAACGGCGTCAACGCCCTGCGGGTGCCGCTGTACGATCTGGTCAGCAACTGGGCCCACAGGGTCATGGCGGCGCTGGCCTGGAGCATCGAGAGCACCCGCTTCACCTGACGCAAGCCCGTCCACGATGGGTGCGCCGGCGCGCACTTCGATGCCTCAGCCAGGAGGCCCGGGTGAGGTGTCTCCCGAGGTCCCAACGAACGCCAGGATCGACTCCATCCCGACCAGAACAACCCCTCGCGAGGCCCTCCGACTCCCTCGACCGTGCCCGCATCGACCCTGAGGAACTCAAACACCACCGACTGCCGCCCGATTTGCCACGCCCGCTTCCCTACACGCTTATTTTGGGCCTAGGGTGAGCGGCGATCGATGGCAGACCCTCGAGAAGAGGAGGTTGCGATGCGAAACGCGAGGTCCAGGGTCGTGCACCGCTTGGCCGCTTGTCTCATAGCCGCGGCTGTGAGCCACGCCGGAGTCGGCGGCGAGGACCCGCAGGGATACCAGATGCTCGGCGGCGATCTCGAGCCGTTCCGATCGGCGTTCAACCGAGCTTCGGACCACGTGCGAGCGGTGCTGCTCGTCGCCCCCACCTGAAGCGGCTGTCTTCGCGGGGTCTCCGAAGTCAAACAGGCTCTGCTGGATGAAACCGACGTGCCCGGGCTGAGGGTCTTCGTGATCTCCTCCAGCCAGTTCGACGCCGGGCGGCAGGACATTCACAACGCGATCCGGCTGATGAGCGGCCCTCGCGTGTTGCATTACTGGGACGGCGAGAAGCGCGTGGGCGCCGCGATCCAGGCCCAGGTCGCCGGTCTCGACGAGCCGGCGTGGGACTTCTGGATGCTCTATGCACCGGGCGTGACCTGGGGCACGGAGGAGGCCCCGGCGCCGGACTGGTGGGAGCACCGCCTCTGGTCGCTGAGCAACAACTACGCCGAACGCCTGCTGGACGCCCGGCGTTTCGCGACCAAGGCCTTGGAGCTGGCTACAGAGTGACCTGCGTCATGCGAAGAGCCCACTGCTGTGGGCTCCACTGCGTTCCGATTTGCCGTGCCGGAAGTCATGGCTCGACATCGTGACCTCTCGCACATGCGGCGCCGGATACGAGCCGCTAGGGTGAGCGGTGATCGGTGGCAGACCCTCGAGAACAGGAGGTTCCGATGAAGAGGACGCAGTCAACCATCACAACCGCTCTGGTCGTCGTCGGACTGGCCGCGGCCATAGGGGTACGCACCACCATAGAGCCGGCTGTTGCCGCAGATGCTGAGACGGAGCAGACAGTCGCCCTCAGGGTCGACGGCATGCAGAATGCCGGGTGCGCCATGCAGGTGCGGCACACGCTGGAAGGCCTGGAAGGGGTTACTAGCGCGACCGTGGATCTCGGGACTGCTAGAGCCCGGGTGGAATACGACCCCGAGCGGGTCGGTCCTGAAACGATGATCACGGCGGTCAACGCCGTCGGCTATCGCGCTTCGCTGCCAGACGGCTCCACGGCGGCCGCTGCGCCTGACGCCGGCGCCCATACGGCGACCGGCGAGAGGCTGACCGCGGAGGAGATCGACCAGGTGGCGGATTTCGTGGCCGAGCAGCTCCTGGATCAGGGCTCGGTGCCTGCGGAAGAGAACATCCAGGCAGCTACCGGCCTCATGGTCTCCGTGGCCGATCTGCCGGCGGTGCAGGCCGCCGTGGTGACCCGGCTCGCCGCCGATCCGCGGGGTCAGGAGCTCATCGCCGGCAGCCGTTGCAGCGACTACGGAGCCTGCTCTCTGTGGCGCAACCTGGCGGGCGCCACCGGCGAGGAGCTCAAGCGCTACGAGCGCGAGAAATCGCGCGACGGGGAGCGGCTCGACGGTACGCCCCTGCCGAAGTTCACCGCCAACGATCTCGACGGGCGCGAGGTCCGCTCGCGGGATCTCGCCGGCCGGCCGGCCCTGGTCACGCTGCTCGCCGTGCACTGCACGCACTCCATGGACACGTTCCCCGTGCTCCAGGAGCTGCACCGCCAGTTCGGGCCGCAAGGGCTTCAGGTGGTCGGCGTGCTGGTGCACAGCGGCTCGGCCGAGGACGCGCAGAGCTGGGTGCCGCGCTTCGCGCCGGAGTATCCGGTCTGGGTCCACGAGGACGCCTCCCTGGGCGACGAGATTGGCAGCCGCCTCGTCCCCACCTATCTGCTCGTCGATGCCGAGGGCCGAATGCGGCAGATCCTGGTCGGTTTCAAGTCACGAGAGCAAGTGGCCGCCGCTGTCCAGTCGAGCCTGGGGCTGACCCCGAACGCGAAAGGAGGTGAGACGTCATGAAGCGCTTCACGGTCCCCCGAGTCGCGCACTGCTGTTGCGGTGCGAGTACCCCGTCCTGGGCACGACGGAAAACTGCCCTTCAACGCACGCTGCGGGCGAAGGCGCGGGCAGCCCAGGCGACCGCCAGGGCGGTCAGCACGGCGGTGAAGAGCAGACCCAGCCAGATCGCGTCGTCGCCGGGGTTGCCGGCGAAGAGCGCCCGGACTCCGATCACCGCCCACGAGAAGGGATTGAGCCTGGCGGCGACGACGAGCCAGCTCGGCGCCCCGAAGTCCCGCGAGATAGGCAGCAGGATGCCCGACAGCAGGAACACCGGGAGCGCAACCGTGTTCATCAGCGGTGCCAGGGCAGCCTCGCTGCGCAGCTTGAGCGCCACCCCGTACGAAAGGGCGGAGGTCATCAGCGAGATCAGGGCGAGGAACAGGTACGCGAGCAGGATGTATCCGAGGTGCGCCCGCAGCCCGAAGGCGAGCGCCAGGGCGGTGATGATGATGGCCTGGAACATCATGGTCGCCGCATCGCGGAACGAGCGTCCGAGCAGGAGGGCGAGCCGGCTCACCGGTGTCACCCGGGAGCGCTCGAGGATGCCGGCGCGCAGCTCCGCGATCAGCCCGAAACCCTGGAACAGGCCGCCGAAGATGGCGAGCATCACCAGTACGCCGGGGACGAAGACCTGGTAGGCCTCGGCGGCGGTAGTCACGCCGAGCGGAGCCAGCGCCCGCTCGAGCAGCGGCGCGAACAACAGCAGGTACGTCACCGGCTGGAAGATGCCGACGAAGACCCACACCGGGTTGCGCAGGAGCTGCAGGGCCTGGCGCTGGAAGATCAGCCAGATGTCGCGCAGCAGCTTCATCAGTCCTCGCGCAGGGATCTACCGGTCTTGGCCAGGAACACGTCGTCGAGGCTCGGCCGGTGGACCTCGATCGAGTCCAGGGAGATGTTTGCCGCCTCCAGCCGGCGCATGATCTGCGGCACGGCGGTGGCGCCGGTATCGACGTAGAGCCTGAGGCCGCCGTCTTGCGTCTCGAGCTTGCGCACGTACGGCTGGCCCTCGAGGGCCTCGGCGGCCGTGGCGGCGGCGCCACCTAATCCCACCGTTACCACGTCGCCGGAGATCTCTCGCTTGAGCGCCGCGGGGGTGCCCTCGGCCACGATCTCTCCGTAGTCGATGATCGCGATGCGGTCGCACAGCGCGTCCGCTTCCTCCAAGTAGTGCGTGGTGAGGAACACGGTTCTACCCTCGGCGCGCAGGCGCCGCACCTCGTCCCACAGATTGGCCCGGCTCTGCGGATCCAGCCCGGCGGTCGGCTCGTCCAGGAAGACGAGCTGCGGCTCGTGGATGATCCCGAGCGCGATATCGACCCGGCGCCGCTGGCCGCCGGAGTAGGTCCTGCACTTGCGGTCGGCGTATTCGACCAGCCGAAACGTCGCCAACGCCCGCTCGGCGCGCCGCTGGGCCTCGGCTTTGCCGATCCCGTACATGCGCGCCTGCAGCACCAGCTCCTCGCGGGCGGTCACCTCCCCCCAGGTGCTGCCGCCCTGCGCCACGTAGCCGATGCGCCGCCGCACCTCGCCCGGCTGGCGGCGCAGATCGGCGCCGGCGACCTTGGCCTCGCCGTCTTCCGGCTCGATCAGCGTCGCCAGCATGCGCAGCGTCGTGGTCTTGCCGGCGCCGTTCGGACCGAGGAACCCGAAGATCTCCCCACGGGCGACCCGCAGGTCGACGCCGCGCACCGCCTCCACGATCTTGACCGCGCGGCCCGACCACACCGCTCCGCGGTGCGGTGCCCGGGAGCGGAATGACTTCCGCAACCCGGTCGTCTCGATGATCAAAGCCGTTTCTCCCATTTGCCCTCAGCGCGACACCGGGACGGTGCCGCTAGTCGTCCGCGGCGTGGGCCTGGGCGATCACCTCGCCCAGCGAGGCACCGGGGGCGGTGAAGAACGGCTCCCACTTCTCGCGCGGCGACGGACGGGTCAAGAGGCTCACCACCACCAGCAGCAGGCAGGAGACGATGACGCCGGGGATGACGATGTAGTCGCTGCTCGTGAAGTCGAACACGGTGCCGCCGAAGGTGAGGCTCAAAGGGCCTCCCACACGCCCGAATATGCCCAGGCCGATGACCGTCGCCAGCCCGCCGGCGATGCACGCCACGCCGCCCTGCGGCGTCACCCGCTTCCACAGAAAGGCGGCCAGCAGCGCCGGGGTGAGGCTGGCGCCGACCAGCGAATAGGCGTAGAGCGCCATCGACAGCACGGTCTGGAACTGCGTCAGCAGCAACAACCCGACGGCGCCGAACAGGACGATGAACACCCGCTGCAAGTTGATGAGCTGCTTCTCGCTGGCGTCGGGCTTGATGAAGCGCTGGAAGACGTCGCGGCTGGCGTTGGTCGACGGCACCAGCAGGAAGGTGTTGCCGGTCGACAGCACGATGGCCACGGCGGCGGCGAGGAGGAGCGCACCGCCGGCGACCGGCAGCGCGTGCCGAGCCAGATAGAGGATGACGGTCTCGGAGGCCGCGCGGCCGACGACCGACGTCTCGTCCATGAGGTTCGGATAGGCGGCGCGGCCGGTGATCGCCAGCAGCGCCAGGGCGATCTCGATGACCATGATCCCCACGACCATGCCGACGACGGCGCGGCGCGCCGAGCGCTCGTCCTTGGCCGAGAAGAACTTCTGATACATGCCGCTCTCGCCCAGGATGAGCAGGAAGGTGGGCATCGCCACGCCCAGGGCCCACAGCGCGTTGTGCTCGCCCAGCGGCGTCAGGTGCGTGGCCGGCAGCGCCGCCACGACGCCGTCCAGGCCGCCGAGCTGGAAGATCATGAAAGGCAGCGCGAACAGCACGCCAAGGGTGATCACCGTGCCGTTGAAGATGTCGACAGTCACGATCGACACCATGCCGGCGAGCGCCGTGAACAGCACGATGGCGGCGGCGGTGATGTACATTCCGGTGGTCGGGTCGATGCGGCCGTCGGTGACGATCGACAGGATCCAGCCGCCGCCGCGGAACTGGTAGGCGGCGATGGTCACGTAGGCGAGGATGATGGCCACCGTGCCGAGCACCCGCGCCGCGGCGTTGTAGCGCTGCTCGAGCAGGTCGGGCACCGTATATTGCGCGATGCGGCGCACCCGGCCGGCGATGAAAAACGCCACCAGCAGGCCCACCCAGCCGCCGAAGGAGAACCACAGCTCGGGGAGGCCGCTGCGGTAGGCGAGCCCGGCGCCGCCGAACAGCGACCCGGATCCGATCCAGGTGCACACCAGCGTGCCGATGAGCAGCGGCACCGACACCGAGCGGCCCGCCACCATGAACTCGTCATGGCTCTTCACCTTGCGCGAGCGCCACAGGCTGACCGCGATCATGGCCAGGGGATACGCGAAGACGATGGCGACCAATGGCTTCATGGGCTCCTCCGGCGCTGGTTCGTGTCGGTGGCGGCGAGCATACCCCACCCGTCCCGGCAATAGACCCAAGGTGTGCGGGCCCTGGAACCTCCGCTCCCCCGCTTCGTAGTACCAGCTTGGATAGGATCGCTTACGTGCCCGATCCCCTTGTACCGGCACCCATCGCGGATACCGTCCCCCGCCGAGCCCCGCGTCTGTTGCTCGTCTTCGGGCTGCTGGCGGCGGCGCTGGCGGTGCTTTCGGTGGTGGACATCGCCCTGCCCCGCCCCTGGGACGGGATCGTCCTCGAGGCGGATGCGCCGGGGCGCCTGACGGTACGGCGCGTCGCGCCCGGATCCGGCGCCGCCCGGGCGGGCGTGCAGCCGGGCGACGTCATCCGCGGCATCGATCGCTACATCCTGCACTCCGCAACCCACGCCGCGGAGCTGCTGAGCCGGCACGATCGCGGGGCCACCGTTCCCTATTTCGTGCAGCGCGACGGACAGCTCCTGGAGCTGGCGGTGACGCTGGGCCAGCGCTGGATCGCCAGCCCGGCCTACATCTACGGCTGCCTGCTCGGCTTCCTGTTCTTCGGCATCGGTCTGTTCGTGCTGATGCAGCAGCCGCGCCAGCGCACCGCCCAGGTCTTCTTCCTGCTGGCGACGCTGTTCATGCTCTTCCTGGTCTGCCGCCTGCGGCCGGCCTCGTATTCGTGGGTCGACAGCTTCGTCTTGACGACCGGGACCATCGCGCTGATGCTCCTCCCCGCGGCGTTCCTGCATTTCTTCCTCATCTTCCCGCGCCCGGTGCCCCTGCGGCCGCATCCCGACGCGCCGGGATACCGGTCCCGGCGACTCGCATGGCTGGCGCTCTTGGCGTTGATCTACCTCGTCCCGGAGGCGGTGTTCGGCATCACCCTGCTGCGCCATCTCCATCAAGAGGCTCCGCTGTACCTGATCAGCGGCGCGCCGCAAGCCAACTGGTGGGTGCTGGCGATCTACATGGTCCTCGGGCTCGCCGTGCTGGCGGTCAACGGCCGCCGGGTGCGCGACCGCCGGGGCCGTCGCGCCGCGCTGCTCATCTTCATGGGCTCGGTGCTCGGGGTGCTGCCGTTCCTGGTGCTGGGGGTGGCCTTTCCCGCGTTCCTGCAGACCGAGAGCTTCGTCTTCCTCGGCATCGCGCCGCTGATCTTCGTCCCCCTGACGTTCGCCTACGCCATCGTCCGCTTCCAGCTCCTCGACGTTCGCGTCATCCTGCGTCGCAGCCTCCTCTACACCGCGACCAGCGCCGTGGTGACCGGCCTCTACGCCCTCGGCATCGCGTTCACCAACAGCCTGACCCGCGGCACGGCGTTGGAGACGGCACCGTATTTCCCAGTCCTCTTTGCGCTCGCCATCGTGCTGTTGTTCGAGCCGTTGCGGCACTGGATGCAGCAACTGCTGAACCGCTTCTTCCGCGCCGAGCGGCGGCGACTGCAGGAGACGCTGGAGGCGCTGGGCGGCGCCTTCACCGCCCAGGTGGACCTGGAGGCCGTGGTCCGCGATCTGGTCGAGCGCTTGCCGGACGTGCTCGGGCTCCATTACGCGGTGCTCTACCTGACGCGCGACGGCGGGTTGGAGAGGGTCGCCGGGGTCGGCGCGCTCCCCGCCACCCTGCCGCCCAACGACGTTCCCCTCACCCGGTTCGGGAGACTGCCGAGCACGCTTCCCCTCCTGCCCGATCTGCGCCGGGAGCTCGCCGCACGCGACGGCCTGGCGCCGACCGCGGTGATCCCGCGCGCCTCCGCCGAGCTCGAGGCCCTGCTGCTCGAGCTGGAAGCGGCGGGAGCCCGATATCTCGCCGACCTGGCCTCGGCGCGGCGCCACCTCGGGCTGCTCGTGCTCTCCGGGAGCGTCAGCGGCATGGCGCTGGAGCGCGAGGAGCTGCGCCTGCTGGCGGGGATCCTGGGGCAGGCCTCGATCGCCCTGGAGGCGAGCATCCTGCTCGAGGAACGCACCCGCCAGGCCGAGCTGGAGCAGGAGATGCGCCTGGCGTCGACGCTGCAGGCCTCCCTGCTTCCCGAGCGCCTCGAGCCCGGCCGCGGCTGGCGGGTCGCCGCCCTCTGCCGTCCCGCCCGCGAGGTGGGGGGCGACTTCCTGACCGAGCTGCCGGGACCCGGCACCGACGGGGCCGCGATCGCCTACGGCGACGTGGCGGGAAAGTCGGTGTCCGGAGCGCTGGTCATGATGGCCGCTCACGAGATGCTGCACTCGCTGGCGCTGGCCGACCCCGACCCGATACGGCTGCTGGACCGCGCCAACCAGCGCCTCTACCAGCTCGGGCGCCGGCGCAGCTTCGTGGCCCTGGGCTACCTCGCGCCGGCGGGAGAGCAGCTCTTCTACACTCTTGCAGGGCAACCCCAACCCCTGGTCCGCCGTATCAACGGCTGTGTGGAGGAGCTGTCGCTGCCCAGGCATCGGCTGCCCCTGGGGGCGCTCTTGAGGGGTGAATACGAGCTCATGCGGACGCGTTTCCAGCCCGGGGACCTGCTGATCGCCTATTCCGACGGCGCGCTGGAGGCGCAGTCGCCCGACGGCGAGCTGTTCGGCAACGAACGGCTGATGCGGGCGGTCGAGAGCGCTCCAACGGAGCCGAAGGAGGCCATCGATCACGTGATGCGCGCCATCGACAGGTTCATCGACCAGGGAAGCCCCTACGACGACATCACCTTGATCGCCCTGACCTACGAGGCGGCGCCATGAAGCGATTCTGGATCGTGATCGTCATCCTTATCCTGGCGGCGGGCGCGGTGGCGGCATGGTGGGTGCAGCGCAACGCCCTGCCCTGGACCACCGATTCGCCGGAGGCCCTGGCGGAGCTGCAGGCAGGACTCGACTCCTGGATGAAGTTCTATTACCCGGAGGCGCAAACGCAGCTGGAACGCGCAGTGGAGCTCGACCCCGACTTCGTCGCTCCCAGGATCTTTCTGCTCGAAGTCGTGCCCGATCGGGAAGCCCGAGAGCGTCTGGTTTCCGAGCTCCGGCGGGCGGATCCCCCCAAGCTCAATCGCCGCGAGCGCTTCCTGCTCCACAACCTCCTGCTGCGCCGGGACGGCGACACCGAGCAGGCCGACCGCGCCCTGGAGGACTATCTGCGGACCCATCCGACGGATCCGTTCGCGCTCAACGAGGCATGCGGCATCGCCTGGGACCGTCAGGAGTTCGACCACGCTCGTTCGCTCTACGAGCGCCTGATCGAGGTCGACCCCAACTGGGTGCGGGCGCGCAACAACCTCGGCTACGTCGCCATGGCCCTGGGAAGGTTCGAGGAGGCGGAGAGGCAATTCGAGACCTATGCCTACATCGCCCCCGACCAGCCCAACCCGCACGACTCCATGGCCGAGCTGCTGACCCTGCTGGGTCGCTACGACGAGGCCCGCGACCAGCTGGAGCGGGCTTTGGCGCTGCGACCCGATTTCTGCCTCTCCTACGCCCATCTGCTGATGGTCGAGATCCTGTCGGGGCAGATGGATCACGCTGCCGAGATCCCGGATCGAGCCCGCCGTCACTGCGACGAGCAGGCCGCCAAAGAGCTGGCCTGTGCGCTGCAGAGCTGGAACGCCGCCGTGGAGGCGGCGCCGGCTGAGGTCTGGGCACGCATCCCTGAAGACTGCCGCGATCCCGCGCGCCTCCAAGGGCCGGGACCGCGAGCGGCATTGGCGGCCGGCGACAGGGAGGCGTTCTGGAGCTACCTCGAGCGCCTGCAGGGGATCCTTGAAGAGAATCGCAAGGCCGGTCGCCAGCTCGCCGCTCTGCGCGGTGTGATCGCTCACTACGAGGGGATTGCGGCGTTCGCGAGCGGCCACCTGGAGATGGCCGCCCACAAGCTCGAGGCGGCTGACGGCGCGCTGACCTACCATGGGATCGACGATGGGGCCCTCAAGCTCGCCAACCGTGCCGATCTCGCGCGCGTCCAGGACCTGCTGGGCGACCCGGACGCCGCCGGGCGGACTAGGGCGTCGATCACCGAGGTCAATCCCGCCTTCCTGGAGATCGGCGACCGGGTACCCCTCTACTCCGCGTGGCCTTGACCCCCTTGGCCGGCGCGGATATTGTGCACTCTCTGCGACAGCCGCGTGGCGACGCAGCATCGGGGCGTAGCTCAGCCTGGTAGAGCGCACGGTTCGGGTCCGTGAGGCCGGAGGTTCAAATCCTCTCGCCCCGACCATCCCACCCGCCCGGCGACGGGCCGTAGGCTAGAATCCTCTCCGTGATCGCGTTCCGATCCGGGAGTGGAGGTCGTCTATGGCCCTGAGCACACTGTCTAAGCTGTTTCTCGACGTCGCCGCCGATCCGCGGCAGGCCTGCCTCATGCACAAGGTGGAAGGCCGGTTCGCGGCCATCTCCACGGAGGAGGTGGTCGACCGCGTACGGCGCCTGGCGGCGTTTCTCGCCGCACACGGCGTCGAGCCGGGCGACAAGGTGGCGCTGATGGCCGAGAACGGGCCCGATTGGCCGGTTACCGACTTCGCCACCCTCTGCCTGGGCGCCGCCCTGGCCCCGGTCTACCCCACGCTCAACGCCGAAGACGCCTCGTACGTGATCAACGACTGCGAGGCGCGGATCCTGCTGGTGCAGGGCGACCGGCGCCTCGACGACCTGCTGACGGTGCGCGAGCGCTGGCCGCGGATCGAGACCATCGTCTTGATCGATGGCGCGGCCCGGGACGGCGTCTATGCCTTCTCCGAGATCCTCGCGACGACCGAGCCGATGGACCAGGAGACCTTCGAGCGCCGCGCCCGGGCGGTCCGGCCGGAGGACCTCGCCACCCTGATCTACACCAGCGGCACGACGGGCAAGCCCAAGGGGGTGATGCTCAGCCATCGCAACGTCGCCTCCAACGTGGAGTCCTCGGCCGGCGTCTTGGATCTGGGCAAGGACTGGACCGCGCTCTCCTTCTTGCCCCTGTGCCATTCCTTCGAGCGCACGGTCGACTACGTCTACTTCCACGAAGGCATCACCATCGCCTACGCCGAGTCCGTGCAGACGGTGGCCGATGACCTGCAGCTCGTCCAGCCGCATGTCTTCGTGTCGGTGCCCCGCCTCTACGAGAAGGTCCTGGCGAGGGTGCGCGACAATGTGGAGGCGAGCTCGCCGGTCAAGCAGAAGATCTTCGCCTGGGCCCAGGGCGTGGCGCGCGATGCCCTGGCGTGGCGGCTCCAGCGGCGGCGGCCGGGAGGGCTGCTGGGGCTCAAGCTAGCGCTGGCCGACAAGCTCGTCTTCGGCAAGCTCAAGGCGCGCCTGGGCGGGCGTTTCCAGAAGGCCGTCTCCGGCGGCGCGCCGCTGGGGCAGGACGTGGCGGAGTTCTTCTGGGGCGCCGGCATCGAGATCTACGAGGGGTACGGCCTCACCGAGACCGCCCCGGTGTTGACGGTCAACCGGCCCGGGCGAGCGAAGCTCGGCACCGTCGGCCTGACGATTCCCGGGGTCGAGCTCGAGATCGATGAGGACGGCGAGATCCTGGCGCGTGGCCCCAACATCATGCAGGGCTACTACAAGCTGCCGGAGGAGACCGCCGAGGTCCTCACCGGAGACGGCTGGTTCCGCACCGGCGACATCGGGGAGATCGACGAGGACGGCTTCCTGAAGATCACCGATCGCAAGAAGGAGATCATCGTCAACGCCTACGGCAAGAACGTGGCGCCGGCGCCGATCGAGAATCTGCTCAAAGGCAGCCGCTACGTCGACCAGGCCGTGGTGATCGGCGACCGCCGCCAGTTCCTCTCGGCGCTGCTCTCCCCGGACATGGAGGCGCTCGCCGGCTGGGCGAACGCGCAGGGCATCGAGGCTCGCGGCGAAGAGTTGCTCGATGACCCGCGCACGCGTGAACTCTTCGCCGCGGAGCTCGCCGCCGCCAACGCCATCCTCTCCCGTCACGAGCAGATCCGCGCCTGGGACCTGGTCGCCGAGCCGTTCACCGTCGAGGGTGGAGAGCTGACCCCTACCATGAAGGTCAAGCGGCGTGTCATCCACGCCCGCTACGGGGATCTCATCGACCGCATGTACGCCGGGGCCGCGGCGTGAGCGACGTCGCGACCTGCTTCGATCTGGCCGTCGACGAGCAGGGTCTGGCCACCCTCACCTTCGACCTCCCCGACAAGAGCGTCAACATCTTCACCCGCCAGGCTCTCGAGGAGCTCGAGGGCTGGACCTCGCGCCTGCGAGAGCGCACCGATATCCGCGTCCTGCTCCTGCGCTCCGGCAAGCCCGGCACCTTCATCGCCGGGGCCGACATCGACCTCATCGCCGAGGTCACGGATCCGCTGGAGGCGGAGGCGGGGGCGCGGCAGGGCCAGAAGATCTTCGCCGCCTGGGCCGGGCTCCCCTTCCCCACCGTCGCGGCCGTCCAGGGCACCTGCCTGGGAGGCGGTACCGAGCTGGCCCTGGCCAGCGACCTCATCCTGATCTCGGATTCCGACCGCGTCCGCATCGGGCTCCCCGAGACCCAGCTCGGCATTCTCCCGGCCTGGGGAGGCTGCACCCGGCTGCCGCGGCGCGTCGACATCGCCGACGCCCTGGACGTGATCCTGGCCGGCAAGCGGCTGCACCCGAAGCAGGCGTTCCGCATCGGCCTGGCCGACGCGCTGCTGCCGGACGCCCGGTTCGAGCCCCTGGCCCGTGAGCTGGCCCTGCGGCATCTGGACGGCTCGCTGCGGCGCAAGCCCAAGGCCGACTTCAAGGATCTGCTGCTGGAGAAGAACCCCGTCGGCCGTCACGTGCTGTTCGACCAGGCGCGCAAGCGCACCCTGGCGACAACCGAGGGACACTACCCGGCGCCGCTGCGGGCCATCGAAGTGATCCGGGTCGGCATCGAGGACGGGATGGAGGCGGGCTTCGAGGCGGAGGCGCGGGCGATCGGCGAGCTGGCGACCTCGGCCGTGTGCAAGAACCTGATCCACGTCTTCCGCGGCATGGAGTTGGCCAAGCACGACGGACGGTCCGCGGAGGAGGAGACGGCTGCGATCCGCCAGGTCGGCGTGCTGGGCGCTGGGGTCATGGGAGGCGGCATCGCACAGCTCATCGCCGCCGAGGCCGGAATCCCGGTGCGGCTCAAGGACATCGGCGCCGAGCAGCTCGCCACCGGCGTGGAGCACGCCGCCGGGCTCTTCCGCAAGCTGGTGGAGAAGCGGCGGCTGAGCGGGACCGAAGCGGCGCGCCGGCTCGCCCTGGTGCGGCCGACGCTCGACTACTCGGGCTTCGGGCGCTGCGATGTGGTGATCGAGGCGATCGTCGAGAACCTCGGCGTCAAACAGAAGGTCTTCGCGGAGCTGGCCGAAGCGGTCTCGCCAGCGGCCGTGCTGGCGACCAACACCTCCTCGCTGCCGATCGGCGAGATCGGCGCCCGGGTGCCCGGGCCGGAGCGCGTGGTCGGCATGCACTTCTTCAACCCCGTCCACCGGATGCCGCTGGTGGAGGTGATCTCCTCGGACGCGACCTCGCCGAGCGCCGCCGAGACCGTGGCCGCGTTCGCCCGCGCGCTCGGCAAGACGCCGGTGCTGGTCCGCGACGAGCCCGGGTTCCTCGTCAACCGCCTGCTCATGTTCTACGGCGTCGAGTCCCTCTGGCTGCTCGAGGAAGGGCACAGGATCGAGGACATCGACCGGGCGATGACCGAGTGGGGCATGCCGATGGGGCCCCTGGCCCTCAACGACGAGGTGGGCATCGACGTCGCCGTGGAGGTGGGACGCATCCTCCACGACGCCTTCGGTGAGCGTCTGCCGGTGCCGGCCTGGCTCGAGCGCGCGCTGGAGGACGGCCGCCTGGGACGCAAGAACGGCCGCGGCTTCTACACCTATGACGGCGGCGAGCGCGGCCGCCCCGACGAATCGATCTACGCGGTGCTCGGCGTGCAACCGCGAATCGACGCCCCGGATCCCGTCCGGCTCGCCGAGCGCATGGTCCTGCGCATGGTGGACGAGGCCGCACGCTGCCTGGACGCCCGGATCGTCAAAGACCCCCGATCCCTCGACCTCGCCCTCATCCTGGGCACCGGCTTCCCCCCCTTCCGCGGTGGCCTCTGTCGCTGGGCCGACACCCAGAGCCTCGACACCCTGATCCCCGAGCTGGAGCGCCTGGCCGAGGAGATCGGCCCCCGCTTCACCCCGTCCGAGCCCCTGCGCGCCGCCGCCTCCTCCGGCGGCTTCTACGCCCACCCGTGGCCCGGCACGTAACCGCTATACGTCCTGGATGCGAATGAGGACGACCGTGATGTTGTCGAGGCCGCCGCGCTCGTTGGCCCGCCGCACCAGCTCCTGCCCCAGCTCCTCCAGCGAGCCCTCCCCGTTGGTGCAGGCCGCGATCTCGGCGTCGTCCAGCATCGAGGTCAGCCCGTCGGAACAGAGCAGGAAAACGTCGCCGGGCCGGGCCTCCTGCTCCACCACCGCGACGGTGACCGGATCGTAGCCCCCGAGAGCCTGTGTCACGACGTTGCGCAGCGGGTGCTCGCGCGCCTGCGCCTCCGAAAGATGCCCTTCCACGACCTGCTCGTGCACCCACGAGTGATCGTCGGTGAGCTGCTCCAGCTTGCCGCGCCGCAGGCAGTAGGCGCGGCTGTCGCCCACATGGGCGATCGCCGCCGTCCCGCCGCATACCCACAGCGCGACCACCGTGGTGCCCATACCGACGAGAGAGCTGTCCTGCTCGATCGCCTCCAGCACCTCGGCGTGGGCGCCCTCGACGGCCTCCCGCAAGGCCTGGGCATGGGTAATGCTCCCGGCTCTACCGGCCCTTCCGGCATGGGCCGCCTCGACCGCCCGGCGGATGGACTCGACCGCCAGCCCCGACGCCAACTCACCGTGCCGATGGCCCCCGAGGCCGTCGGCCACGATGAAGAGGCCGAGTTCGGGGACGCTCGCGAAGCTGTCCTCGTTGTGAGCCCGCGCTCGCCCGACGTCGGACAGACCGCAGGCCTCCAACCGCCCGGGGCTCACGAGGGTCTCCCGCCTCACTCCTGTGCGGCCTCCGGCGGAGGGGGTAAGGCGATCTCGTGGTCGCGAACCGCGCCGTCCGGTCCTGGCGCGATGGTGACCGGCTCGCCGTTGACCAGGACGTCCACCGCCTGCGGCCGATCGAGGCTCAACAGAACGCGCCGTTGCGCCTGCAGGGTGAGGGACTCCCCTTGCAGCCGCTCCTCACTGACCATGGGCTGCCCGTCGACCTCCGCCTCGACCCAGCTGCCGGCGCGAAAGTCGAGCGTCACCACCAGAGGGGCGGTCGAAGCCTCCTCCGGCGCCTGCGTCGGCTCAGCAGCCGAACGCGTCCGTTGCCGCGATGGGGGCGATTCGCCTGCTGCGGGGAGGGCATTGCGCGGCAAGGCCGCTTGGCCCGACGATGCCGGCACGGTCTGCCGCTCGGACGCCTGGTGGCGATTCAGCCACCACCAGATGCCGATCACGACCAGCGCCAGGCCGACGACGATGCCGATCGCGGCCGCCAACCGGCGTCGTTCGGGCGCGGCAACCTCGCTGCGCGGCGCCTCCTCGGCGCCGCCGAGCTGCAATGCGGTGAGATAGGAGTTGACCGCCTCGTCGGCGTCGAGCCCCACGTAACGGGCATATTCGCGCAAGAATCCGCGGGCGAAGACCGGCGCCGGGAGCAGCTCGAAACGCCCGCCCTCGAGCGCCTCCAGGTAGCGGATGCTCACCTTGGTGGCCCGCGCCACCTCGTCGAGCTCGATGTCGCGGACCGCGCGCTGCTGGCGCAGCCACTGCCCGAAGGCGGCCCGAGCCTGCGCGGCCTCCTGGCCGGCAGGCGCCACCTTGGTGCTGCGCACGGGGGGAGTGGACATCGCGCCTGCGAGTGTACGATACCGAGTGCCTTGCGGGACACTTAGGACGCACCCGGGAGCGACTCACACGGCATGCCTATCAACAGACCGACCCAACAGCATCTGGAGCGTGAAGACTTCGAAGCCTTGGAGGCCGACTGGCTCTCCCGGCTGAGCGAAGACCCCTCGGATCTCGACTACGCGGTCGGAGTCGCCCGCGCGCTCGCCGGCCGCCAGCAGGACGAGCGGGCCCAGCTCCTGCTCGAGCTGTGGGACGAGGAGCTGGTCGCCCGGGACCTGTGGCCGGCCCGCCTCACCCTGCTGCGCCGCGCCGGCACCCTGCTCGTCGACCCCGAGTGGCTCCACCACGAGATCGCCCGGACCCTGGCCGCCATGTTTCCCGACCACACCCGCTTCGCCGGCCTGGTCGAGCTGGCCGGCCTGCACCGAGCGATCGACGACGTGGAGAAGCTGTGGAGCAAGACCGATCGCCTGCTGACCCTGCTTCCGTATGGCGCCGGCACCGTGGTGGCCATGTCGCCGCAGGGCGTCGGCCGCGTCGTCGAGGTGAACGTCGAGCTGGAGAAGCTGAAGGTCGAGTTCGCGAACGGCACCCACCTGATGGTCGGTTTCCGCGCCGCGCCCAAGACCCTCACGCGCCTCACGCCCGATCACATCCTGCATCAGAAGCTGGAACAGCCCGACGAGCTGCGTCGCCTGGCGACCGACGAGCCCGCCGAGCTGCTGCGCCGCGTCCTGACCAGCGCCGATCACCCGCTCACCGCCACCGAGATCCGCGAGACCCTCGCTGACATCGTGCCCACCGACACCTGGACCTCCTGGTGGAACGCGGCGCGCCGCCATCCGCAGCTCCTTCACCAGGGCCAGGGACGCGCCGCCTACACCTGGGCCGAAACAGCCGCCGACGCAGAAGAGTCCCTGTGGACGAGGTTCGCCGCCGCCCCACCCGCCGTCCGCATCGACATGCTGCGCCGCCACGCCGACACCTCCCACCTCCTCGCCGCCCGGATGCGCGACACCTTGATCGCGCAGGCGACCCAGCTCATCGATCGAGACCCCGCCACGGCGCTCCACATCGCCCTCGCCATGGATCGGAATCCTCAAGTGCGCGCGACGGATGGCGATCTACCGGACCCCATTCGGCTGTTGGCGCAGCTCGGTGAGCCGGTGACAACCCTGCTGCAGATCGAAGATCGCGGGACGCGCGAAGAGGCCTACCGTTTGCTCCCCGAGGCCCGCGACGACTGGCCCGAGCTGGCCGAGACCCTGATGCGCCGCGAGAGCCAGCCCCAGGCCGTCGCCGTGCTCGGCGAGCTCCTGTCGGCGGCCGACGCCCGCCGCGTGGAGCAGCTCATGGACGACGTCCTGGGCCAGCCCAGGAAGACCCCGGCCGCCTTCCTCTGGCTGCTCGAGCGGGCGCGCGACCAGGAGGAGATCCGCAACCGCAGCCCCCTGCGCTTGCTCAAGCAGCTCCTGCAGGCGCTGGAATGGGATGAGTTCAAGAGGGCGCGCCGCAGCCTCGCCGCCGAGCTCGACTCCGGAGGCGTCGTCGCCCGGCTGATCACTTCGCTCAAGGCCGAGCAGGCCCATCAGGCCGCCGAGGCGCTCAAGCGCGCCCCGATCGAAGGATTCCAGAGAGCGCCGCTGCTCAACGCGCTCCAGCTCCACTTTCCGGATGACTTGGCCGAGCTGACCGGCAAGCAGCAGGACACCTTCTACGCGTTGCCGGTCAGCATCGCCGCCAAGCGCGAGGAGCTGCGTCATCTCCAGGAGGTCGAGATCCCGGCCAACCGCAAGGCCATCCAGGAGGCGCGGGAGCTGGGCGACCTGCGCGAGAACTTCGAGTACAAGGCCGCCCGCCAGCGCCACGAGTACCTCGCGGCGCGCGTCGCGGCCCTCGACGGCGACCTCGGGCGCGCCCGCCCCATCGACCTGGACGCCGCCGACGTCGATCGCGTCCGCGTCGGCTGCCGCGTGACGCTGGAAGCCGCCGACGGCACGACCCGCAGCCTCACCATCCTGGGCCCGTGGGAGAGCGACCCCGAGCGCGGCGTCCTGTCCCACGAATCGGAGCTGGCGCAGAAGCTCCTCGATCGCGGCCCGGGCGACACCATAGAGCTGCCTGAGGGCGTCGTTCGAGTCGAGTCGGTCAGTCGGGCGGCGGTTCAGGATCCGTGACGCGAACGACCTCGTCCTGAAAGAGCAGGACCACGGGCCGCGGCCCGTCCACCAGCGGTTCCAGCTCGGGGGCCGCCGCGACCAAACCTTCGGCTCGCGCCTCCGCCCAGGTCAACGAATGGTCCGGCTCCCGATCGAGCACGCTCTCTTCGATCCAGGCTCCCCGGCGCAGCTGGAACCTGCGGTCGCCGAGCACGAGGATGTGCTCGCGCGGCCGGCTGGCCACGGCGGCCCTCGCGTCACCCGACGGCTCGAGGCTCTGCTCCTCGGCCTGCGGCGCGGGCGCGGCCGGCGGCGGTGGAGCCTCGGTCGCCTGCTCTCGCTGGCGCAGGATCGCGCCGCCGGTGACGAAGATCTGGAGGATGGCGGCCAGCGCCACGACCAGGGCGGCACTGGCGATCAGCGCCGGGGTGGGCCGCCACTCGGCCAGCCATCGCTCGATCGCCTGCAGACGGCCGGGACGCCGGTGCTCGACGATGAGCCGGTGGTGGATCTGGCTCGCCAGCCGTCCGGGAGGGCTCTCGCGCCCGACCTCGCGCAGGCGCCCGACCGTGCGTTCGAGGCCGGCGAGCCGCTGCCGGCAGCTCGCACACGAGCGCACGTGCGCTTCCAGCTCGTGGCGCAGCTCGTCGTGCAGCTCCCCGTCCAGGTAGCTCGACAGCTCGATCAGCTCCGCGTGGCGCGTCATGCGGACTCCTCGTCCTCCTCCAGCAGTTGGCGCAGGCGCTCCCGCCCGCGGGCGATGCGCGAGCGCACCGTGCCGATCGGCAGCCGCAGCACGGCGGCGATCTCGTCGTAGCCGAGCTCCTCGAGATCGCGCAGGTAGACCGCCTCGCGGAACGGCCGCGGCAGGGCGGCCAGCCGGCGCAGCACGCGCGCCGACGTCTCCGCCGCGGCGGCCCGCTCCTCCGGTCCGCGCCGCGTCTCCACCAGCACCGGTGCCGCTTCCGCCGCCGGCACACCCTCCTCGGCGAGCCCCTGCTCGAGCGGCCGGTAACGGCGGCGCCAGCTATGGCAGCGATTCAGCGCGATCCGGTAGATCCAGGTTTTGAGCGACGACTGGCCGCGAAATCCCCGCAGGTGGCGGAACACGCGCAGGAAGACCTCCTGCGTGAGGTCCGCCGCCTCCTCGCGGTCGCCGAGATGGCGCAGAGCCAGGTTGAAGACCATGTTTCCATAGCGCGCGTACAGCTCGCCGAAGGCCTCCGGATCCCCGTAGCGGCAGCGCTCGACCAGCTCGGCGTCGGGGTCGGAGACGATGTGCCGACTCAGGACCCGCTCCATCCGGCCGCTCCATGGTCTGAGACCCTGGTCACGACCATGGAGTTCCCTCTCGCCTCACCGGCTCAGCGCCGTCACCGAACCGGCCGCCAGCAGCTCCGGGGACACTGGGAAGCCGTAGTAGTCCAGGATGCCGTGGACGATCGCCTCCGCCACCTGCTGACGGTACTTCTGGGTCTGGAGCAGCTCGCGGTCCTCGGTGTTGTTCAGATTGCAGACCTCGAGCAGCACCGAGGCGGGGATCTCGTTGTAGCGCAGCACCGCCGGCACGTAGGACCAGCTGCGGCTGCGCACGATGCGATCGCGGATCGGCTTGTAGGCATGGATGACGAGACCGGTCCGCTCGTAGCCCTGGAGCAGCTTGGCCGCCAGCTCGCGGGACAGGCCCTCGCTGCGCACGGAGTCCTGCTGGCTGAAGGTGGCCACCGGATGCTCGCGCACCTCACGTCGCGCGGCGTAGACCGCGCCCGAGCGCGAGGCGCTGGAGCGCCTGCCCGAGGCCCCGGGGACGTAGACCATGCCGCCGCGCAACGACGGGTGCAGGGAATCGGCATGGATGGAGATAAAGACGATCTTGTCGCGGTCGATCCCGCGCGCCAGCAGATCTCGGTAGTGGCTGTTCGCCAGGTACCAGCGGAGGTTGACGCCGACATTGGCGTCCTCGATCGGATAGGGCGGATCGGTGAGCACGGCGTGACCGTGCGAAGCCGGCAGGATGTCCACCACCGCAATGCGCTCGCTGTCGCCGTCGCGCGTCGTGGTCACCACCGTCGCCGAGGTCAACGCCTCGAGGAGCCGCGTGGTGCGCAGCATGACGTCGTAGACGTACAGGCTCTCCCACACCTCGGCGTTGACCGCTCCGACGTCGCGGCCGCCGTGTCCGGCGTCGAGGACCACGGTGACGCCGACCAGGCTCTGCGCGCGTACGGTGTTGGTGAAGCGACTGGCCGCCGACAGGGTCTGCTCGTACTCGCGGCGCTGCGGATCGTCCGGCGGCAGGAACTCCGGCAGCAGGTGTTCGACGGGGATCTTGATCGGATAGCCGATGGGGATGTCGGTGACGTCGGCGATGCCGCTCCCGCGCGCCAGCTCCATGGCCAGGGCGTTGACGTCTTCGGCGAACATGCGCCCGGTGAACCGCACCACGACCGCCGAATAGAGGGCTTCCCCTCCTCTGAGCTGGTAGATCGCGAGCTCCTCGCCGTCGGTCGTGCGGTAGGTCAGCAGCTCCTCCTCCTCGGCCGCGGGGAGGATCGACCGCAACGACGGCCGCAGCGCCGCCGCGGGCACGAGCAGGCGCTGGCCGGGGCGGATCTCCTCGTCCACCAGCTCGTTCTGCGCCCGGATCACCTTGTAGTTCCGGCCGTCGTCGGTGAACCACTCGGCGACCTGCCAGAGCGTCTCCCCTCCGGTCGCGGCCTGCGAGGTCACCTCGTGCTCCCAACCGCCGGCCAGCGCCTGGTCGCCCGGAAACAGCGCCTTCAGCACCGCGACCTGGTACTCGGGAAGCAGCAGGTCGAAGGGCAGGCGGTAGACCTGCCCGACCTCCAGCTCGCGCGCGCCGTCGTTGGCCGCGGCGATGTCGTCGGCGTTCTGCGGCGAGCCGGTGAATCGCGCCGCAAAGCGCAGCAACCCCTCTCCTTGCACCGGCTCGGCACGCAGGAAGAGCTCTCCCTCCTCGGTCATCAGCGCCGTGGTCCGCGAGCTTCCGGCCGTGCCGGCCGCCGGTTGCGGGTCGGGCAGCCCCGGCTGTTCGGCACTCTGTACGGTGGCGCAACCCGGCGCGGCCATGATGACCAGGGCGACCAGCCAACGCATGGCGCGGAGTGTACTAGGGTCCAGGCGTGCACAGAGCCCGTGACCACGTCGATCTCGAGCGGCTGGCGGAGCTGACCGCGCGGCGGCCCTGTCGCGAGGTGGTGGCGGTCGCCGGCGGCCGTGCCTGCCACGTGGTCGGCGGTGCGGTGCGCGACTGCCTCATCGGACGGTCCCACCGCGACCTGGACTTGCTCGTGGACGGCGACGGCGCCCGGATCGCGCGCCAGCTGGCTGAGCGGCTCTCCGGTCGCCTGGTCGACCTGGGCGGCGAGGCCTTCGCCTCCTGGCGCATCGCGCTCGCCGGCGAGGAGGTCGACCTCTGGGATCGCGCGGGGGCGACGCTGGAGCAGGAGCTGGCGCGACGGGACCTGACGGTCAACGCCCTCGCCGTCGAGCTCCCCGGAGGACGCCTGTGCGACCCCCTGGGCGGTCTCGACGACCTCGGCGCCGGCAAGCTGCGGACCCCGAAACTGGAGAACATGCGGGCGGACCCGCTGCGCGCCCTACGGCTGGTCCGGCTCGCCGCCGAGCTGCCGGGTTTCACCCCGACCGCCGACACCGTGACCGCCGCCCGCGAGGCCGGCACCGAGCTCGAACGCGTGGCAGGGGAACGGATACGGGAGGAGTGGTCGCGGTTGCTGCGCGCGGCCGACCCGGTTCGTGCCTTCCGGCTGCTGCGCGACGTGGAGCTTTATCCGCGGCTGTGGGCGGAAACATCGGAACGGGACCCGGCTCGCACCGCCGCGAGCGCCGTGGCACGGCTCCATGAGGCGGCGGAGGCGCTGGAGGGCGCCCTACCAGCTTCGTTGCCGGCGGCGGAGCCCGGGATCGCGTTCGACGCGTTGCTGCTGGCGGCTCTGTCCGACCCCCTCGCCGCCACCACCTACCTGGCGCGGCGGCGCTACCGCAGCGGGTCGGAGGCGACGCGCCTGCGCCGCCTGCTCTCCTGGCCCATCCTGCCCGGCTGTGAAGCCGCGTGCCGCCGCTTTCTCCACCGGCTCGCCAACGACGCGCCCACCGGCCTGCTGTGGCTGGGAGCGCGCGCGCTGGCGGAGGATCGGGGGAGCCGCTGGAGGGAGGCCGTGCGACGCGTAGCGGCGCTGGAAACGGCCTGCGGCAGCGAGATCCGGAACCCTGCTCCCCTGCTCACCGGCGACTTCCTGGCTGCCGCCACCGGGTTGTCCGGCAGGGCGCTCGGTCGCGCCCTCGATTCCGCGCTCGCGGCCCAGGTCCTGGGCACCGTGCGGACCCGGGACGAGGCCCTGGCCCTGGTCCGCAGGCTGGATCGGCTCGGCGTCTGGGACCGCGCAAAGGGTCGATAATGCTACACTGCTTCATGTGTAGACTTGACTCGGGGCGAGTCATGCTCTACCGTCGAGATTCGCCAGCGCGGGTCGCCGTTGGTCGATAGATCTAAGGAGGTTTCATAATGGCGTGGAAGAAGCCCGAAGAAGAACTGCCGTCCGTCTCGCCCTCCCCAGGTTTGGCGTCGCAACCCCCCGTGCAGGCCACCCGGCCCGTCGATGCCCCGCGCGGCTCGGGCGGCGCCGTCATCGGCTCGTCGCTGGTCATCAAGGGCGAAGTGACCGGTAACGAGGACCTGTTCATCCACGGGCAGGTCGACGGCAAGGTCACACTGCACAAGAACGCCGTCGTGGTGGGCCGCGAAGGTCGGGTGAAGGCGGACATCTACGCCAGAAGCATCCGCGTCGAAGGGCAGGTCAGCGGCGATCTGTACGGCGAAGCCGAGGTCATCATCCATCAGACCGGCCAGGTGCGCGGCAACATCACGGCACCCCAGGTCTCGCTGGAGAACGGCTCCAAGTTCAAGGGCGCCATCGACATGGAGCCGGGAGACGAGCGGGGCGCGGCCGAGGGCAAGGCGGACGGCAAGGGCAAGGAGCCGGCCGTGACCAGCCTGAGCCCGCAACCCTCCGCTCCCACCGGGCTCCCATCCGGAACGAACAAGGAGGCCGCCGCCGCCTCGACCCGCAACTGATCGGAGTGTCGCCTCCTTCGAGGCACGAGCTCATGCAGAGACGAGAGCGGCGATAACAGATGCAGCTGCGCAGCGAGAGGAGCGCCACCGTTCCTCGACTGACACCGGAAGCGCCGGAGGAGCACAGCTCACTGGCCCTGCCGCGGTTGCTGGGGCGCCTCAGCCCCGAAGAGAAGACGGTCATCGTCGACCTGGGGGCGCCCTCCGAAGGGAACCTCCGCTATCTGTCCCAGTACCGTTGCCGCTTGCACATCGGGGACATCTTCGACGCCCTGCTGTCGGCCGGGGCCCTGGGCAACGGCGGCCCCGATGGTGAGGAGCCCGACATCGAGGGGATCTGCCGGGAAGCCATGTCGATCGACGACGACGAGCGCGTCGATCTGATCCTCGCCTGGAACCTGTTCGACTACCTGCGACCCGACCAGATCACCAGGCTAGCGAGCGTCCTGGCGCCGCATTGCCATGCGAAGACGGCGCTCTTCGCCCTCGTCACCTATCGCCAGCAGATGCCGGCTCGTCCGGGGCGTTACGAGGTCGTGTCCCCCGAGCTGCTCCACTACCGCGCATCCGGAGTCGCCGTCGAGAGCAGCCCGCGATACAAGGAGCCGGCGCTGACCCGGGCGCTGCCCGGCTTCGTCGTGGACCAGAGCTTCCTGCTGCGACACGGACAACACGAGTACATCTTTTCGTGGCAGGGTGAGAGCGCCTAGCCTCCAGCCGCAGACGACTCGGTTGGACAACGGGTTGCGGGTCAACCTGCTGCCCGACAGCAGTCTTCCGCTGGTCGCCGTGAACCTCTGGTACCACGTCGGCTCGCGCCACGAGTCCCCCGGCCGCACCGGCCTCGCCCACCTCTTCGAGCACATGCTCTTCGAGGGCAGCGCACACGTCCCTGGCAACGACCATTTCCGGCTCATCCAGCAGGTCGGCGGCAGCGCCAACGGGTCGACCTGGTACGACCGCACCAACTACTACGAGACCGTCCCCGCGCACTGTCTCGAGCTGGCCCTGTGGCTGGAGGCGGACCGTATGGGGTTTCTGCTGCCGGCGCTTACGCCCGAGAAGCTGGCCATCCAGCAGCAGGTAGTGCTCAACGAGCGCCGCGAGCGCATCGACAACCAGCCCTACGGCCTGGCCCTGGAGCGGCTCTTCGCCGGCCTCTACCCCGACTCCCACCCCTACGGCTGGCCGGTCATCGGTACCCCCGAGGACATCGCCGCCGCCACCCTGGACGACGTGCGCAAGTTCTTCCAGACCTGGTATACGCCCGACAACGCCGTCCTCACCCTGGTGGGCGACTTCGGAGCCGACGCCGCCCTCAGCCTGGTCGAACGCTGGTTCGCCGACATCCCCTCACGCGACACCCCCCACACGAACACCAACCGGCCGCCCGATGCCCCCATCCGGCTCAACGGGCCGATGGACGAAGTCATGGGCGACCGGGTGGAGCTAGAGCGCTGCTACATCGGCTTCCGGCTGCCGCCCTACGGGACACCGGACTGGTACGCCGCCGACCTGCTCGCCGCGGTGCTGGCCACGGGAAAGGCCAGCCGTCTGTACAAGGATCTCGTCCACGATCGCAAGATGGCCCACCAGGTGTCGGCCTCGACCCTGCCGACGGAGCTCGGCGGCAGCTTCCTGGTGGTGGCCACCGCATCCGACGACGACGGCGCCTCGGCGCTGGTCGAGCGTGTCCAGGCCCACCTCGGGGACGTGGCGCGCGGCGAGGTGTCCGCGGCGGCTGTCGAACGGGCGCGCAGCCAGGTGCTGAGCGGCTATGTCGAGTCGCTGCAGACGCTGGAGGAACGCGCCGACGAGATCTCCCAGTTCACCACCTTTCTCGACCGCCCCGACGCCTTGCACGACGAGTTCACTACCTATTCCCGCATCCAGCCCGAAGACCTCGTCCGCGTGGCCCAACGCTGGCTGGCGCCCGCGGACGCCGTGATCCTGCGCGTGGTCCCGGAGGAGCGGCTCTGACTCGCCAACTCGCTCGCGACCGCCAGCCCCCCCTCGGTCAGCCCCAGCCCTTCACCGTTCCGCGGCCGGAGGTCACGGAGCTGCCCGGCGACCTGCGTCTGGTGGTCGCGGTGGATCGCCGGCTGCCGCTCGTCTGTCTCGACTGGGTGCTCGCCGCCGGCTCCCAGCATGATCCACCGGCGCGGGCAGGACGAGCGACGCTGACGGCTTCGCTGCTCGACGAGGGTACACGCCGCTACACCGGCCCCGAGCTGTCCGAGCGCATCGAGGGCCTGGGAGGCGCGCTCGGCTGCAGCACCGACTGGGACGCCAGCTACGCGAGCTGCTCGGTGCTCGCCGAGCACCTGGAGCCCGCCGTCGAGATGCTCCAGCAAGTCGTCCGGCACCCGACCTTCCCGGAGGACGAGGTCGCGCGGTGCCGGGAGCAGCAGGTCGCACGACTGCGGCAACGGCGCGACGTTCCCTCCCGTCTGGCCGCCGACCAGGTGGCGGCCGCTCTCTACCCCGGGACTCCCTACGGCGTGCCCGTGGCCGGGCTGGTGGACACCGTCTCCTCGCTGACGAGGTCGGACCTGGCCGCGTACTGGAGCGACCAGCTCATGCCCTCCGAGTCGACAGTGGTCGCCGTCGGCGACCTGGACGCACGGCGCCTGGCGGAGCTGCTGCAGGCGGATCCACCGGGCCTCGACGGCGAGCCCGCGGCACCGCCTCCTCCTGTCGACCTGCCAGCCCGGGAAGGCACGCGAATATGGATCGTGGACCGGCCTCAAGGCTCGCAGACCGAGCTGCGGGTGGCCCACCCCGGTCCGCCGCGCGGCCACCCCGACTGGCCGACGCTGAAGCTGCTGTCCCTGCTGCTCGGCGGCACCTTCACCAGCCGCCTCATGCGCAGCCTGCGAGAGGAGCGCGGCCTGACCTACGGAGTGTCGGCGGGATTCCAGGCCCGCAAGGGCCCTGGCCCCTTTTCCGTCGCCACCGCCCTCTCTACCGACGGGGTCGGCGTCGCCGTCGGCCAGATCCTCGAGGAGATGGAGAAGCTGCGCCAGGAACCGCCGCCCGACGAGGAGCTGCGCGACACCTGCGATTTCCTGGTCGGTGTGGTGCCGCAGCGCTTCGAGACCGTCGAGGACATTGCTTCCCAGCTCGCCGCCCTGGCGGTCTTCGACCTCGGTTTCGACTACTTCGAGCGCTTCGAGTCCCTCCACCGCGCCGTCACCCCCGACCAGGTCCTCGACGCCGCCCGCCGCCATCTCCACCCCGACTCCTGCGCCGTCGTCGCCGTCGGCCCGGCAGCGGACCTCCGCCCCCAGCTCGAACGATTCGGCCCGGTCGAAGTGCTGTGATCGCTGTGCTATATTGCGGATTCCCTTAGAGATATGGAGGATTCCGGATGCAGGTAGATGGTCCCGAACGGATCCGCAATCTGGCCCTGACGGGTCATAGCGACACCGGGAAGACCACACTGGCGAACGCGCTGCTGTATGCCGGCGGGGCGGTGAACCGGATGGCTCGGGTCGACGACGGCAACACGGTCACCGACTTCGATCCCGAGGAGATCGAGCGCCGCATCTCGATCGGGATGGCGGCCTGTTACACGCCCTGGCGGGGCCACAAGGTGAATCTGCTGGACTGTCCGGGCTACGGCATCTTCTTCGCGGAGACGCGAGGGGCGATGCGGGCGGCTGATGCAGCCGTGCTGTGCGTCAACGCGGTCGCCGGCATCGAGGTGGTGACCGAGCGGGTGTGGGAGTTCGCCGGTCAGGTCGGCGTGCCGCTGGTGGTGCACCTGACGATGATGGATCGCGAGCGGGCCGATTTCGATCGCGTGGTCGCGGCGCTGGCGGAAGGTTTCGACCGCGCGATGGTGCCGGTACAGCTCCCCCTGGGGCGCGAGGCGGAGTTCGCGGGCGTCGTCGATCTGATTGCCGAGAAGGCATGGGAGTTCGAGCGCGACGGGAACGGTCAGGGGAAGGCGCGGGAGATCCCCGAAGATCTGTCAGAGCGCGCGGCGGCGGCGCGCACCCGGCTGGTGGAGCTGGTGGCCGAAAACGATGACACCCTCATGGAGCGCTACTTCGAGGCGGGGACTCTCACCGCCGACGAGCTGCGGGCGGGCCTCGCCAAGGCGGTGGCGGCGCGACGGGTCTTCCCCATCACCTGCGGATGCCCTGCCCACAACATCGGCGTCGCGCCGCTGCTCGATCTCATCGTCGACGCGCTGCCGTCGCCGGTGGCGCGGCCCGTCTTCGCGGCCCACACCATCGGCGGCGAACCCGCGGAAGTGGCTGCGGAGGGCGACGGAGCCGCCGCGGCGCTGGTGTTCAAGACGCTGAACGACCCCTTCAGCGGCAAGCTCTCCCTGATGCGGGTGGTCCGCGGGACCCTCACCTCGGACTCCAGCGCTTGGAACGTGCGCGCCGAGGAACAGGAGAAGCTCGGCACCCTGCTGCACGTCCAGGGCAAACACGGCGAGGGTACCCCCCGGCTGGTCACCGGCGACATCGGCGCGGTCGCCAAGCTCCATCACACGCGGACCGGCGACAGCCTCACCGACAAGGGGGCGCCAGTACACCTCGGCTGGATCGAGATCCGGCCGCCCGCCATGGCCTTCGCGGTGGAGCCCAAGTCCAAGGGGGACGAGGAGAAGATTGGCGACGCCCTCGAGCGCCTGATGGACGAGGACCCGACGCTGCACGTCGGGCGCGACCCGGAGACCGGTGAGTTCCTGATCTCCGGCACCGGCCAGCTCCACGTCGAGATCGCGGTGGCGCGGCTCAAGAAGCGGTACAAGGTGGAGGTCATCCTGCATCCGCCGCGCGTGCCCTATCGCGAGACCATCCGCCGCGCCGCGGAAGGCCACGGACGTCACAAGAAGCAGACCGGGGGGCGGGGTCAGTTCGCCGACTGCAAGGTCAAGCTCGAGCCTCTGGCGCGCGGCGAAGGCTTCGACTTCGTGGATGAGATCTACGGCGGCGCGATCCCCCAGGGATACCGCCCGGCGGTGCGCAAGGGAATCGAGGAAGCCTGCCGCAAGGGCTATCTAGCCGGAAATCCGGTGGTCGACCTCCGGGTGCGCCTGCTGGACGGGCAGTACCACGAGGTCGACTCCTCGGAGATGGCCTTCAAGATCGCCGGCTCCCTGGCGTTCAAGGACGCCATGGCGCGCGCCGCCGCGGTACTGCTCGAGCCGATGATGGCGGTCGAGATCGTCACCACGGAAGACCACACCGGGGACGTCATCAGCGATCTCTCCCAGCGCCGGGGCCGGCCGCAGGGGATGGAGACCCGGGACGGGCAGCAGATCGTCAAGGCCACGGTGCCGCTGGCGGAGATGCTCGACTACGAGCCCACGCTGCGCTCGATGACCCAGGGCCGGGCTCGCTTCCAGATGGAGCTCTCCCACTACGAGGAAGTGCCGAAACAGGTCCAGGACAAGCTGATCGCCGAGGCGGAAGGACGGAAGGCCGCACAAGCGTGACCTCCGCACTGGGGAAGAGGGGTCAGGGGTCAGGGGTCAGGGGTCAGGGGTGTTCCTCTCGTCCCTGACCCCCTGAACCCTGATCCCTGGGTGGAGGGCAGGGCTATTCGACGAATTCCAGCACGGCCATCTCGGCGCCGTCGCTGTTCCTTGGGCCGAGCTTGACGACCCGCAGGTAGCCTCCGGGCCGGTCGGTGAACCGGGGGGCGATCTCGTCGAAGACTTTGGAGACGTGGGCGCGGTCCGGCAGCCAGCGGCGCACCCAGCGGCGCGCCGGTATCGTGCCGGTGCGGCCGCGCGTGACCACCTTCTCGGCAATGGGCCTGAGCTCCTTGGCCTTGGCCAGGGTGGTGACGATCCGCCCGTGCTCTACCAGCGAGGCGAGCTGATTGCGAAACAGGGCCTGCCGGTGCGACGTGGTGCGGCCGAGCTTCCGGCCGTGAACATTGTGCCTCACGATTACGCCCCGCTGCCCGGCTGCATGCCGAGCTTCAGCCCCAGATCGGCGAGCACGGTCTGCACCTCTTCGAGGGACTTCTGACCGAAGCCCTTGGTCTCCAGGACCTCGCCTTCGGACCGCGCGATCAGATCGCGCAAGGTCAGGATGTTGGCGTTCTTGAGGCTGTTCAGGGTCCGCGTCTCGAGGTCCAGCTCGTCGACGGTGCGCGCCAGCAGCTCGTCCATCGGCGAGGCCTCGCCCTCCGCCTCGACGCCCGCACCGATCTCCTCCGGCGCCTGCACGAAGATGGCGAGGTGCTCACGCAGCAGCGACGCTGACAGCGACAGCGCCTCATCGGGGCTCACCGTCCCGTTGGTCCAGATCTCCAGGATCAGGCGCTCGTAGTCGGTGGTGCGGCCCAGGCGGGCGGCCTCGACGCGGTAGTTGACCCGCTTGACGGGCGAGTGCACCGAGTCGACGGGAATCCAGCCGATCCCCATGCTCTCGTCGAAGTTCTTCTCCGCACTCACATAACCGCGCCCCAGGGCCACGCGAGCCTGGAGCTTGAGCACACCCTCCTCGTTGAGGGTCGCGATCGGAGCGTCCGGATCGCAGATCTCCACCTGCGGGTCGGCATTGAACTGCCCGGCCGTCACGTCCCCCGCGCCTCTGGCCTCGAGGGTGATGACCCGCGCCTCGTCGCCGTGCAGCTTGAGCGGGATGCCCTTCAAGTTCAGGATGACGTCGGTCACGTCCTCGACCACGCCCGGCATGGACGAAAACTCGTGCAGCACTCCTTCGATCTGGACCGCGGTGACGGCGGCTCCCTCGATCGACGAGAGCAAGCAGCGCCGCATGGCGTTGCCGATGGTGGTGGCGAAGCCGCGCTCCAACGGCTGGGCAATGAACTTCCCGTAGGTCGGGGTCAGCGACTCGCCGTCGATCTCCACGCTCTTCGGTCTTTGAAATCCCTTCCAACGCATGATGACTCCTCCGAATACTCCTACTTGCTGTACAGCTCCACGATGAGTTGCTCTTCGATGGGGAGCTTGATGTCTTCACGGGTGGGCAACGCCACCACGCGTCCGGTGTAGTTGTCGGCGTCCAGCTCCAGCCAGGCCGGAACTCCACGCCCGCGGACCGTGTCCAGGCTCTGGCGGATGAAGTCGTTCTTGCGGCTCTTCTCCTTCACCGACACGGTCTGATCCTGGCGCACCTGGTACGAGGGGATGGTGGTCTTGCGTCCGTCCACCTGGATGTGCCCGTGGCGCACCAGCTGCCGGGCCTGGGCCCGGGAAGAGGCGAAGCCGAGGGCGAAGACGACGTTGTCGAGCCGCCGCTCGAGCATGACCAGAAGGTTCTCGCCGGTGATGCCCTTGCGCCGATCCGCCTCCTTGAAATAGGTGCGGAACTGGCTCTCCAGCACTCCGTAGATGCGCTTGACCTTCTGCTTCTCGCGCAACTGGATGCCGTACCCCTGCATGCGGCGGCCCCGCCGCTGCCCGTGCTGCCCCGGCGGGTAGCCGCGGCGCTCGATGGCGCACTTCTCCTTGAAGCAGCGGTCCCCTTTCAGGAACAGCTTCATCCGCTCCCGGCGGCAGAGCCGGCAGACGGATCCCGTGTATCTGGCCACTGGTTTCTCTCCTTACGTCCTCTCCCCGACGCTACGGGGACTTCGACTCTGGAAGACGTCGGGACGCGAGCCCGGCACACCCGGGTTCCGGCGTCCCGCGTGATCGATTTTCTCTACACCCGGCGCCGCTTACGCGGCCGGCAGCCGTTGTGCGGGATGGGGGTGACGTCCTTGATCGACTTGACCTCGATCCCCGCCGCCTGCAGCGCCCGGATCGCCGACTCGCGGCCGGCGCCGGGGCCCTTGACCAGCACGTCCACCGAGCGGACGCCGAGGTCCTT
>JBOGJI010000342.1:0-15765 GCA_050747865.1 Thermoanaerobaculia bacterium
CGTAATGCCGCGACCCGAGCGGCCACCCGTAAGCCGTGTGCGGGAAATCCGCATGCACGGTTTGAAAGGGGGTCTTGACTTCAACCCTCGCCAAACGGCGGGGAGGCAGTAAGGATCTACCAATGCCGGATCCTCTCCAGTCCCTGATCGATCGCGTCGGGCGCGGCGAGACCGGGCCGGTCTATCTCGTTCGCGGGGAGACGGTGCTGGCGGAGCCGGCGGCGAAACGTCTGGCGGAGGCGATCGCCGGGCGGAGCGGGGGTTCTGTGGAGGTGCGGCATCGGCCTCCGCGCCTGTCGCCGCTGCTCGGAGATCTGCGGACCTACTCGCTGTTCGGCGGCGGGCGCGTCCTGGTGGTGGTCGAGTCGGCCGCCCTGGCGGACGCGGGAGCGGTGGCGGCGCTGATCGACGAAGTGGCCGAGGTCCTGCCCATCGATGCGGCGGCTGGGCTGGACGGGGCGGCGCGCCAGGCCGCGGGACGCCTGCTGCAGGCGCTGCGGCTGCATCGCATCGACCCCGCCGCGGGTGACCCGGAGCAGGTGATCCGGCAGCTCCCGGACCCGGCCCTGCAGGGCGCGAAGCGACCGGGAGGGCGGGCGCGGCGGCGGGGTAGCCGGCAGATCACCGACCTCCGGGAGCAGCTCGCCGGCCTGCTCGCGGCCGCCCGCGAAGACGAGATCCAGGGCTGGGACGACTCCGAGCT
Source organism: Thermoanaerobaculia bacterium (assembly GCA_050747865.1). Classification (GTDB taxonomy): domain Bacteria; phylum Acidobacteriota; class Thermoanaerobaculia; order Multivoradales; family JAHEKO01; genus JBOGJI01. Next base: position 704 of record JBOGJI010000342.1, read on the forward strand.
CGCGGAGCTGGGACGCGTGCTGGAGCGCGGCCTTCCGGAAGGGCATGCCCTGGTGCTGGCCGAGCGCGACGTGGCCGGCGATCATCCTCTCGTGACGGCGCTCGAAGAGCGCGGGACCAGCGTGGCGGTGGGGGAGGTCGCGGCCGGCCGGCGCGGCTCGTGGGACGGTCTCGAGGCGCTGGCGGCGGAGCTCGCGCGCGAGACCGGGACGCGCCTGGACGGCGCGGCGACCCGCGAGCTCGCCCGCCGCACGTTGCGCACCAGCGGCGGCTCGGGCGGCGGATACGGCGGCGACCCGCGGGCGTCGGCCGACTCCGCCTCCCGCTTCGCCGCCGAATATCGCAAGCTCGCGACCCTGACAGGCGGCGAGGTGGTCGACCGCGAGACGGTCGAGAGGGTGGTCGCCGACCGCGGCGAGGAGGACGTCTGGCAGATCCTGGACAGCCTCGGCGGCGGACGGATGGAGGAGGCGCTGGAGCGCAGCGAGCGGGCGCTGCGCGGCGCCGACGATCCGCTCGCCGCGCGCCTGTCGTTCTTCGGCCTGCTCGCCGGCACCTGCCGCAACCTGACCGCCGTCGCCGGCCTGCTCGACCTGACCGGGGTGCCGCGGGGGGAGGCCAACTACGGGCGCTTCAAGGCGCGCATCGCGCCGCGGCTGCAGGCAGACCTGCCCGGCGGTCTGCCCAATCCGATCGCCGGTCAACACCCGTACCGGCTCCACCGCGCCTACCTGGCCGCCTCGCGGCTCGGCTCCGAGCGCGCCCGCCTGCTGCCGTGGCGTGTGCTGGAGACCGAACGCCGCCTCAAGGGGGACAGTGACCTCCCGGAGGCTGCGATGGTGGCCCTGATGGCGGCAGTGGGGAGCTGACGCCGCGGCATGCCCGAGCTGCCGGAGATCGAGATCGTGCGGCGGACGCTGGTGCCGCGGCTCGAGGGGCGGCGCATCGTCGACGTGCTGGTGCGCGACGGGAGGCTGCGCGAACCGGTGGCCCGCGCCCGCTTCGCGCGGGAGCTGCCGGGGCGCCGCATCGAGCGGCTGGGGCGGCGCGCCAAATACCTCCTGGTCGAGCTCGAGCGCGACCGCACTCTGGTCTTCCACCTCGGCATGAGCGGCCGGCTCACCTGGGCGCCGCGGGCGAGCGCGCCCGAGCCGCACGAGCACCTGGCCCTCGATCTCGACAACGGGGGACGGCTGCGGCTGCGCGACCCGCGGCGGTTCGGGCTGGCACTGTTGCTGGCCAGCTCGCGGCTTCCCGCCGACCGCCATTTCCGCCACCTCGGCCCCGAGCCGCTGGAGGCGTCGTTCGATGGCATGCGGCTCGCCGCCATCGCCGAGCGCCGCCGCGGACCGGTCAAGGGCCTGCTCATGGACGCGACCGCGGTCGTCGGCGTCGGCAACATCTACGCCTGCGAGGCCCTGCACCGGGCCTCCATCCACCCCCGGCGGTCGGTCGCCCGCATCGCGCGGCCGCGCTGGGAGCGGCTGGCCGCGGCTGTGCGCGAGGTGCTGGAGGACGCCATCCGCCAAGGGGGGACCACGCTCAACGACTTCGCCGACGGCAACGGCGAGAGCGGCTATTTCCAGGTCTCGCTGGCGGTCTACGGTCGCGAAGGCGAGCCGTGTCCCCGCTGCGGCCGCGCGATCCGGCGCGTCGTCCAGTCGGGACGCAGCACGTTCTACTGTCCCGGGTGCCAGACCTGATGGCCGGTCCCGCCCGCCCGCCCAGGGGTCAGGGATCAGGGGTCAGGGGCGAGCTGTCCGGCCTGCATCCGCCGGCGGCCATCCTGTTCGACATGGGCGGGGTACTGTTGTCCATGGCGGGCACCCAAGGGCTGCCGCAGTCGCAGGCGGATTTCCGCGGCCGCAGGGCCTTGCTGGGGATGTTGCGGGATCGCGGCGGCCGGCTCGGGCTCGACGATCTCGAGCGCCTCCTCTTCCGTCCCTGGCAGGCGGAGTACGAGCGCCGCTACGAGCGCGGACACGAGGCGAGCTGGGATCCCCATTTCCAGCGCCTGCGTCGCGCCACCGGCGCCCGCGGGCGCACCCTCGACTTCCTGCGCACCTGGTTCGAGCCGTACGCCGAGGGACTGCAAGCGGCCGCGGGGGCGGGAGAGGCGCTGGAGCACCTGCGGCGGCGCGGCGTCCGCGTTGGGCTGGTCTCGAACGTGCCCCTTCCCGGCGTCCTCTACCAGCGCATCCTCAAGCGGGCGGGACTGTGGCGCTACCTCGAGGACGCGCGCTTCAGCTACGACGAAGGCAGCCGCAAGCCGTCGCCGGCCATGTTGCGCTCGGCCATGAGCGCGCTGGATGTCCCGCCGCGGCGGACCTGGATGGTGGGCGATCGCCGGGCGAGCGACGTCACCGCCGGCCTTGCCGCGGGCGTGTACACGGTGTGGCTGCAGAGCGCGCATCGGCAGGGTCCGAGGCCTGACGCCACGATCCAGTCTCTTGCGGAGCTGACCGCCCTCGTGAGGTAGCGTCGGGCCGACGAGTTGACAGATGAACACGATCCAGGAGTTCCTACGCCATTTCCGGCGCCAGCGGGGGTGGACCCGGGGCATCGTCGAGGCCGTGCCGCCGGAGCACTTCGACTGGGCGCCTGCCGAAGGGGCGTTCTCCTGCGGCGACCTGATACGGCATCTGATGCAGGCGGAGATCTTCTGGACCCGCATGATCGTGCACGGAGCTCGGGGAGAGAGCTTCGACCCGTTCGCCATGCCGGAGCCGCCCGGCGTCGAGCGCATGACCGCGTTTCGCCCGCGGAATCTCGAGACCGCGCACAACCCCAAATACGGCACCACCGTGGAGGAGTGCCTGGCGCGGTGGAGCGAGATCTCGGCGGAGACCGAACGCCGGCTCTCCGAGATCCCCGACGCGGCACTCGGCGAGAGACGCCTCAGGCATCCGCTGGCCGGGTTCGAGGGGCCGCTGTGGGAGTTCCTGGTGGGGATGTTGGAGCACGAGGCCCACCATCGCGGGCAGCTCTCGGCGTATCTGAAGATGCTCGGCGCTCCACAGCCGGCCGGCGCCTGGGACGAGTCTGCATGACCTCCCGGCACGGCTCCGTCGACCCGCTGGCGCACAACTTCGACCATCCGGCCTCCCTCGACACCGAGCTGCTGATCCGCCACGTCGAGGCATTGAAGGCCGGTCACGCGGTCGAGGTGCCGCTCTACGACGTCATCGTCCCCGAGGGCGGCGAGAACCGCGCCGCCCTGGAGATGGTGATCGCCCGCGTCGAGAAGCTCCTGGCCTCCGACGCTTCCGATTCCTAGCGCCGGACGCGTAGCCTAGACAACCGATCCTCTTTGGCTGATAGGCTGGGCGGGCGAAGGAGGTCTCCCTTACAAGGAGGTGCGTATGCGTTCAAGGAGTCGAGGAGTGGCATTGCCGGCCCTCGGGCTGGCGCTCGTGCTGTCGGTCGGCCCCACACCGGGGGTGGGCGCGCAGGAGACGGAGCCGCCGGAGACTGGCGAGACCGCAGACAACCAGGAGGAGGCCGAGCAGGAAGAGGCCGATCAAGAGGCCGGGGAAGAGGAGGTCGTCTTCGGCGAGGAGATCGTCGTCGTCGGCAGCCGCGCCCAGCCGCGGTCGCGCACCGACTCCATGGTGCCCGTCGATGTGATCTCGGCCCAGGAGATCGCGCAGCAGGGGGACACCGATCTGAGCAACCTGCTGCGCAACCTGGCCCCCTCCTACAACGTGAACTCGCAGCCGATCAGTGACGCGGCGACGGTCGTGAGACCCGCCAACCTGCGCAATCTGGCGCCCGATCACACCCTGATGCTGGTCAACGGCAGGCGGCGCCACCGCGCCGCGGTCATCTACTGGCTGGGCAACGGGGTCGCCGACGGGGCGCAGGGCCCCGACGTCTCGATGGTCCCCGCGATCGCGCTCGATCGGGCCGAAGTGCTGCGCGACGGCGCCTCGGCACAATACGGCTCTGACGCCATCGCCGGCGTCCTGAACTTCCAGCTCAAGGATGCCCGGAGGGGCGGCAGCATCGAGGTGCGGACCGGTGCCTACACTGCGGGAGACGGGGAGGCCGTCTCGGTCGCCGGCAACATCGGGCTGCCGTGGGGCGAGGAGGGCTTCGCCAATCTGAGCGCCGCGGTCGGCGGCTCGCAGGCGACGAGCCGCAGCGTCCAGCGTGACGACGCCGCCGCCCTGATCGCCGCGGGCAACACCAACGTGCGCGACCCGGCGCAGGTCTGGGGCTCTCCGGACATCGAGGACGACATCAAGCTGTGGGGCAATTTCGGGCACCCGGTGGGGCAGGACAAGCACTTCTACGGCTACGCCAACTACGCGGCCAAGACCGTCACCGGCGGCTTCTTCTACCGCAACCCGAACACGCGCGACGCGGTGTTCAGCAACGATGGAGGCGAGACCCTGCTCATCGGCGACATGCTGGACGCCCGGGACGGCGTGCTCGACGGGTCGGCCAACTGCCCGACGGTGACCATCACCGACAACGTGCCCGACGCCGAGGCACTGGCCCAGGTGGTCGCCAACCCGAACTGCTTCTCCTTCCAGGAGCTCTTCCCCGGCGGCTTCACGCCCCAGTTCGGCGGCGACGTCGAAGACATCGGGATCGTCGCCGGCCTGCGTGGGCAGGTGACCGATCGCTTCACTTGGGACTTCAGCGTCAGCGGCGGCTCCAACGAGGTCGACTTCTTCATCAGCAACACCGTCAACGCCTCGCTCGGACCGGACACGCCGACCACCTTCGACCCGGGCCTCTACAAGCAGCAGGACTTGAACGCCAACTTCGACGTCTCCTACGTGCTCGGCGAGAGGACCCATCTCGCCGGCGGTGTCGAGTGGCGGGACGAGGAGTTCGAGATCGGCATCGGCCAGATCGAGTCGTTCGACATCGGGCCGCTGGCGGCCCAGGGCTTCAGCTCCGCCTCCAACGGCTTCCCGGGGTTCAGCGACATCGCGGCCGGCACCTGGAGCCGCAGCAACTGGGCTGTCTACGGCGACCTCGAGCGCGTCGCCGCCGATCTGGGGTGGAGCTACGGCCTGGCCGTGCGCGTCGAGGACTTCGAGGACTTTGGCACCACCACCAATGGCAAGATCTCGGGCCGCTATCGCTTCACTCCGCTGTTCCAGGTGCGCGGCAGCGTGAGCACAGGCTTCCGGGCGCCCACGCCCGGCCAGTCCAACGCCTTCAACGTGAGCACCGAGTTCGACCTGGTGCAGATGGAGCTGGTCAACAACGGCACGATCCCGTCCAGCTCCCGGGTCGCCCAGCTACGCGGCGGCAGGCCGCTCGAGGCAGAAGAGTCGGAGAACCTCAGCCTGGGAGCGGTCTTCGAGCAAGGTCCGTTCACCCTCACCGCCGATCTCTTCCGCATCGATGTGAGCGATCGGCTCTCGCTGTCGCAGAACTTCTCGCTGACCCAGGAGGAGGTCGATCAGCTCGTCGCCGAGGGCATCACGAGTGCCGCGAACCTGGAGAACTTCCGCTTCTTCACCAACGACTTCGACACCGAGACGCAGGGTATCGACATCGTGGCGACGTATGCGCCCCGCGCGCTGGGCGGCAACACGCATTTCAGCCTCCTGCTCAATCACACCGAGACCGACGTGGCGCAGTTCAACCCTGAGACGCTCGACGAGACCCGCATCCGAGAGCTGCAGGAGGCCCTGCCCGAGAACCGGGCGGCTCTCACCGCAAACCACGGAGTGGGACGCTGGCGGTTCCTGGCGCGGCTGAGCTACTACGACAAGTGGTTCGACTCCGAAGACGTCCAGGTCTACGGCGACGAGTACCTGGTCGATCTCGAGGCGGCCTACCAGCTCACCGAGCAGGTGGGCCTCGTCCTCGGCGGCCAGAATGTCCTCGACGAGTTCCCGGACGAAAACCGGGGGGCTCGCAGCGGTGTCGGCAACCTCTACAGCCAGTACTCGCCGTTCGGCTTCAACGGTGCCCTCTACTACGCACGCCTGACGTATGACTTCGGGAGGACGTGGGGGGTGTAGCCGTCGCCTCGTTGCGGGCGCGGGCTCTGCGGAACTCTGGGCGCGTGAACCTGTAGCCGAGCATCAGGTGGCCCGTGTCGGTGCCGTATAGGTTGTAGGCGTAGCCGAGGGAGAGGTCGCGCCACGCGACTCCGAGGTTCCAGGCCATCCCGCGGTCGGCAATGACCGTGTCGAGGAGTTCAGTCTCGACGCGATGGGCGAGGGTGGCCACCCCGGCGAAGGCGCTGACACCCGCCGGCAGCGCCCGCTCGGCGTGCAGGCCCACGCGAGCGTGGCTGTCGAGGCCGGGCGCCAGCGTGGCCGAGGCGTGCAGGCTCAGGTCGACGGCGGCGCGCTCGACCAGCGGGCGCCAGACGTCCACGCGGGCCCTGCCGTAGAGGTCGTGGTCGGCCGCATATTCGAGATCCACTACGCTGTTGCCGATCAGCCGGTGCACGGCGTTCTGGGTGCTGGCGCCGAGCAGGCCGCGCCCGACGTGCAGCGCTCCCAATCCCACCTCGACGCGCCAGCGGCCGAAGCGCGGCAGCGGGCGGGAGATCTCGAAGGTGGTCTCGTCGAAGCGCAGATCCCGATCGCGATCGGTGAACATCCGTTCGCCGAGCTGCAGGCGGTAGCGTCCCAGGTGGACGGCGAGCTGGGTGTCCGCCGTGTAGAGGTCATCCACGTGCCCCCGCGGCGCCAACGCGTCGTTGGCCAGGGTCAGGGTGATGTCCGCACCCGCCGCCGGAAGCGCCATCGCGAGCGCCAGGAAAGTGGAAGTCGTGACGATAGAGGTGCACCGAGCCATGGTTGTGTCCTGCCGTTCTCGTGCCGGCGCTCGATGGGCGCCGTTCAACAGCAAGTACGTAGGACGGGCGCCGCTGAGCGGCCGCATGTTCGGGCGGTTCCGAGGCGCCGCGGACCGCCATTGCGGCCGCAGCCCGCACGAACATGCAGGGGTACCTACCCGGAAACGCCCTGGCAGGGCTCAGCGGGCGGTCTGGCCCGGGCGCAGCGGGGCCTGCGGTGTGGTCGGCTCGTCGGGATAGAGCTTGCCGACCTGGTCGGCGTAGCCGTTGAATAGGGGCGTGGGGAAGCGCTCTTCGGTGTCGAGCCAGAAGGATTCGCTCTGGCTCCAGCGCGGGTGGGGGATGTTGGGATTGATGTTGGAGAGGTCGTCGAGGTCGAACGTCTGTGGCTTGTGGCACTCGCCGGCCACTTCGACCTTCCAGGGCTCGACCTCGAACGCGCCAGTCTCTTTCCAGACCGGGCCTCCCCTGCCGGGCAGGAACTCGTAGAAGTTGTTGTGGCTGGCGGCCACCTCGCGCGGGGTCAACTCCTTGCGTGCGATCGCCGTGGGCAGGCCGTAGGCGGCGTTGCGCTCCGCGGGGAACACCTGAGGCCGCTTCAAGGGAGGCTCGAGCAGCTTGGGCTCGCTCGCCGAGAGCGCCGCGCGGCCGACACAGCTCAGCGCCGCCGCTCCCACCGCCGCGCCGGCCACGAACTGACGCCGGTTGAAGAACACCTCAGGCGGCGTCGGCTCCAGCCGGCTCGGGCCGCTGAGAAACGGTCTACTCATGGATCATGGATCGTGGGTCATTGTGGGTCGACCGGCTATCCACGTGACTGTAACACCGCCTGGATCTTCGCCTCCATCGTGACGATGTCTAGCGCTGCGGTAGCAATGTCCGGCCTGAAACCCAGGTGAGACCGAAGAAGTCCTGCACGCCACCGGGGCTGTTGTCGTCCGGGACATGGTGGGCCCCCAACATGGCGGTGCCGCGGCCGGCGTGGAGGAAGATGTCGTCGATCCCGTCCTGGATGTAGTCCTGCATGGAGTCGGCGACGTCGGGGCCGACGCCGTGGAAGTCGCCGATGAGCAACCGATCGGTCGATCCAAGGGTCCACCTACCGTGGAACGGCGAGGCGAGCTGCTGGCGCAGGCGCATCTCGCCTTCCTCCCAGCTCAGCACCGAGAACGTCGACCCCGCGCGGTGGAGCACCGTGTCGCGCTCGGGGAAGAGCCGCGCCGCCTGGAACGAATCGTTGGCGGCCAGCGCGAGCGATGGCGGGTCGCCGCCGTCGAGCCAGTGGACGATATCCGCACGGCGGATCCAGGCGACGCTGAACCGGTCGCCGGTCCACTTGAGCACACCGGCCCAACCGGCCGAGCGAATGTAGATCTCGTCCAGCCCGTCGCCGTCGAAGTCCCCAACGGTATGGCGGTCCGTGGGTGCCAGGTCCCAGTCGTCGACGCGGTCCTCCTGGATCGAGCGCAGCCGCAGCCTCTGCTCCCCGGAGTTCCAGCCGAGCAGCCCGAGCCAGTTGTCGCTGCGCAGGACGATCTCGTCCAGCTTCGCCTGGGTGAAGCGGCCGACCGAACGATGGTCGTTCGGGCGCAGGAACCAGCGGTCGATCCACGGCGACTGGATGCCGGCCACGGAGAACGATCCGTTGGCCAGCCGCAGCACGGCGGCGCGGTCGCCGGCGAACTGGACGACGGAGTGCCCACGACCGTCGAGGTTGGCGGGCAGCGAATGCGCGTCGGCAGGAAGCGCCCAGGCGCCGACTCTGGTGGCAGCCGAGGCGATTGGCGTGAACCCGCCGTTGCCCCACTTCAGCACCGCCATGCGCAGCCTGCCGGCGGTCGTGCGGGCGAAGATCTCATCGTGCCCGTCGCCGTCGAAGTCGCCGACGCGATGGACTTGATGTGTGCGCAGCGACCAACCTCCTGCCTCGAGGTGCTGACGGGCGTGCACGAGCCACTGCCCCTGGCCATGGTGCAGCAGGGCGAGGGATCGGCCGTTGCGCATGGCGATCTGGGCGCCCGCCCCAGGGGCGGGTGTGGTGAATCGGCCGGCGACGCCGCGATCGGTATCGCCGCACAGCCAGCTCCCCACCACGGCTTGGACGGTGCCGGGACGTCGAGCGGGCCGAAGATCGATCCGTACCCGGAACGTCACCCGCTCCGGCCGCACCCGGATCGCCGTGATGTGGACACCCGAGCGTCGCGGACCATACAGAGCGCTCGACGGTTGCGACTCGGGGGTGAAGCGGTCGCGGCCGCTCGTCCCGGTGAAGAGGACGCCGTCCAGACGGTCCCAGCCCGTCCAGAGTGCGGTCCCGCGGTCCGAGAAGTCGGCGAATTCCGGATCGAAGTAGGGGCACTCGCGGTTGAGCCAGGTCGGCGGCAGATCCAGGCGATCGTTGAAGTGGGTGATGAGAAGGCCACGCTCGCCGACGCCGCGATCGGGCACCCAGAGCTCGTCGCCGGTGCGTCTCCGATACTCGAGCACGAAATACTCGTGGGGGTTGAGCCGCGGATCGGGCACGATCTTGATGGCGTCCCCCGTCGTGGTATACGGCCGAAGGGAGAGCTCCTGATCTTCGGCATGTGGTCCCTGGATGACGCGCCGGAACCGCAACCACCCGACACGTGCTTTGTGGACCGCTGAGACCTCGGACATGCGGCCGGCTACGTTGTGGTCGCCGAGGAGGTCCCAGTAGCCGGTGCAGCCGGAAGGGCCGTACAGGTCGCCGAAGTCCAGGAAGTTGTGGGCATACTCGTGGGCAAGCGTCTGCCAGAAAGTGCGTGCCCGGTGGGGAGGTACTTCGGGCGGATCGATCTCCGGATCGTCGCCGACGAAAGTCAGGTAATAGGGCATGTGGGTGATGCGACCGATCTCGTATTCGACCCCACCCAAGGTCTGCGTCCATCCTCCCCAGGCCCAAGCGCCGCTCCAGTACCGGTGGACGAGGACGATCGACGGGATGAAGCGCCGCCCTTCCTTCTCGAGGCTTCCCGCGGCCCGCCATACCTCCTCCCGTCCGCGGGCGATCCACTGTCGCATGAGGCCGACGTAGTCGTGCGGATCCGGATTGCCCTTGTCGTCTTTGGGTACTCTGAGGCGGGGGATGAGCGCCTCTCCCGAGCGGGTCGGTGTGACGAGGCCGAAGGCGAACTTGCCGTACGACAGCGTGCCCCAGTGGTTCGCCATGAACTCGCTCACCGGCGGAATGGCGGGCGCGCCCCCCTGGTCGAGCCACGCCCGCACCGCCTGGACGGAAGTTTCCTGGTAGTCGTCGGGCCGGTTCTCGTCTGTGAAGTTGAAAAACAGCGCCACGGAGTTCCAGCGCGGCCGGTAGCGCCCGCCGCCGAGCGCCCGTGGCTTGGGTACGTCCTGCCAGATGTGCTCGCCCATGCTCAGCTCCCTCCTCGTCTGCCTGGTGGGCGATCGTCGGGGAGGAGATGGCGCTGGTGCGGATTCGCCGGATTGCGATAGAGCAGCGGCGGCGCCTCCGACGGCGGTAGCTTGGCGAGGCTTGCCGCGGTGCGCGTGTCGAGGACCCCTGTCGACGGGAGCCCTACGGCGACCTGAAACTTGCGCAGCGCCGCCTCGGTCGGCCGCCCGAACGAGCCGTCGACCGCGAGCCGGCTGAGCCCCGCTTCGACCAGGGCCTCCTGCAGGCGACGGACGCGCGCTCCACGATCGCCCAGCTTCACGGTGCGCTTGCTCATGGACACCTCCTCTTCAGCATCCACAGACACGCTACGGTGTCTCACCGGTCGCGGAAAGCCGCACGCTGGTGCGGTTTCCGAGTTCTGCGCGGCCCGTCCGGGGCTTTTCCCCGCATAGATATGCAGGGTTCTATCGTCTCGCCGCGACCGAACTGCCGAGCGATCAGCGGGCGCCGCGGAAGCCGAAGACCCCGCCCGAGCCGGAGGGTTGGGCGTGGCTGGCGACCGCAAACGGTCCTGCATTCGTGCCGTCGTCCCAGTAGCCTCCACGGGCGAAGGCGCCCGGCTGGCGGCGCGGCGGGTCGCCGTCGGCGCGGCCCACGAGGGTGCAGTCGTCGCTAAAGCCGTTCGGCAGCCAGCTGCCGCAGGTGAACGCCGCCTGCTCGTCCCAGTCGGCCACCCACTCCCACAGGTTCCCCACCATGTCGTGAACACCCCAGCGGGAGACACAGTTCGCCCGCCCGCCGGTAAGCTCGGTGCCCAAAGAGCTTGTGTTGCAGTCATCCGGCCCCGGGCTATCGCCGGGATCCGGTGTGCCCAGCACCGCCAGCTGCCACTCGGCGTTCGTCGGTAGTCGCTTGCCAACATTAGCCAGCGCCGCTTGCGCCTGGAACCAGGTGATGCTGCCCCGCGGTTGCACTCCGGCGACCGAGCGGGCGTAGATGTTGTCGCAGTCCTGACCTGTGAGGCTGCAGGGGAGCGGACCGGTGATCTGACTGCCGCCCACCGGCGCGTCCCAGATCGACGCCTCGTACTTGTCGATGCACACCCCGCCGATGCGCACCATCTCGTCCGTCGGGTCGAGCGTCGGGCAGGACTCCGTCGCCTTGACCACAAACGCCGCCATCTGGGCGCGGGTGACGGGGCTGTTGGGGCAGTACAGATCGGCCGTGCAGCCGGCGGTGATGCCACGGCGGGCCAGCTCCTCGATCCATCGGCAGAACTGGTTCGAGGCCGGCACGTCGTCGAACATCTCCTGGCCCGCCACGCAAGCGGGCGGCTGGAACTGGACGCCCGCGAAACTGGGGTACAGGCTCGCCAGCTGCTCACGGGTCAAGCCCTCGGCCTGGCTCGGCCGCGCCCCGTAGGCATTTGCCATCAAGAGCCCCAGGCCCCCAACAACCGAGGCCAGAACAGCGAGTCTGGAGAATGAGAGTCGAGTCATGCCGCGCCTCCTTCCAACCGCAACGTACGAGATGCTCGCGGCGTCGGATAGCCGCACGTTGGTGCGGGTTCTGAGCGCTACACGACTCGTTCGGGACGGTCTCCTGCACGGCCGTGCAGGGAACTTTGCGCTGTGGAGAGCGCTATCGGGTCAGGTGGGCGGCACGTTCACGGTCGTGTGCGAAGGTGCTCACTCAGGGCGCGCAGGAACGCCCTCAGGTCCTGTGGTCCCTCGCTCGCCGCGTGGTGGACTCGCGCCATGTCGAGCTGCTCGTACATGTGAGCCACGACATTGCGAAATCCGGCCGCCATCGCCATCGGCCGGTTGCGTCGCGGCTAGAAGTCGCCCCAATGCAGACCGAGAGCCTTGGCCAGAAAGACAGCCATCTGGCCACGGGTGACCGGCGCGTTGGGACAGTAGGCGCCGCCACCGCAGCCGCCGGTGATCCCGGAGGCTGCGAGAGCCTCGACGTGCTGAAAGAACAGGTGGCCTGCGGGCACGTCGGCGAAGGTTGCCGCAGCCGGCGCGGGACTCACCTGGCGGTGCCACTCCATACGCACCTTCTGGATCCGCAGATCGGCTCCCGGACACTCCTCCAGGAAGAATGCCTCGAGCTTGTACTCGCAGCTCTGCAGATCGATGTCTTCGCCGATCCCAGCGGCCACGGACTTCAGCCCCCCGGTCCCGCTCGTGGAGACACTGGCCAGCAACGTGGTTACCCGCGGACCCTCCTGGAAGTCGGGCTGACAGCGGCGATACACGTTGAAATGGAGGTCCTGGTCGACATCGTCGTAGACCCAGACACGGAGGAAGTTAAGGTGGGCGCCGTGAGGGATGCCCGCGAGCTGCGCCGTGTAGACCGACGTGCCGCTGACACAGTATCGACCTCCGAGCGGCCCTCCCAGGTAACCGTACTCGCCGCTGCCAGCGGGTAGGATCTCTTCACCTAAGAGCGGGGAGTAGCCGAAAGCAGTGCCGAACGGACCCCCGGACTGCGCGCTCGCGATCTCGGCCCGTCGTATCTCTTCTTGGGCTGCAGCTTGCTCGGCCGGACTCATCATCAGCTGGCGCAACGCCTCCGGCGTGGCATAGACGTGCGTGTCGTCGGGTTGGAGCCCGAGCCGTTCGAGCACTATTGGATCGGTGATGGGAATGTCCCGGCGCGCGTCGTCAGCGGGCGCCGCCGAGCCCGCAGCCGCTGTGCCAATCGCCAGACCTGTCAGCACGATGAAGGCTCTCTTCGACATGGCGTTCCTCCTTGCCGGCGCTCTCTCATTCACGCCGCGTCTGGAGGCAAGATACGGCGTTCGGCAGCCCGTGGATAGCCGCATATCGGTGCGGTTCCTGGGCTTTCTGTGTCCCGTTCAGGGCACGCCCCCGCATGGCCGTGCAGGGCCCCCGTCGCTCTCGGGAAGTGGTCGCGGCGACTTACTGCGCGGTGTCAGTAGTTTCGTCGTCGGCGGTGGCGTGCTGGGCGGCGGCTGTTCGCAGCGCTTCTCTCAATGCTTCGAGGTCGGCAATGCCGATGGTAGTCACCTCGTATAGCTCTTCCGGGGTGACCTCGTGGTAGTAGTGGGTGAGGCGGTTGCGGAAGCCGGCGACCTCGACGAATCGGCGCTGCAGCTCGGGGTCCGTCACCAGCCCCTTCTCACCTGCGAGCCGGGCAACTTCCTTGTACTCCAGAGTGCCCAGGCCGTGAGCTTTCGACAGCAGATGGCGAGCGACGTCGAAGAGAGCCTCCAGGGCACGCCGGAGATTCGACTCGGCCGCGTCGGGATTCCGCCGGTCGGCCAGGAACTCCTCCTTCGATGCCTGCGGCAGGGCGCGCAGGGCGCCGATCTGCGCGGTCATTGCCTGCAGCCGTTCGCGAACGAGCTTCAAGCGCACGCCGGTGGCGGTCACGGAGTCCTCGCGGCAAAGTAATCCCGCTCGAGCTGGCGCTCGATGGGAAGCAGCTCCGCCGCCCGCCGCATCACCACGAGCTCGTAGCGATCAGCCGCTACCGGGTCGGCGGTGGCGACACGGTGGCCGTCGACGGCGTCGAATTGGAACAGGGCATCTACGCGCTGGAGCGGAACCACGTCGACCCGGAAGGGCACAAACAGGTCCTCGAAGGCCACCTGCAGAAGGGTGAGATGCCGAAGATCAAAGTCCGGTCGCCGAAAGACCACGCCGACATCGAGATCCGACGCGTTCCGTTCCGGCTCGGAGCCGTCCAGGTAGGCGAGGCCGCCGTCGGCCCGGGAGCCGAACAGGTATGCCGCGAGGAGGTCGTGCTCCCGACAGATGCGCTCGATCTGCGCCCGTCGATCCATCCACAAGAGTATAGCGAGCGCACGGAGCATCAGGTGCCCTAGCGGTAGTCGGGATTCGGGAAGTCGAAGCGGCAGCCGGCGTCCCAGGCCGAGCGCTGGTTGCCGTGGGCGGGGATGCCGCCGGCGTCTTTGATCATGCGGGCGAGGTGCAGCAGGTTCCAGGTCATGAAGGTGGTGTTGCGGTTGGTGAAGTCGTTCTCCGGACCGCCCGAGCCCGGGTCGAGAAACGACGGCCCCGGTCCGGCCTCGCCGATCCAGCCGGCGTCGGCCTGGGGCGGGATGACATAGCCCAGGTGCTGGAGCGAATAGAGAATGTTCATGGCGCAGTGCTTGACCCCGTCCTCGTTGCCGGTGATCAGGCAGCCGCCGACGCGGCCGTAGTAGGCGTATTGCCCGTGCTCGTTCAGCAGGTGCGAGTTGCCGTAGAGCCGTTCGATGATCTTGGTGCACACCGACGACTTCTCTCCGAGCCAGATCGGCGTGCACAGGACCAGGATGTCGGCGCCGCGAACGCGCTCGAAGATCTGCGGCCAGTCATCGCGGTCGTAGCCGCGCTCGCTCATGTCGGGCCAGACGCCGACGGGGATCTCGTGGTCGACGGCCCTGATGAGATCGACCACGACTCGGTTCTTGCGCAGGATCTCGATCGCGATGGCGGCCAGACCCTCGGTATGGGAGACCTCCGGCGACCGTTTCAATGTGCAATTGATGAACAGCGCCCGCAGGTCCGAGAAGTCCCACGTGCTCTCGCTGCAGTACGTCTCCTGCCGCTCGGTCAGTGTCATCGTTCTCCTCCGTCGCTCGGGTTCGGTACCGTGATCGGCGAGCCGAACATGCGGGTGGCCCCTCTTCGGGTAGAGGGGCCACCCTATAGCAGTCAGCTTCTTCTTCGGGTCAATCGCTTGCGGCGCCCGAGTCCTTGAGTGTCGCGCGGAACCACATATCGACCGGCTCCTTGCCCATCGGCCGCCACACGGCGGTGCCCTCGATGCGGTCGCCCTCGGCTTTGCCCATCCAGGTGATGGTGCCGTCGGTGGGGCTCTTGGTCACCGCCTTGAAGCGGATGACGCCGCCTTCCCGCATCGCCTCGTAGGG
>JBOGJI010000343.1:0-8230 GCA_050747865.1 Thermoanaerobaculia bacterium
ACTCAGGACGCGGCTGCCCTATGATGTCTTGCATACGACCGAGAAGCCCCTGGCGCGCGACCCATGGGAGATTCATTCACAGGCTCTGAGCCGAGGACACGCCCATAGCGGCCGTCATCGAGACCGCCCGCAAAGGAGAGACACGCGATGACAGAAGCTCCCACACTCCACCGTATCGCGCCCGATGAGGTGCACGAGACGCTGGCGCGACACATGCTGGCCGACGGGCTCGACATGGTGCTCGATCTCGAGCGCAGCCACGGCGTCTGGCTCTACGACAGCCTGCACGGGCGCGAGATGCTCGACCTGTTCGGCTGCTTCTCCACCGTCGCGCTGGGCTACAACCACCCCAAGCTGAACAACCCGGATTTCCATCGCGACATCCTGCCGGCGGCACTGAACAAGCCCTCCAACTCCGATCTCTACACCCGCGAGATGACGGAGTTCGTCGCCGCCTTCAGCCGCACGGTGCCCGAGCCGCTGCGGCACCACATGTTCTTCATCGAGGGGGGCGCGCTGGCGGTGGAGAACGCGCTCAAGGCGGCGTTCGACTGGAAGGTGCGCAAGAACCTGGCGGCCGGCCGCGGGGAGCGCGGCCATCAGGTGCTGCACTTCCGCGGCGCGTTCCACGGCCGTAGCGGTTACACCCTGTCGCTAACCAACACCGCCGATCCGGCGAAATACGAGCTCTTCCCCAAGTTCGACTGGCCGCGCATCGACGTGCCGCGGCTGTGCTTCCCGGCGACCCCGGAGGTGCTGGCCGAGGTGGAGGCTCAAGAGGCGCGAGCCCTCGACCAGATCCATCGCGCGCTGGCCGAACGGCCCCACGACATCGCGGCGCTGATCGTCGAGCCCATCCAGGCCGAAGGCGGCGACAACCATCTGCGACCCGAGTTCCTGCGCGCCCTGCGCCGGATCGCCGACGAGGAGGAGCTGCTGCTCATCTTCGACGAGGTGCAGACCGGCTTCGGCACCACCGGCAGGTGGTGGTGCTTCGAGCACTTCGACGTGCTGCCCGACATCTTCGCCTTCGGCAAGAAGACACAGATCTGCGGCATCTGTGCCAGCCGCAGGCTGGACGAGGTCGACTCGGTCTTCGCGGTGTCGAGCCGCATCAACTCGACCTGGGGCGGCAACCTCGCCGACATGGTCCGCAGCCGCCGCATCATCGAGGTCGTCGAAGAGGACCGGCTGCTCGACAACGCGGCTCGCGTCGGCGCCCTGCTGCTCGAGGGCGCCGAGCGCCTGGCGGAGACTCTTCCGGGGACCGTGACCAACGCCCGCGGTCGCGGCATGTTCGTCGCCTTCGACCTGCCCGACGGCGCGACCCGCGACGCGGCGCTGCGCGCGATGGTCGAGCAGCAGGTCCTGGCGCTGCCCTGCGGCGATCGCTCCGTGCGCTTCCGGCCGCCGCTGGTCCTGAGCGCCGACGAGGCCGCCGAAGGCCTGCGGCGGGTCGAAGCGGCGCTGCGCAAGCTGCTCTGAGACCGGCACTTGCGCGATCCCCTCTGCGCCCCCTCTCGCGGACCCGATCCCGACCACATTTCCGCGCCGCCTGCGGACGACCGGGAGAGTGCTGCGGAAAGCGGCTCGCGGTCCTCTCCGCGGCCCCGGATCGGCGCCGTCCAGGCCCGATGTTCGGACCACAAGACATTGAAAAATAATGACTTGTTGACCTGCACAAGATCCTGTGCAATCTGCGCAAACCGGCCATCTTGCGTGCCCTTGGGCCTCGCGCACGCCACTTTTCCAGACCGTTTTCCACAGCCTCTGTGGAAAGTTACAGCGGTGTGACGGAGCCCCGATCGCAAGTCGCGCGCTAGACTAGACTTGTCGACGCCAGGCCCAAGGAACACCAGGAGGGACCGCCCGCTCATGACCGTCGCGACCGTCTCCACGAACACCGATCTGCTCTCCCGTCTCGGCCTAGAGGAGGAGAACAGCGGAGCCTTTGCCGGCGACTGGATCCCCACCTCCGGCCGCCGTATCGAGTCGATCAACCCGGCCACCGGCGAGCCGATCGCCGCCGTGACGCAGGCTTCGCCCGAGGACTACGACCGCGTGGCGAGAACCGCCGTCGACGCCTTCGAGGAGTGGCGCACCTGGCCGGCCCCCAAGCGCGGCGAAGTCGTTCGCCAGCTCGGTCAGGCACTGCGCGAGCACAAGGAGGATCTCGGCCGCCTGGTGAGCCTGGAGATGGGCAAGATCCTCTCCGAAGGGCTCGGCGAGGTGCAGGAGATGATCGACATGGCCGACTTCGCGGTCGGCCTGTCGCGCCAGCTCTACGGCCTCGCCATGCACTCGGAGCGGCCCGAGCACCGGATGTACGAGCAGTGGCATCCGCTGGGGCCGGTCGGCATCATCACCGCCTTCAACTTCCCCGTCGCCGTCTGGGCGTGGAACGCCTGCATCGCCGCAGTGTGCGGTGACTCGATGATCTGGAAGCCGTCGGAGAAGACGCCGCTGACCGCGCTGACGGTGACCCGCATCGCTCGAGCGGTGTTGGACGCGAACGGCGCGCCGCCGATCTTCGGCCTGGCCGTGGGCGATCGCCACGCCGTCGGCGAGCCCATGAGCCGCGATCCGCGTCTGCCGCTCATCTCCGCCACCGGCTCGGTGCGCATGGGTCGCGCCGTCGGTCAGGCGGTGGCCGAGCGCCTGGGGCGCAGCCTGCTCGAGCTGGGCGGCAACAACGGCATCCTCGTCGACGAGACCGCGGACCTCGACCTCGCGCTGCGGGCGGTCCTGTTCGCCGCCGTGGGCACGGCCGGCCAGCGCTGCACGACCACGAGGCGGCTCTTCCTCCACCGCTCGATCGCCGGCGAGATGAAGCGGCGGCTGATCGACGCCTACGGCTCCGTGCCGATCGGAGATCCGCTCGATCCGGGCACCCTGATGGGACCCCTGGTCGACAAAGACGCCGTCGAGGGCTACGTCGCCGCGCTGGAGACGGTGCGCGAGCAGGGTGGCAACGTGCTCTACGGCGGCAACGTGCTCGACCGCCCCGGATTTTTCGTCGAGCCCACGCTGGTCGAGGCCACGACGGACATGCCGATCACCTGCGAGGAGACCTTCGCCCCGATTCTCTACCTGTTCGAATACGAGCGGCTGGACGAGGCGATCGCCGCCCACAACGCGGTGCCCCAGGGCCTCTCCTCCGCGATCTTCACCTTGAATCTCCGCCACGCCGAACAGTTCCTCTCCCACCAGGGCTCCGACTGCGGCATCGCCAACGTCAACATCGGCACCTCGGGGGCCGAGATCGGCGGCGCCTTCGGCGGCGAGAAGGAGACCGGCGGCGGCCGTGAGGCCGGCTCCGACGCCTGGAAGACCTACATGCGCCGCCAGACCTGCACGCTCAACTGGGGCACCGAGCTGCCCTTGGCCCAGGGCGTCAAATTCGACGTCTGATCCGGCTACCCGGCCTGCACGACACGGAGGCCGGCGGGCACGATCTCGAAGCTCCACCTCGTCGAGGGCGCGGCTAGTGCCTCACCGTCCCCCTGCGCCGGCAAGGGGCGGTCCGCCACCACGTCGACGGAGCGACTGCGGATGACGTGCACCTTCGGGTGCTCGACGTGCCTACCGGAATAGATGCGCGGGAAGAGACGCAGCACCGTGACCTTCGACACCGCTTCCACGACCACGATGTCCAGCACGCCGTCGTCCGGGCAAGCATCCGGCGCCACCCGCATCCCACCGCCGTAGCGCGCGGTGTTGGCGACGGCGACGAACAGCCCGGCGCCGCACCAGCCCCCCGTATCCCATCGCAGCGACAGATGCGGCGTGCGGAACCTTGCGAGCGTACGGAGCGCCGCCACCCGATAGAGCAGCGAACGGGGCACCCGCCGCATACGGTTGGCGGTCACCGAGACCGCCGCGTCGAAGCCGACGCTCGCCACACCGGCGGAGAATCGAACCGCGCTCCGCGCCAGGTAGCGTGAGCGACCGGCCTCCCGCGGTGGTTCGATGAACCTGTCGAAGCCGGTCGCCTCCGAGCAACGGATCAGGTCGATCGAGCCGACAGGCGCCACGAGCAGGTGCGCGAACGCCTCGGCCAGCGGAATCGGCACCCCCAGGCTGGCGGCCAGGTCGTCGCCCGAGCCGAGCGGCAGCGGTGCCAGGGCCGTGCCCGTGCCGGCCAGGCCCTGAACGGCGAGGTGCTGCGAACCGTCGCCGCCGGCGACCAGCAGCCTCGCGACGCCGGCCGACGCCGCCTGCCTCGCTCTTGCGATCAGGTCCTGCGCGCTGTCCGTCCCCTCCCAGGGTACGCCGTGCCGTCGCGCCAGGGCCTCGAGCTCCGCCCGGTGCCGCAGCACCCTGCCGCGGCCTCCGGCCGGATTGATCAACAATCTGGCTCGCAAAGCAGGCGTGATTCTAATGACCCAGGAGTCCGGCGGCGGTGCGGCGTCCCGGCCGGCGCGACGACGACCTCTGCCGGTCAGCCGACGATGGGGAGGGCGGCGCGGGCGAGGTCGCGGTTCTGGGGGGTCAAGGCGTAGCGGAAGCGGGCGGCGACGGGCGCGGTCTCTTCGGCGGCGACCAGGCGCTCGTAGAGGTTGGTGCGCTGGCGGGGGGTGTAGCCGGCCTCGGAGATCAGGTGCTCCATCTCCTCCTGGCTCATGCGGTATTCGGTGCCGGCGGCGGAGACCACATTCTCCTCGATCATGATCGAGCCCATGTCATCGGCGCCGAACTTGAGCGCCAGCTGGCCGATCTTCTTGCCCTGGGTGACCCACGAGGTCTGGAAGTGCCCGATGTTGTCGATGAAGAGCCGCGACACGGCCAAGGTCTTCAGATACTCGTGGGCGAAGGTCTCCGGGACGTCGGCCATGTCGGTGTGCTCGTGCTGGAAGGTCCAGGAGATGAAGGCAGTGAAGCCGCCCGTCTCGTCCTGCAGGTCACGGATGCGCTGGAAGTGCTCGAGGCGCGGCTCGAGACCCTCGCCCATGCCGTACATCATGGTCGCCGAGGTGCGCAGCCCGTTGCGGTGGGCCTGGCGCATGATGTCGAGCCACTCGTCGGCCGAGGTCTTGGGGTAGGCCAGGACCTCCTTGCGCACCGAGTCCTCCAGGATCTCGGCGCCGCCGCCGGGGATCGACTGCAGCCCCGCCTCCTTGAGCCGCGCGATCACGTCGTAGAAGCTCAGCCGCTCCTTCTTGGCGATGAACTTCACCTCCGGGGGCGAGAACGCGTGGACGTGGATCTCCGGGTACTCGCGACGGATCCAGCGCAGCAGATCCTCGTACCACTCGATACGCAGGTCCGGGTGGACGCCGCCCTGCATGAGGATCCCGGTGCCGTGCAGGGCCAGGGTCTCCTCGATCTTCTGCCCCAGCTCGTCGCGCGACAGGAGATACCCCTCGTCGTCCCCGGGCGGCCGGTAGAAGGCGCAGAAGCGGCACTTGTAGACGCAGATGTTGGTGTAGTTGATGTTGCGGTCGATGTTGTACGTTGCCACCGCGGGATCGTTCAGGCGCTCACGCACCGCGTCGGCAGCGAGGCCCACTTCCAGGAGGTCGCCGTCTCGCAACAGCGTATGGGCGTCACGGATCGAGATCCGACGTCCGGCGACGGCGTCGTCCAGGATCGCGTCGACAGGGCGGCCGGAAGGTGCGAGGGCTACGGAATCCACGACCGGCAAAGGATACCAGGTCCCCGACGCTACTTGGGTGGCTGGGACAGCTCGACCAGGACGCCGCCGGCGCTCTTCGGGTGGACGAACTGGACGTGGGTGCCGCCGGCTCCGGTGGTTGGCGTCTCCCGGAGCAGCCGGGCTCCGGCGTCCCGCAGGCGCGCGTCGTCGGCATCCAGGTCGTCGCTCGCCAGGCAGATGTGGTGGATGCCGGGGCCGCGGGCATCCAGGAACCGGGCGACCGGCGAGTCCTCGGCGGTGGACTCGAGCAGCTCGATGCGGGCCGCGCCGCAGGGGATCATGGCCACCCGCACGCCCTCCTGCGGCACCTCCTCGATCGCCTCGATCTCGAGGCCTAGCGCCTCCCAGAAGCCGCGTGCCTCCTCGATGGTGCGGACGGCGATGCCGATGTGGGCGATTCCCGTGACCATGTTCTGTTCCTCTCTCCAGGCCGCTTCAGGCCTGCTTGACGTCCGCGTAGAGGCGATCGGCGACGGCGTAGGGGTCCTCGCGGGCTGCGAACGCGCCGTCGATGGCTTCGCCGAGACCGGCCACCGTCTCCGCGTCCTCGAGCACCCGGCGCTGCAGGATCTCCTCCACCCGCTGACGCAGGTGGGCACGCCGCCGGCGCTCCAGCTCACCCGACTCCTCGAGCCACTCCCGGTGCCGCTCCACCTGGGTGACCAGCTCCTCGATCCCTTCGCCGCGCGTCGCCACGGCGCGGACGATAGGGGGCCGCCAAGTCGGATTCTCGACCATGCTGAGCAGCAGCCGCAGATCCTTGTAGGTGCGCTCCGCCCCCTCCCGGTCGGCCTTGTTGAGCACGAAGATGTCGGCGATCTCGAGGATGCCCGCCTTGATCGCCTGGATCTCGTCGCCGAGGCCGGGCACGGTCGCGACCACCACGGTGTCGACGCTGCGCACCACGTCCACCTCGTCCTGCCCCACCCCGACGGTCTCCACCAACACCCGGTCGAAGCCGGCCGCGTCGAGGACGTCGAGGGCGTCGTGCGTCGCGCGAGCGAGCCCGCCGAGGGCTCCGCGCGTCGCCATCGAGCGGATGAACACGTCCTCGTCGGTGTAGAGCTCCTGCATGCGGATGCGGTCGCCGAGGATGGCGCCCCCGGAGAAGGGACTGGTCGGATCGACGGCCAGGATGCCGACGGTCTCCTGTCGCTCCCGGAAGCTCTTGGCGAGACGGTCGACCAGCGTGCTCTTGCCGGCACCCGGGGGGCCGGTGACGCCGACCACGCGCGCGTGCCCGGTGCGCGGGAACAGCCGCCGCACCAGCTCCCGGCGCTCCTCGCCGCCGGTCTCGACCAGGGTCACGGCGCGGCCCAGCGCCCGGGGCCGGCGCGCCAGCACCTCCTCGACCAGAACGTCGAGGTCACGCCCGCGCGCGGCCGGGGTCGGAGTCCGGCCGCTCAAGCGCCCTCCTCAATCATGAACCAGACAGCAGATCGCGGGCGATGACCAGGCGCTGGATCTCGCTGGTCCCTTCGCCGATGGTGCAGATCTTGGCGTCGCGAAAGAACTTTTCGGCCCGGTAGTCCTTGATGAACCCGTAGCCGCCGTGGATCTGGACGCCGCGCTCGGAGCAGAAGACCGCCGCCTCCCCGGCGTAGAGCTTGGCCTCCGCCGCCAGGCGGGAGGCGGGCTCGCCGCGGTCCCTCGCCGCCGCCGCGGCCAGGGTCAACGCCTCGGCCGCTGCCACCCGGGTGGCCATCTCCGCGAGGTGGAAGCGGATCGCCTGGAACTCGGCGATCGGGCGGCCGAACTGTTCGCGCTCTTTGGCGTAGGCGGCAGCGGTGGCGGTGGCGCCAGCGGCGATCCCGAGGCCCAGCGCGGCGATCGAGATCCGGCCGCCGTCGAGGATGCGGAGCGCCTGGATGAACCCTTCTCCGCGCTCGCCGAGCAGGTTCTCGTCCGGCACCAGGCAGTTCTCGAAGACGACCTCCGAGGTGTCGGAAGAGCGACACCCCAGCTTGTTCTCCTTCTTGCCAGCGCGGAAGCCTTCCGTCCCCTTCTCCACCACGAAGGCCGAAATGTTGTGGTGGCGCGGCCCGTCCGGATCGGTGACCGCGAAGGCCACGCAGATGTCGCCGACCTTGCCGTGGGTGGTGAAGGTCTTGGCGCCGTTCAAGAGCCAGCCGCCGTCGACCTTCTCGGCCCGTGTGCGGGTTCCGGCGGCGTCCGAGCCGGCACCGGGCTCGGTCAGGCCCCAGGCCCCGATCACCTCACCGGTGGTAAGCCGCGTCAGCCATCGCTGCCGCTGCTCCTCGGTCCCGAACTTGAAGATGTGGTTCGAGCACAGCGAGTTGTGCGCCGCGACGGAGAGCGCCACCGAGGGGTCGACCTCCCCCAGCTCGCGGATAATGAGCACATAGTCGACGTAGCCGAGCCCCGCCCCGCCGTACTCTTCGGGAAAGAGGACGCCCAGGAACCCCAGCTCGCCGGCCTTCTTGAAGACCGCGAGCGGGAACTCCTGGGACTCGTCCGTCTCCTCAACGATCGGGTCGATCTCCCGCCGCGCGAACTCCCGCGCCGCCTCCCGAATCGCCAGCTGTTCGCCCGTCAGCCCGAAATCGACGCCCA
>JBOGJI010000344.1:0-3006 GCA_050747865.1 Thermoanaerobaculia bacterium
AGGAGCTGTGCATGCGACTTGAGAAGACCATCGGTCAGCCGTGTGCGGGAAATCCGCACGCACGGTTGGAACGGGGACCTCAGGAAACGGAGTCGACAGGCCACCGCGCCTGAGGTCTACCAATGTCGAGGATCCGCATCCTCTCGGACCATCTGGTCAGCCAGATCGCCGCTGGCGAGGTCGTCGAGCGGCCCGCCTCGGTGGTCAAGGAGCTGCTGGAAAACGCCCTCGACGCCGGCGCGCGCCGCCTTGCGATCGAGCTCGAGGCCGGCGGCAAGCGCCGCATCCGCGTGACCGACGACGGCTCGGGCATGGACTCCGAGGACGCGCTGCTCGCCTTCGACCGCCACGCCACCAGCAAGATCGCGCAGTTCACGGATCTCGAGCGGGTCGCCACCCTCGGTTTCCGCGGCGAGGCTCTGGCGTCGATCGCCGCGGTGGCGCGGGTCGAGCTGACCACGGCGACGGCTCCGGGCGATGGCCACCGCGTGCGCATCGAAGGGGGGCGCATCGTCGCCTCCGAGCCGGCGGCCCGCGATCGCGGCACCACCGTGGAGGTGGCGTCTCTGTTCTCCAACGTGCCGGCGCGGCGCAAGTTCCTGAAGAGTCCCCAGACCGAGCTGCGGCGGGCCGTCGAGGTCGTCCAGGGCTACGCGTTGGCTCGCCCCGACGTGGCGTTCCGGCTGCAACACGAGGGCCGCGAGCTGTTGCAGGTGGCTGCAGCCGGAGAGGGCTCCGAGGGGGCGCGCCGACGCATCGGCGAGCTGTTCTCGCACGAGCTGGTCGAGCACCTGGTGCCGATCGAAGGCGGAGCGCTGGGGGGACGGATCTGGGGCTTCGTCGGCGACCGCGAGACCACCCACGGCCGTCGCCTCTTCCTCTTCGTCAACCGCCGGCTCTTGCGCGACCGCGCCCTGCTCGCCACCTTCTACCGAGCGGTTCGCGAGCAGTGGCACCAGGAGGAATTCCCGGCGCTGTTCCTCTTCCTCGATCTGCCGCCGGACTCGGTGGACGTCAACGTGCATCCGCAGAAGGCGGAGGTGCGCTTGCGCGACCCACGCCTGACCGATCACGTCGGCGACCACCTGCGCGACGCCCTCGCCCGTGCCCGGGGCGAGGAGGCCGCGCCGCTGCGGAATCCCTACGGCATGCCGTCGGCCCCTCTCGCCTGGCAGGGGGCTGGCTCGATCGCCGAGACGAGCTCGGAGGCTACGACGCCTTTCCGTACATCCTCCGCGTCAGGGGCGGGGCAGCGAGAGGCCATCCGTCTCGCCAACCTGACCCTCAGCCCCCTGGAGCGGGCACCCGTGCCGCTGTCGGGCCGCAGCGGCGAGGTGCGCCCCTTCCGGCTCCTCGGCCAATACAAGGGGACCCTGATCCTGCTCGAGGGCCCGGACGGCCTCTACGTCATCGACCAGCACGTGGCCCACGAGCGCATCCTCTACGAGCGCTTCCGGCGCGCGCTGGAGGCCCAGGACCCGCCCCGTCAAACCCTGCTCGAGCCCGTGGTGCTCGACTTGAGCCGCCCCGAGACGCTGCGCCTCGGCGAGCTGGGGGAGGAGCTGGCCGGCTGCGGTTTCGAGCTGTCGGAGCTCTCCGGTGGCAGCCTCGGCCTCACCGCGATCCCGGCACCGCTCTCCCTCGACGCCGCCGAGGGGATCCTGCGGCGGCTGGCGAGCGACGGCGCCGACGAGCAGGGTGCCGACGCGTTGCGGCGCCAGCTCCTCGATGCCCTCGCCGCATCCAGGGCCTGCCGCGCCGCCATCAAGATGCACGAGCCGCTGACCGCCGAGGCCATGGAGAGCCTGGTCACCGAGCTGTTCCAGGCCGAGCAGCCGTATGCCTGCCCCCACGGCCGTCCCGTCGTCCTCACCATGACCGACGCCGACCTGGAGCACCGCTTTGGCCGGCGATAGCGACCTGACGCCGCAGATGGATCGCGGCGACGAGGATCTCCTGCAGCTCCTGGAGGAGCGTCTCGGCTACCGCTTTCGCGACCGCGCCCTGCTCGAGGAGGCGCTAACGCATCGCTCCTGGGCCAACGACCAGGGGATCGATCGCGACTGGGAGCGGCTCGAGTTCCTAGGCGACGCGGTGCTCGGCATGCTGGCGGGGGAGTGGTTGTTTCGGCGCTTCGCCGAGCACCGCGAGGGTGAGCTCTCCCGCCTCAAGGCGTTCCTGGTCAGCGAACCCGCTCTGGCGGACGTCGCCAGCACCCGCGGCCTCGGTGAGAGCCTGCGCCTGAGCGTCGGCGAGGAGCGTTCCGGGGGTCGCGAGCGCCCGACGATCCTGGCCGACGCCCTGGAGGCCGTGCTGGCCGCGATCTACCTCGACGCCGGCCTGGAGACGGTGCGCCGCATCGTCGAGCCGATTCTGGAGATGGGCCTGACACGGTGGCAGCGCGAGGAGTCGCTGCGCGACGCCAAGACGGCCCTCCAGGAGCTCACACAGGCACGCGGCTGGGACCTCCCTTGGTACCGGCAGACCGCGGTCGAAGGCCCGGACCACGCCAGGACCTTCACCATCGAGGTCTGGATCGAAGGCGAGCTCGCCGGCGCCGGCCGCGCCAGCTCCAAGAAAGCCGCCCAGCAGGAAGCTGCGCGCGAGGCCCTGGCACGCCTCGCCGACGCCTGACGGCGACGATCGACGAGCGCCACGGGCGTCGTCGGTGGACCCGGGTAGACTGCCTCCACCCATGAGACGAGCGCCGGTTCGCGCGGCGAGGCTCCTGGCGGTGGCGGCGACAAGCGTCGCATCTTCGCTTGCCTTCACCCAAGAACGCGTCGAGGAGAGCATGCGGGTAGCGGAATCGGCGGTGGTGGTGAAGCCGCCGCTGCGGCGCCTTGGCCCTGGCGAGGTCCGCCGAGAGGCTCACCGACCTCGGCCCCGTCGAGCTGCTGGTCGCCGATCCCGAGGTGCAGCAACGGGTCGCGCCGACCCGCTTTCCCCAAGCGATCGAGAGCGCCCTGGCCGATGTGGCCATGCAGGCGAGCCGAGGCCGCGCCG
>JBOGJI010000345.1:0-19236 GCA_050747865.1 Thermoanaerobaculia bacterium
GACGTCTACGCGTCCGATACCGTCGGGCGCTGAGCGGCGACGCGGAGCCCGCCCGGCAAGATCCCGACGCGGCCCGCGCGCGTGGCATGGCTCACGGAGCGGGACGGGCCCGCTGGTACGATCACCCACCACGACGAGAGGGCCTGTGACCCACGGGAGACGGTGTCACAGGCCCTGAGGAGGAACGTCATGCGGAACGTCTCGGCTCGACTCGCGACCTGGTCCACGGCGGCCGCGATCTGCCTCGCGGCCTCGGCCTGCACCGACGCCCCGACGCCCGGAGAGCCGGCCGGCACGTCGGCAGCGCAAGACGATGCGGGGGCGGAGGATCCCCGGCTCTGGCTGGAGGAGATCGAGGGCGAGCGGGCCCTGGCGTGGGCGGAAGCGCGCAACGCCGAGACCGCCGAGCGGCTGGCGCAGGGGCCGCTCTACGGAGAGCTGCACGAGCAGGCGCTGGCGATCCTCAACTCGGCCTCGCGCATCCCGGAGGTCACCCAGCGCGGCGCCTATCTCTACAACTTCTGGCAGGACGCCGAGCACCCGCGAGGGCTGCTCCGCCGCACCACCCTGGAGGAGTACCGCAAGGACGAGCCGGCCTGGGAGACGGTGCTCGACATCGACGCCCTGTCCAAGGAGGAGGGGAAGCTGTGGGCCTACGGCGGCATGACCTGCCTGCCGCCCGAGCACCGACACTGCCTGGTGCGGCTGTCGCCCGGGGGCGGCGACGCCGTCGAGGTGCGGGAGCTCGACACCGCCACGCTCGAGCTCGTCGAGGACGGCTTCTTCCTGCCCGAGGCGAAGTCGCAGATCTCCTGGCGGGATGCGGACTCCGTCTTCGTGGCAACGGACTTCGGACCGGGGTCGCTGACCGAGTCGGGCTACCCGCGTTTCGTCAAGCTGTGGCGCCGCGGCACGCCGCTCGGCGAGGCCGCGACCCTGCACGAGGGCGACGCGAAGTCGGTCTCCGCCAGCGCCGAGCGGCTGCGCACCGCGGCCGGCGACATCGACCTGGTCAGCGAGGGGACGACCTTCTGGACCTCCGACTACTTCCAGCTCGTGGGCGAGGAGCTGCGGCCGCTGGCGATCCCGGAGAGCGCAGTGGTGGTCGACGCCACCCGATCCAGTGACCAGCGCGGCCGGCTGGTGATCTGGCTGCGGGACGACTGGAAGGTCGGCGACGACACCTTCCCCGCCGGCGCCGTGGTGGTGGCCGATCCAGCGGCTCTGGTTGGCGATGAAGGGACCGGCGGCGAGGGAGGGATCGAGCTCGTGGCCGCGCCGACCGAAGAGGAGGTGGTCAACGGCGTGCGCGTGGCGCCCCAGGGGATCCTGGTGACCATGCTCGACCGGGTGCGCGGACGGCTCTATCGCTACGAGCCGCGGGAGGGCGGCTGGACCCGCCGCGCCATAGCCTTCCCTGACAACGGTGCCCTCCATCTGACCAGCGTCCACGACGAGACGGGCGACTTCTTCGTCGAATACGAGTCGTTCCTGACGCCGCCGACGCTCCACTTCCTGCCCGCGGGCGACCCCGAGCCGCAGCAGGTCAAGGCGCAGGGAGCCACGTTCGACGGCGGCGCCTTCGCCGTCGAGCAGTTCTGGGCGAGCTCGGCCGACGGCACCCGGGTGCCCTACTTCGTCGTCGGTCCGCGCGACATGGACCTCGACGGGGAGAACCCGGTCTGGATGTTCTCCTACGGCGGCTTCGAGAACGCGCTGACCCCCTCGTATTCAGGCTCCTACGAGCCGCTCCACGGCGCCTACGGCAAGCTCTGGCTGGAGCGCGGCGGCGTCTTCGTGCTCGCCAACATCCGCGGCGGCGGCGAGTTCGGCCCCGCCTGGCACCAGGCGGCCCTCAAAGAGAACCACGTCAAGGCGTTCGAAGACTTCGAGGCGGTGGCGCGGGATCTCTTCGACCGCAAGATCACCTCGCCGGAGCACCTCGGCATCGAGGGCCGCAGCAACGGCGGCCTCTTGGTGGGCGCCACCATGCTGCGCCACCCCGAGCTCTACGGCGCCGTGGTCTGCGGCGCCCCGCTGCTCGACATGTTCCGCTACGACAAGCTCCTGGCCGGCGCGAGCTGGGTCGGCGAATACGGCGACCCCGACCTGCCCGAGGAGTGGGCGTACATCCGCGAGTACTCCCCGTACCAGAACGTCCAAGGGGGCCAGGACTACCCGCCCATCTTCTTCTACGGCTCCACCCGCGACGACCGCGTCCACCCCGGCCACATGCGCAAGATGGCGGCGAAGATGCTGGAGCTCGGCTACCCGATCGAGTACTACGAGAACACCGAGGGCGGCCACCGCGGCTCCACCACCCCCGAGCAGCTCGCCCGCCGCATCGCCCTCACCTTCACCTTCCTCTGGGAACACCTGGCCTGAGACTCCCCGCCGGGCCGGGTGCCGTGGCTCTCTAGAGCCCTCGCTCACCGCTCGGGCGCCGACGGCGGTGTCCGCCGCGGCCGCGGCGGGGGACTTGACAAAACAGACGTTTGTCTGTTTTGCTAGGAGATCCCCCGCACCCGGCGCGAGACACCGGCCGCCGAGGGGGAGACACGGAGGACCTTGTGATGGCCTACACCCGACCCGGAGAGACGCGAGAGAGGATATGGCGCCACGTGCGCGACCAGTTGCTGGCCGGCCGGCCGCCGACCGTGCGCGAGGTGCAGCGGCACTTCCGCTTCCGCTCGGTGGAGTCGGCGCGCGCCCACCTCGAGGCCCTGGTGGCCGAGGGGCGGCTCACCAAAGAGGAGGGCAAGGCCCGCGGCTATCGGCTGCCCGGACCCGCCGCCCCCAAGGTGCTGGTGCCGCTGCTCGGCCGGGTGGCGGCCGGCGGCCTGCAGGAGGCGATCGAGGACCCGCAAGGCTATCTGCCGATCGAGAGCCGCCGGCCCGCCGACGAGCTGCTGGCTCTGAACGTCGAGGGGGAGAGCATGGTGGGCGCCGGGATCCTGCCCGGCGACGTGGTCATCGTGCGCCGCCAGCCCACCGCCGAACCGGGGGAGATCGTGGTGGCGCTGGTCGACGGAGAGGCCACCGTCAAGCGCCTGGTGCGCCGCCGCGAGCAGTGGGTGCTGATGCCGGAGAACCCCGCCTACACCCCCATCGTGCCGCCGCAGCGGGACCTGCGCATCATCGGCAAGGTGATCGAGGTGCGGCGCTATCTGGGGGACGAGGGGATCCCCTTGCTGGAGCCATGAGAAAGAGTGTCGTGCCGTCTTGCGTCTTGAAGGTCTGAGAGCCCGGAGGCCCTCCTCATGAATCGCCTCGCCACCGTCCTCGCATTCGCCGACGAGCGCGTACAGCCAGCGGTACGCTGGCTGCCGCGGCAGGGGTCGCCGACGACCGACCGCGCCCGGTGGACCCTGCCGGCGCTCTCCGGACGGCTGGTGGAGCTCTCCGGCCTCGGCGCCTCGGCCACCCTGTCGCTCGCCTTCTCCCTGGTGGCCGACGCCCAGGGCCGCCAGGAGCCCGTCGCCTGGGTCGCCTGCCACGGCTCGAGCTTCTTCCCGCCCGACGCCGCCGCCTGCGGGGTCGACCTCGACAACCTGCCGGTCGTCTTCACCCCCACCGCGGCGCGCGCCGCCCGCGCCGGCGAGCGGCTGCTGCGCTCCGGCGCCTTCGGCCTGGTGGTGCTGGACCTCGCCGGCGAGCGCCCGCTGCTGCCGCAGGCCCTGATCTCCCGGCTCGCCGGCCTCGCCGAGAAACACGACGCCGTCGTCGCCGTGCTCACCGCCAAGCCGGCCGAACGCACCTCCCTCGGCTCGCTGGTGTCGCTGCGCGCGGAGGCCCGCAGGACGGCCTTCTCCGGGGGCCTCGCGCAAGCGCTCGGCCGCGTGGAACGGCAGGTCCCCGGCCGCTACGCTTGCCGCCTGGAGGTCCTCAAGGACAAGCGCCGCCCCCCGGGCTGGACCCACGAGGAGATCCGGCTCGGCCCGCCGGGACTCTGAGGTGCCGTCTTGGCCGCGGTCGCCTGCGTCCACGTGCCGGCGCTGCCGCTGCAGCTCCTGCTGGCCCGCCACCCCGAATGGGAGGAGCGACCCGCCGCGGTGGTCGATCGCGACAGCCCCCAGGGCAGGATCCTGTGGCTCAACGGCCGGGCGCGGCGGCGCCGCATCCTGCCCGGCATGCGCTACGCCGCGGCGCTGGCGCTCGACGGCGACCTGGTGGCCGGCACCGTGGAGCCCCGCGAGATCGAGACGGCCGTCGAGGAGCTGACCCATCGGCTCCTCACCCTCACCCCCGGAGTCGAGCCGGCGGCCGAGGAGCCCGGCGTCTTCTTCCTCGACGCCTCCGGCCTCGACCGCCTCTGGCCGTCGATGGAAGCCTGGGCGGAGGCGGTAGCTGAAGCGGCCGGCCTGTCGCTTCGCGCCAGGCCGCAGGCGACATTGCCCCTGGGGCCTCGCGCAAGCGCTCGGCCGGCCGGCCGTGGCTCGCGACGGCCGGGACGGAGCCCGGCCGCTTCAGAAGGCAGCTCCGTCGAATACCGATCGGTGGCTGCAGCCGTGGGATTCACCCGCTTCGGAACGTACGCCGTGGCGCGGACCCGTCGGGGAGTGACGGTCTTCCCCGACCGAGAGGCCGAGCGGCGCGCCGCCGGCCGGGTGCCGCTGGCCCGCCTGGGAATCGACCCCGAGCTGCGGGACGCGCTGGACCGCTTGGGCGTCACCACCGTCGACGCGCTCCGGCGGCTGCCGGAGGGCGGGCTGGCGGAGCGCTTCGGGGCCGAGGCCCGGCGGCTCCACCGGCTGGCCTGCGATGCCCTGTCCGAGCCGCTGACCCCGGAGCGCCCGCCAGAGCCGCTGGGCTCGGGCACCGACCTCGAACAGCCGGACGGCGACGCCACCCGGCTGCTCTTCCTGCTGAAGCGCCTGCTCGACCCACTGCTCGGCGAGCTCGCCCGCCGCGGCGAGGCCCTGGCCTCCCTCGCCTTCACCCTGCGGCTCGAAGACGGCTCCTGCCGCCGCGAAGCGCTCGCCCCCGCCCGCCCGACCCGCGACGCCTCCCAGCTCCTGGAGCTCATCCGGCTGCGCCTCGAGAGTCTCGAGCTCCCCTGCCGGGTCGAAGAGGTGCGCCTCGAGGCCGAGAGCACGACGACCGAGGTGGGCCAGCTCCAGCTCTTCCCCGTCAACGCCCGGCGCGACCCGGAGGCAGGAGCCCGCGCCCTGGCGCGGCTCAAGGCCGAGCTGGGCGACAGCGCCGTGGTGCGGGCACGCCTGGCCGACCGCTGGATGCCCGAGGGAGCCTTCCTCTGGGAGCCGGTCGCCCACCTGGAGCCGCCCACTCTCGGCGACATCTCAGAACCACGGCTGGTGCGCCGGATCCTGGCCCAGCCTCGACCCCTGCCATCTCCCCCTCGCCATCTGCGCAACGACGGCTGGCTGATCCGCGGCACCGGCGACGCCGTGGTGACCCGCCTCGCCGGCCCCTACACCCTGTCCGGCGGCTGGTGGTATGGCGGCACCCACCGCGACTACTACTTCGCCGAGACCCAGGCACCGCGCCGCGAAGCGGCG
This sequence comes from Thermoanaerobaculia bacterium, assembly GCA_050747865.1. Lineage (GTDB taxonomy): Bacteria > Acidobacteriota > Thermoanaerobaculia > Multivoradales > JAHEKO01 > JBOGJI01. The sequence continues at coordinate 5,520 of JBOGJI010000345.1, forward strand.
TGGTCGCGCGGTGGTCGGTCGGGCGAGCTGCTGTGGATCTACCTCGACCGCGAGCAGGAGCGCTGGTTCCTGCAGGGGACCGTTGCGTGATGGAGACCTACGTCCCGCTGTTCGTGCGCTCCAACTTCTCCTTCCTGGAGGGGGCGAGCCATCCGGAGGAGCTGGTGGAGCGGGCCGCCGAGCTAGGTCTGCCGGCCCTGGCGCTGACCGACCGCGACGGTGTCTACGGCATGCCGCGGGCACATCTCAAGGCCCGGGAGATGGGGGTGAAGCTGCTCCCCGGAGCCACGGTCACCGTCGAGGACGGTGGCCGGATCGTTCTGCTCGCCGCCGAGCAGGCCGGCTGGGCAAACCTCTGCCGCCTGCTCACCCGGGGACGCCTGCGTTGCCCCAAAGGAGAGTCGCAGGTCACCTGGAGGGAAGTCTGCGAGCACGCCGAGGGCGTGCTCGCCTTGTGGTCTCCCCAGGAGGCATGGGTGCAGCCCCTCCACGATGCCTTCGGCGATCGGCTGTACGCGCTGCTGACCCGCCACCGTCAGGCCGAAGAGGCCGAGATCGAGGCGCGCGTCCGGGAGCCTGCTCGGCGCTTCCACTTGCCTCTAGTGGCAGCCCACGAGGTGCTCTACCACCAGCGCGCCCGGCGTCGGCTACAGGATGTGCTCACGGCGGTGCGCCACCGCACCTCGGTGACCGACGCCGGCCGTCACCTGAAGCCCAACGCCGAACATGATCTGAAGACTCCGCATGCTTTCGCCCGCCTCTATGCCGACCTCCCGGAGACAGTCGAGCGCACGCGCGAGATCGCCGACCGCTGCCGCTTCTCGCTCGACCAGATCCGCTACCGCTACCCCTCTGAGCGGCTTCCCACCGGCATGACCTCTGCCGAGTGGCTGCGCGAGCTCACCTTCGAGGGGGCGCGTGGGCGCTACGGCGGCGAGCCGCCGCCCGACGTGCGCGAGCAGCTCGAACGCGAGCTCACCTTGATCGAGGCGCTCGACTACCCAGGCTACTTCCTGACCATGTGCGAGATCGTCCGCTACTGCCGCGAGCACGGCATCCTCGCCCAGGGGCGGGGCTCGGCCGCCAACTCCGCGGTCTGCTATTGCCTCGGCGTCACGGCGATCGACCCGGTGCGCATGGGCCTGCTGTTCGAGCGCTTCCTCTCCCAGGAGCGAGCCGAGCCGCCGGACATCGATCTCGACATCGAGCACGAGCGCCGCGAGGAGGTCATCCAGCACGTCTACGCCAAATACGGCCGCAACCACGCCGCCATGGTCGCCAACGTCATCCGTTACCGCCCCCGCTCGGCAGTGCGCGACGTGGGCAAAGCCCTGGGGCTGCCGGAGACCGCTCTCGACCGCCTGGCCAAGCTTCTGTCCCACTGGGGCAGACTCGAATCGGAGACCTTCCAGCAGGCAGGGCTCGATCCGGAACGGGGCTCTGGAGCGCTGCTGTACGAGCTGGCCACGGAGATCCTGGACTTCCCCCGCCACCTCTCCATCCACCCGGGTGGGTTCCTCCTCGGCCACCGCCCGGTCTCGGAGCTGGTCCCGATCGAGAACGCGACCATGGAGGACCGCACGGTCATCCAGTGGGACAAGGAGGACGTGGAGTCGTTGGGGCTGTTCAAGGTGGACCTCCTGGGCCTGGGGGCGCTCACCCTGCTCCATCGCAGCTTCGACCTGCTCAACAAAGAGCACCTCTCACTGGCCAAGATCCCGGAGGGCGACGAGCCGACCTACGAGATGGTCCGCCGCGGCGACACGGTCGGCGTCTTCCAGATCGAGAGCCGTGCCCAGATGGCCATGCTGCCGCGCCTGAAGCCCAAGAACTTCTACGACCTGGTGATCGAGATCTCGATCGTCCGCCCCGGCCCGATCTCCGGCAACATGGTCCACCCCTACCTGAAGCGCCGAAACGAGGAGGAGGAGGCCACCTACCCCCACCCGGATCTCGAGCCGGTGCTCAAGAAGACCCTGGGAATCCCACTGTTCCAGGAACAGGTCATGAAGCTCGCCGTGGTGGCGGCCGACTACACCCCGGGCGAGGCCGACCAGCTCCGCCGCGATATGGCGGCCTGGCGCCGCTCCGGCCGCATCAGACAACACCACGAGCGCCTGATCACCCGCATGATGGCCAAAGGAATCGAGCCGGAGTTCGCGGAGCGCGTCTACGAGCAGATCTGCGGCTTCGGCGAGTACGGCTTCCCGGAAAGTCACGCCGCGAGCTTCGCGCTCATCGCCTATGCCACGGCCTATCTCAAGTGCCACCACCCGGCCGAGTTCCTGTGCGCGATCCTCAACTCGCAGCCTATGGGTTTTTACTCCCCGGCCACCCTGGTCGAGGACGCGAAGCGCCATGGGGTGGAGGTGCGGCCGGTCGACGTGACGAAGAGCGAGTGGGAGTGCACGATGGAGGCGAGAGCGGTGTGGTTGGGGCTGGGCTATGTCAAGAGCCTCGGCGCGGCCGATGGCGACCGGATCCTTGCCGCTCGCCGCTCGCGTCCGTTCACCGACTACGCCGACTTCGTGCGCCGGGTGCCCCTGGCGCGCGACCGTCTCGACACCCTGGCTGCGGCGGGCGCCTTCGAGAGCCTGGAGCTCCACCGTCGACAGGCGCTGTGGGACGGGCGCAAGCTCGCGGCGCAGCGCGCGGAGCCGCTGAGGATGTCCGAGCGCGAGCCGCGGCCGCCACTCGTCCCGCTCGATCTGGCCGATGTCCTGGAGTGGGACTATCAGACAACCGGTCTCTCTCCCCGCGGACATTCCCTGACGGCGCTCCGCGAGGAGCTCACGGCCCAGGGGCTGCCCACCGCCGACGAGGTGCGGGGTCTCGGCTCGGGCCGCCGGGTGCGCTACGCCGGCTGGGTCATCTGCCGACAACGTCCTGGCACTGCCAAAGGAGTGGTCTTCTTGACCCTCGAGGACGAGACCGGCTTCGTCAACGTCGTCATCTGGCAGGATGTCTGGAAGCGCCACGATTGGGTCGTGAAGAGCTCGAAACTGTTGGGCGTCACCGGCAAGATCCAGGCGGAGGAAGGCGTGGTCCACGTGGTGGCGGATGAGTTCTGGGTGCCCCGGCTGGGGCGGCGACCTGTCGGCGCTCGCAGCCGCGATTTCCACTGACACACAACCGGCACACGCAGGTGCAAGGCCGCTGGATCTCGTGCCGGTCGTGCCGATAAGATCCGCCGCGCATGGCCAAAGGCAACCACATCAGCTTCGTCGATCAGGTCAACCGGAACTTCAACCGCGCCGCGGCGCTGACCGACCACAGCCCCGATCTGCTGCGGCAGATCCGCACCACCAACGCCGTCTACCGCTTCGCCTTCCCGATCCGCCGGGACGACGGCTCGATCGAGGTCATCCACGCCTGGCGCGCCGAGCACAGCCACCACAAGCTGCCGACCAAAGGGGGCATCCGCTTCGCCACCAACACGAGCGAGGACGAGGTGATGGCGCTGGCGGCGCTGATGACCTTCAAGTGTGCGGTGGTCGACGTGCCGTTCGGCGGCGCCAAGGGGGGCATCCGCATCGACCGGCGCAAGTACTCGGAGGGCGAGCTGGAGCGCATCACCCGCCGCTATACCTACGAGCTGTGGAAGAAGAACTTCATCGGCCCGGGAGTGGACGTGCCGGCGCCCGACTTCGGCACCGGGCCGCGGGAAATGGCCTGGATCGCCGACACCTATCAGTCCCTGGCAGGCAGCGAGCTCAACTCGCTCGGCTGCGTTACCGGGAAGCCGGTCGCGCAAGGGGGCATCCGCGGCCGCATCGAGGCGACAGGGCGCGGGGTCTTCTTCGGAATCCGGGAGGCCTGCGCCATCAGCGAGGACATGTCGGCGCTGGGGCTGACGCCGGGGGTCGAAGGCAAGCGCGTGGTCGTCCAGGGACTGGGGAACGTCGGCTATCACGCGGCCAAGTTCCTGCAGGATGCCGGCGCCGTCCTCATCGGTCTGGCGGAGTATGAGGGGGCGATTCACGCGCCGGACGGCCTCGACCTCGAGGAGGTGATGAAGCACCGGCGCGAGACCGGCTCCATCCTCGAATTCCCCGGCGCCACGAACCTGGAGGACAGCTCGCTGGCGCTGGAGCTGGACTGCGACATCCTGGTCCCCGCGGCGTTGGAGAATCAGATCACCGAGGAGAACGTTGGCCGCATCCAGGCAAAGATCATCGCCGAAGCCGCCAACGGCCCCACGACCTCGGGCGCCAGTGAGCGGCTGGTCAAGCTCGGCCACATGATCATCCCCGACAACTACCTGAACGCCGGCGGCGTCACCGTCTCCTATTTCGAGTGGGTCAAGAACCTCTCGCACGTGCGCTTCGGGCGCCTGCAGAAGCGCGCCGACGAGGCGGCCTACAGGCGCATCGTGGAGGCGATCGAGGTCGCGACCCAGCACGACTTCACGGTCGAGAAGGAGCGCGACATCTCACGCGGAGCGAGCGAGGAGGACCTGGTCAACTCCGGGCTCGAGGAGACCATGTTGCTGGCCTATCACGAGTGCCACGCCATCTGGAAGCAGCACGGGGGCAAGTGCGACCTGCGGGCCGCGGTGTTCATCAACGCGATCAACAAGATCGTGACTTCCTACGAGGCCCTGGGGATCTTCCCCTAGGGTCGCGGGCTTTCAGGGCAGGTCTTCTTCGTCGAAGCCGAAGTAGTGGCCCACTTCGTGGACCACGGTGTCGCGGATCTCGCGCAGCAGCTCGCGACGGCTGCCGCAGTGCTCGAGCAGGGGGAGGCGGTAGATCACGATGCGGTCGGGCAGCGCGCCGCCGTAGGACCCCGGACCCCGCTCGGGAATCGAGACCCCCTCGTAGAGGCCGAACAGGGTATCCAGCTCGGGGTCCAGCCCCACCGAGCGGATCTCCTCATCGCTGGGCTCCTCTTCGACCTGGACCACCACGTTCTCGAGCAGCTCGGCAAGATCGTCGGGAATCCCGTCCAGGGCCTCGACCACGGCTTGCTCGAAGGCGTCGCGCGACATGCGTAACATCACTCAAGGGGGACACACAAATTTTATGTGTCCCCTACAGCCGATCGGCGCGGGCGGCCCAGACGAAATCCGCCTCGTTGAGCCCGTCGATCTTGTGGGTGTAGATCTTCAGCCGCACGCGACCCCAGGTGAACGTGATCTCGGGATGGTGGCCGACGTCTTCCGAGAACTCGCCGACGCGGTTCACGAACTCCAGGGCGCTGCGGAAGTCGGGGAACCGGTAGGTCTTGACCAGGTGGTGCTCGTCGAGCAGCTCCCAATCGTTGCCGAGCTCGCGATAGAGGCTGTGGAGTTCGTTCCCCTGCAGCGGCGGGACGCCCCCCTTGCACGGCGCACACTCCATCTTCGCCAGGCGCTCACTCATGACAGGTCCTCCTTTCTTCCAGGCTATCGCAGGGGCTGCGTCAGCCGTTTGGCGACGGCTTGCAGGGCCTGTCGGGTATCCGGAGCCTGGACGGCCTCGACCAGCCGATCGATCAGCGCCTCGTCCTCCTCGGCCAGCTCTCCCATCAGACTGGCGCGGGCGGTGGCTCGCGTCTCCAGCATCGCGCGCCGCGGCAGGCACAGCAGCTCCTGGCAGCGTGCCTCGGCACGGGCGACGACCTCGTCCGGCGGCGCCAGCTCGTCCACCAGGCCGATGGCCAGGGCCTCGGCGGGGGACACCATCCGGCCGCTCACCGCCAGCTTCTCGGCCTGTCGGGACCCCACGATGCGCTCCAGCAGCTCGAAGATCAAGCGTGGCAGGGGGATGCCCACCGCCACCTCGTTGAGCCCGATTCCGTATTCGCCCTCGCTCATCACGCGGTAGTCGCAGCACAGGGCGAGCACGGCGCCTCCGGCCGGGGCGTGGCCGGTGAGGGCGGCGACCACCGGAACCGCCGACGAGGCGACCCCGCGCAGGGCATCGAGAAGGCTTCGCCACAGCTCGGCGATCCCCGCGGCGTCGAGCCTCAGCAGCTCGTGGATGTCGAGCCCGGCCGAGAACGTCCCCGGCAGGCCGGACAGGACGACGGCCCCGGCATCACTCTCGGAGGCGGCGCGAACATGCCGCGTGAGAAGGCCGAGCAGCTCGGCATTGAGGGCGTTGGCCGGCGGGCGGTCGAGGCGCAGCTCGAGGATGCGCCCGCTCTCGTCTCGTCGCTCTCGAATCATCGGGTTTCCCTTGCGGCAGGCGGCGGAGCGCTATCCGCCGAGCGGCGCCACCTCGGCCAGGGGCGCCGCGGCCGCCACCAACCGCGCCGGGTCCCCGGGCTCCAGCCAGGTCCAGACGACGTGCGCGCCGACACGGGCCATGCGGGGGAAGCCGGCGGCCCGTTCGTGGCCGCTCGCGGCGAGCACATGGACGGGGCCGGTGCGGCCGTCCCGCCCGACGCGCCGGACGAGGATGGCGGCGCTGTCGGCGCTCGAGCCCAGCCAGGTGACGAGGGCCGCGTCGCCGTCCAGGACCAGGTCGACCCGACCGATGGGCTGGCCGTCGTCGACCGTCACGGGAGGCGCGAAGGTCTCGCCGGCGTCGTCGGAGAACGCCGCCAACACGCGGGGCTGCCCCGCCGCCGCGGTGAACCAGGCGACGGCGACGCGCTCACCGTCGGCCGCGACCTGCGGGCCGTTGACGGGGCATCCGGCGATCCGCCATCCGTCGGCGGCGACGGGCGCCGGCTCGCTCCAGCGGCCGTCCCGCCAGCGCACCCTCCAGATGTCGCGAATCTCGTCCTCGCCGCGGTCGCGGTAGACCACGATCGGGCCTTCGGCGGTCCACGCGGCGCCGGTGGCGCAGCATTCGCAGACCCTCGGGTCGAGCAGGGTCTCGTCCGCGGGCCGGCCGGAGCTCGGCACCGACGCGGCGCGAAGCTGCATCGGGCCGCCCTCGTTCATCGCCCGCCCGTCCAGCCAGGCGGCCACGGCCGGGGCGGCGCCGTCCGAGGGATCGCGGGTCCAGGAGACGAAGCCGTGCTCCTGGGGCGAGCCGTCCGCGTGCAGGAGCCCGGCCGGCTGCCAGCTCCGACCCCCGTCGCCCGAGACCGCGAGCTCGACGCCGTAGGCGTATACCGAGTCGCCGAGACGCGCCAGCCGATGGGCCAGCAACCGCCCACCGCCGGCCGGGACCACGGCCGGCAAATCCGCCCAGTTGGCGAAGAAATCGTCTCCCGCGGCGATCTCCGCCGGCTCGCCGAAGCGCCCCGTGGCCGGATCGAGTGAGGCGGTGAGGAAGCGATGCCCCTCCGCGTCCGGCTCGAGCCAGCTCAGCCAGACGCGGGTCGCGTCGGCAGTCAGGCGGGGCGCGAGGGCGCCCGGCGCGGCCGGCGGTTCGAGATGGCGGACCTCGAGGATCGCCGGCGTGCCGGCTTCCCCGCGCTCGGCGTCAGCGGCCCGCGGCGCCGGCTCCTGCGGAGCGCAGCCCGCGAGCAGCGAGCCGACGAGGGACGCGACGACGAGGCACCGCATGCGCCGGCATGCTACCTCAGCGCTTCCAGACTCACCGGAGTGGGAAGGAGATGGCTCCTGGGGAGGGACTCGAACCCCCGACCAGTCGGTTAACAGCCGACCGCTCTACCACTGAGCTACCCAGGAACGTTGGCCTGCCGCTTGGCGCCAGACCGCGGGCAGTTGCTTGCCGAAGTCTAGGTTTCGCACCCCAGACTGTCAACGCAACGCCGTCTTCAGGCTTCTTCCACGAACGGCCGCAGCTGCGTCGCCCGCGTCGGGTGGCGCAGCTTGCGCAGCGCCTTGGACTCGATCTGGCGGATGCGCTCGCGGGTGACGTTGAACGAGCGGCCGACCTCCTCGAGGGTGTGCTCGGAGCCGTCCCCCATGCCGAAGCGCATGCGCAGGACCAGCTCCTCGCGCGGCGTCAGGGTCTTGAGCACGCGGCCCGTCTCGGCTTTGAGGTTCGCCGTGATCACCGACTCGACCGGCGACAGCGCGCCCTTGTCCTCGATGAAGTCGCCGAGGTGGGAGTCCTCCTCCTCGCCGATCGGGGTCTCCAGCGAGATCGGCTCCTGGGCGATCTTCATGATCTTGCGCACCTTGGAGGCCGACATGTCCATGCGCTCGCCGATCTCCTCCGCCGTGGGCTCGCGGCCGAGCTCCTGGACCAGGCTGCGCGAGGTCCGAGTGAGCTTGTTGATCGTCTCGATCATGTGCACCGGGATGCGGATGGTGCGCGCCTGGTCGGCGATCGCGCGGGTGATCGCCTGACGGATCCACCAGGTGGCGTAGGTGGAGAACTTGTAGCCGCGGCGGTACTCGAACTTCTCCACCGCCTTCATCAGCCCGATGTTGCCCTCCTGGATCAAGTCCAGGAACTGCAGGCCCCGGTTGGTATATTTCTTGGCGATCGACACCACCAGGCGCAGGTTGGCGACGATCAGATCCTCCTTGGCGCGCTCGCACATGCGCTCGCCCTCGCGCACGCGCGCCAGGGTCTTGGCGATCTCGTCGCGCTTGGTGCCCCAGTGCTCCTCGAGATCGTGGAGCTGCCGGCGGTACTTGCGGATGCGGCGCCGCTGCAGCGTCTGGAGCTCGTCGTTGGACTCGCGCTGCAGCGCCTTCTGGGCGCGCCGGACGTCCTGCTCGACGCGCGAGAACTCGCGATCGAGCTGCTTCAGGAAGTCGGTCAGGCGCTCCCGCGACTGGGCGGTCATGTCGATCGAGCGGATCTCGCGGGAGATCTTGGCCACCTCGCGGTCGATGTCGCGCTCGAACTCCTCCCAGCGATCGCCGCCGACCTTGTAGCGGCGCTGCTGCCGACGCATCGACTCGATCTTGTGATGGTGCCGGGCGATGCGCTCGAAGGTCTTCAGGTTCGACTTGATGCGGTCGGCCGCCTTGCCGTCGAGCGGCTGGTCGGGATCGACGGCCGCCAGCTCGCGCAGGGCCTCTGGATGCCGGTCGGCCAGCTCGTTGAGCTTCAGCAGCTGGCGCAGCACCGACCCGTTCTGGCACATCGCCTCGTAGATCATCCACTCGCCCTGCTCGATGCGCTGGGCGATCTCCACCTCGCCCTCGCGGTCGAGCAGCGGCACGGTGCCCATCTCCCGCAGGTACATGCGCACCGGGTCGTTGGTCTTCTCGTGCTCGTGGATCGTGAAGTCGGGCGCGTCCTCGTCCTTCTTGCCGAAGTCGTCGCGCACCTCGATGGCCAGGCGGTTCTGGTAGCGCTCGGGGCGATCGATGATTTCGATGTCGAGCTCGCTCAAGCGCTCGTACAGATCGTCCAGCTCCTCGGTGGAGCTGACCAGCTCATCGGGCAGCAGGTCGTAGATCTCGTCGTAGAGCAGGTAGCCCTTCTCCCGGCCCAGCTCGATGAGCTGGCGCGCCGACGTATGGCGCTGCTCGATGGTGTCGGTCTTGGTGGTCAACGTTGGATTCTCCAGTTGGGAGATCAGTCTCGGGGCCGGTGCAGCGCGCGGCTCAGGGCGTCCTTCTCGGCCAGCAGCTGCTCCAGGCGCGTGGAATCCCCCTGTCGCTGCGCTTCCTCGATTCGCGACTTGAGCTCTTGCTGCCGACGCTGCCGCCAGCGTTTCTCGATCGGCTGAAGGACCTTGGCTAGCTCCCCAACCGGCCTTCCGGTGGGCGCGCCAACCGGTAATTCTAGCAGCAGGCGTGCCAGTTTTTCAACTTCCGGAGCCGACCCCTGGAGCGCCGCCAACACCTCCTGGCCGCCCGGCGGCCGCCCTTCACGTTCGTATAAAGCGTTGAACTGCCTGAAAATATTCCTGCAACGCTCGTCGAGGAACGCCTCGGGAGGGGGCAGCTCCGATGCCGGAGGGACCGCGTCCGACTGGTTCCCCGAGAGTGCGAAGAGCAGCTCCAGCAGGCGCTCCTCGAGGCTCACGACCTCCGAGCCTCGCCGGCCGGCGGCCTCCACTGCCGCCGACGGCCCGGGCTGCCGACCGGCGGGTCTCGGCGGCCGGTGCAACAGCTCTCCCGCCGGAATTCCCAGCCTGCCGGCGGCCAGGCGGCCGTACGTGACCCGCAGCGTCGCGTCCGAGAGCGGCGCGAGCAGTGCGCGGACCTCCTCGGCGGCCCGTCGCTGGGCTTGCGGATCGTGGTGGATCGACGAAGGAGTCAAGCGCTCGATCTCGGCGGCGACCGCATCCGGAGCTTCGACGACCGCGGCGTGCAGGGCCTCCGGGCCCTGCTGCTTACGGAAGGAGTCCGGATCTTCGCCCTCTGGCAAGCGCAGCCGCCGCACGGTCAGGCCGACCTTCAACAGGACCGGAATCGCGCGCCGCGCGGCCTCCTCGCCGGCCGTGTCGCCGTCGTACCCCACCACCACCTCGTCGACGAAGCGGGCGGCGAGACGGGCCTGCTCCTCGGTGAGTGACGTGCCCATGCTGGCCACCGCCCATTCGACCCCGGCGGCCACCGCGGCGAGCTGATCGAAATACCCCTCGACCAGCAGCAGCCGGCCGCTTTCGCGGGCCGCCCGCTTGGCCTGATCCAGCCCGAAGAGGAGGTGGCGCTTCTGGAAGGACTCGGTCTCCGGCGTGTTGACGTATTTCGCCGGATCGTCGTCCAGGGCCCGGCCGCCGAATCCCACCAGGCGACCCGCGGGGTTGCGGATCGGAAACATGAGGCGGTCGCGAAACCGGTCGTAGGGCTTGCCGCCGCGCCCTTCCGCCCGCCCCACCAGCCCCGCCTGCACCAGGGCGTCGAGCGACACCTTGGGCGCCAGCGCCGTGTGCAGAGTGTCCCAGGAGGGGGGCGCGTATCCCAGCCGGAAGCGACGGATCAGGGCGGGGGCGAAGTCGCGGCGCTGCAGGTATTCCTTGGGACCCGAGGCCCGCTCCAGCCGCTCGCAGAAGAACTCCTCCGCCGCCGCGAGGGCAGCCGCGACGTCCGGCTCCTGCCCGCCCGAACGGCGCCCCACGGCGCGGGTCGGCAGCGGGATCCCGTACCGCCCGGCCAGTGCCTCGATGGCGGCGGGGAAGTCGTCGCCGGAGAGCAGCATGTGCAGCTTGATGGCATCCCCGCCCTGGCCGCAGCCGAAGCAGTAGAACAGCCCCTGATCGGCGTCGACCGAAAACGACGGCGTCTTCTCCTTGTGCAGCGGGCAGAGCCCGGCGTGCGAGCGGCCGGCGCGCTTGAGCCGCGTGTATTCGGAGGCGATGTCCAGGATGTCGACCGCCTCACGCACGGCCTGCACGAGCTGCGGCGTGAGCTGGATGTTGGAGAGCGCCAAGGCTACGGCTCCCATCTCGGAGTCTTTGGACGTCAGTCTACTCGCTGAGAGTCACAACCGTGGCGCCGTCGCCACCTTCACCGCGATCCCCGGGCCGCCAGCCGGCGACCAGGGGATGGCGGGCGAGGTGGTCGCGGACCGCGCGCTTCAGCCGGCCGCTGCCGTGCCCGTGCACGATGCGTACCGCGTCGCGACCCGACCGCGCGGCGCGATCCAGATAGCCCTCCAGCTCCGCCAGAGCCTCTTCCACGGTGCGCCCAAGCAGGCGCAGCTCGCCGTCCACCTCCCCGGCCTCCGGTGTACGTACCGCCGCGGGAGCTCCGAACTGCCTCCCGGCGCCCGTAGCGGCGGTGAGCTCGCCCACCGCCAGGCGCAGACGCTTGCCGCCGGCAAGCACCGTCGCCCGCTCTCCGTCCACCGATTCCAGCACGCCTTGCCAGCCCAGGCGCCGGTGCCGCACCGTGGTGCCGAGCGCTAGCTCGCCGGCGGGCTCGGGATCGAGCTCGAGGCGCGGCGCGCCCTCCATCAATCGCCCGGCAGTGGCCGAGGCACGGCCTTTCTTGCGGCCGGGAGTCTCTGTCCTCCAGCGCTCCAGCTCCTCTTCGAGACGCCGGCGGACCGTGGCGCGGAAGGCATCGAGCTCCCGTTCGAGGCGGGAGGTGAGGCGTCGTCGCTCGTCGCCCAGGGCGGCCCGCTCCGCCGTCAAGGCCTCACGTTCGCTCCGCAGCTCTTCCCGCTCGCGCTCCATCACATTCGCGGCGTCGGCGGCTCTTTGCCGCTCACTCTCCACTCGGCGCAGTGTCTCCGCCAGAGATGCGGCGCCGGGATCCACCCGGCCCGCGGCCCGCTCCAGCCATCGCTCGGGCAGGCCGAGACGGCGAGCCAGCGCCAGGGCCTCGCTGCCGCCGGGAGAGCCCAGCTCCAGGCGGTACAGGGGCCTGCCCGAGGCGCTGTCGAAGCCCATGGCGGCGCAGGCCGCGCCGTCACGGTCGAGCGCCTCCAGGGCCAGGCGTACCAGATGCGTGGTCACCAGACCGTAGGCGCCCCGGTCGAGCAGCTCCTCCAGCAGCGCCTGCGCCAGCGCGCCGCCCTCCTCCGGGTCGGTTCCCGAGCCCAGCTCGTCGAGCAGGATGAGGGACCCCGGACCGGCAGCCTCCCAGGCCTCCCGCAGGCGCAGCAGCCGCCCGCTGAAGGTCGAGCGGTCGGCGAGGACGTCCTGCTCGTCCCCGACCTGGGCGACCACGCGCCGGAACAGGGGCAGCCGCGTCCCCGCCGCCGCCGGCACCGGCAGGCCGGCCTGGTGCGCCAGGACCAGCGCGCCCAGGGTCTTCAAGGCCACCGTCTTGCCGCCGGCGTTCGGGCCGGTGATGACGAGCAGCCGCCGCTCGGGCGTGAGCTCCAGATCGAGCGGCACCAGCTCTTCGTCGTGACCCGCCCGGCCCAGCGCCTCGTGGCGGGCAGACGCGAGCCGGGGATCGAGCAGCGGGTGGCGCGCCGCCACCAGAGCGAGCTCGCCGGGCGGCGCCAGCTCGGCCTGCCGGCCCTGGACGCGATCGCCGTAGAGACAGGCCGCCTGCAACATGTCCAGCGTCCCCATCAGCTCGCCGGCGGCCTCCCACTCGGGCTGCGCCTCGCCCGCGGCGTCGACCAGCTCGCGCAGGATGCGTCGCCGCTCCTCCTCCTCGGCGGCGCTGGCCTCGCGGAAGCGGTTGTTGGAGTGGACCGCCGACAGGGGCTCGAAGTAGAAGCTGCGCCCGCTCCCCGAGCGCCCGTGCACCAGGCCTTCAGTGCGTCCGCGGGCACCCGCCTGCAGGAGCAGCACCAGACGGCCCTCGTGCACCGTCACCGTGGGCTCGGAATAGCGCTCGCCCGCGGCCTGGAGCTCCCGCTCCAGCTCGCCGTAGAGCCCGTCGCGCAGCCGGCGCACGCGGCGGCGCAGCTGCGTCAGGCGGGGCGAGGCGTCGTCGCGGACGTTACCGCGCGGGTCGAGGACCCGGCTCACTCGCGAGGCGAGGTCCTCGAGCCGCGGCAGGGGGGGCGCCAGCTCGCTCGTGGCCGGCGCGTGGGCGGCCTCCGCGCGCAGCCGCTCGACGGTCTCGACCGCCCAGCCGGCCAGCCGCGCGAGCTCCAGGAGATCCCTTCCGGAGAGATCCTCGGGAGCCGTGCGGACCGCGGCGAGCAGCGGCTCCACCGGCTCCTCCCACGGCGGCACCAGGCGCCCCTCGAGCAGCAGGTGCCCGGCGTCGAGAAGCTGCCGGCGACGACGATGCCACGACGTCTCGTCGGCCAGCGGCTCCAACGCCAGCGTCCTGCCGCGCCCGAGGTCGGTGGCGGCGAACGTCGCCACCACCGCGAGCAGCGCGGGAAACTCCAGGTCCGCCAGCGTCTCCGCGTTGGCGATCCTCGAGTCGGGTGCTGCCTGTGTCGGAATTCGAGAGCCCGAGACCATATCTCCCGTGGGTCGCGTTGCGAGCGCCGTGGGGCCTGCTGCAAGGAGCCGCGACGCAGGCGATGCGGTGCCATCGTCGAGG
>JBOGJI010000346.1:0-25926 GCA_050747865.1 Thermoanaerobaculia bacterium
GCGCCGGAGAGCACGACGGCGTCGGCGCGCGCCGACGCCGCCAGCGGCTCGCGCAGGCGTCCCGACGGCGGCAGGCGTCCGCCGCCGAACGGGTCGCCCTCGGGGAAGAGCAGGAGATCCAGATCGCGGGCCAGCATGAGGTGGGAGAAGCCGTCGTCGAGCAGGAAGACCTCGGGCGGCGGGACGATGCGCTCCAGGGCCTGCAGCCCGGCGTGAAAGCGGTCGCGGCCGACGACCACGGCGACACCCGGCAGGTCGCCGGCCAGCAGCACCGGCTCGTCGCCGGCGACCAGCGGCCCGAGCAGCGGGCCGCCGCCGTCGCTGACCAGGCGCACGCCGCTCCCCCGGCTGCGGTAGCCGCGGGAGAGGATCGCCACCTTGAGGCCGCGGTCCCGCATGCGGCGGGCCAGCGCCTCCACCATGGGAGTCTTCCCCGTGCCTCCCCAGTGCAGGTTCCCGACGCTGATCACCGGGCGGGGCAGGCGCGCGGCCCGCGAGCTGTACCAGCGCCGGCGCAGCCGGTGGGCCGCGGCGTACAGCCGCTGCCAGGGCGCGCGGCCGGCCGCGGGAGTGGGGAGGCGATCCGATGTCATGGTCGCGCGCCTTCGGAGTTCGCGGCGCCGGCCCGGGGTTCCCGCGGCTCTTCGAGCAGCGGGGAGAGCACGGCCACGGTTCGTTCCAGGGCGCCCTGGCTGCGGCGCACCAGGTTGCGCCCGCGCTCGCCCAGCTTGCGGGCGAGATCGGGAGCCCGCAGCCATTCCCGCCAGGTCGCCGCCAGGGTCGCGGCGTCAGGCACGCGCTGCCAGCAGGCCTCGTTGTCGAGCGTCTCGGCGATGGCGTGGAAGTTGAACATGGACGGTCCGGCGGCGACGGGGACGCCGAAGCGCATGGCCTCGAGCGGATTGTGGCCGCCGGTGGGCACCAGGGTGCCGCCGATGAAGGCGGCGTGGGCGACGCGGTAGAGGGAGGCCAGTTCGCCGAGGGAGTCGAGCAGGAGGACGTGCGGCCCTTCCTCCACGATCCGCGTAGCGGCCGAGCTTGTCTCGGCCGTCGGTTCGCCGCGGTTCACGATTGCGGCCGAGACGAGCTCGGCCGCTACATCCGTGGAGCGGCGGGCCAGAGAGAGGCCGCTGCTCTCGATCAAGCGCGCGACCTCCTCGAAACGCTCCGGGTGCCGCGGCGCCAGGATCAGCAGGGCGGCCTCGCCGCCGCCGGCGTCGCGGAAGGCGCGCAGGACCAGCTCCTCCTCGCCGTCCATGGTCGAGCCGGCCAGCAGCACCGGCCGCCCCGCCGCCAGGTCGCGGATCGCCCGCTCGAGGCCCTCCAGGCGAGGCGGCTCCGGCGTGTCGAACTTCAGATTGCCGGTGACCGTGATGCGCGCTGGGTGGACGCCCAGCTCCTCGAGCCGCTGGCGGTCGCGATCGGATTGCGTCGCGAAGTGGTCCACCGGCTTGAGCAGCGGCCCCAGTAGGGGCTTGAGCCGCGACATGCGGCGGAAGCTGCGATCGCCGACGCGGCCGTTGACCACCACCACCGGCAGCCGCCGCCGCTTGGCCAGGCGCAGGGCGAGCGGCCACAGGTCGCCCTCCACCGCCACCAGACCGCGCGGCTCGAACCGCTCGAGGAACGACTCCATCGGCCGCCGCAGGTCGAACGGCAGGTAGGTCACGCGGGCCCGCTCGCCGCAGCGCCGGCGCGCCAGCTCCTGACCCGTGGGCGTCACCGTGGTGAGCACCACGGGCAGGTCGACGGGCAGGGCGCGGATCAGGGTGTCCGCCACCCCCACCTCGCCCACCGACACGGCGTGGACCCAGAGGCTCCTCGGCTGTCCGCCGCCGTCGGCGCCGTCGCCGAGCAGGCGCCGGCGCGCCACCTCCAGGGCCAGCCGTCCCCGGCGGGCCAGCACCCAGGGCGCGGCGAGAACCAGGGCCGCGGCCATCAGGATCTGATAGAGGAGCCACATGGAGTGGGGGGCGAGTATATGGGGCGGCTGCGGCGTGGACACCCTGCCGGCCGGCGACGTAGATAAACTGTAGTGCTGCACTCTGTCACGGGAACCGCCACCATCATGCCGAGAGATCCCTCCGCCGACGCCCCCCTCCGGCTCGCCTGGTCGCGCGAGCGGGAGCGGACGCGGCTGACCGAGGCCTCGGAGAGCGAGTTGCTGGCGGCGGTGCAACGCGGCGACGAGGCCGCCTTCGACGTCCTGGTCGAGCGCACCACCCCCGACCTGGTGCGCTGGGCGGCGCGCTACCTGGGGGATGTGGACGAGGCGCGCGACGTGGTCCAGGCCGTGTTCCTCAAGGTGTGGAGGCGGCGGCGCCACTACGACCCCGAACGCGCCGGCGGCCGTTCCTGGCTGCTGTCGATCGCCACCAACATGGCGATCGACCGGCTGCGCCGCGTCCGGCGCCGCCAGCGCGTCCACGCACAGGTGGCCGAGCTGCACTGCGTGCCGCCGCCGGCGGCGGCGGAGCGCTGGAGCGCCGGCGAGGTGGAACGGCTGTTTCGCGAGCTCGCCCGCGGTCTGAGCCCGCGCCAGCAAGCGGCCTTCCTGCTACGCGAGGTGGAGGATCACCCGACCGGGTACGTGGCCGAGGTGCTGCGCTGCTCGCCGTCGACCGTGCGGTCACTGGTCTCCCAGGCGCGGACGGCGCTCAAGGGGGAGCTGGGCCGGCGATTCCCGGAGTACCTGCCCCCCGCCCACCCAGGGATCAGGGATCAGGTGTCAGGGGTCGGGGGGGAGGAATGACGATGCGCGTCGCGATGGCGGGATGGGCGGGGGGCCTGACCCCTGACCCCTGTCCCCTGACCCCTGGGAGGTCGGGGGGATGAGCCGCCCCGACTGGGAACGTCTGCTGCGATGCCTGCCCGAGCCGACGCTCGAGCCCGACGAGGGGCGGCGCATGGTCGCCGCGGTGCGGGCGCTCAGACGGCGACAGAGCATTGCCCGGCAATGGGGCCGGCGCGCCGCGGCGGCGGCGGCCGTGGTGGCCGTCGGAGCGGCCCTGGCCGTCGGCTCGGTACTCCTCGACTGGCGCGGCGCGGGGACGTCGGAGTCGGGGCCGGAGAACGCCGGGCGACGGACGGCCGGGGCCGCTACGGAGGTCGCGCGCGCCCCGCAGCCGTCGCTGCTCGACCTCGAGCAGTCCACGGCCCGCGTGTACGAGGTCTCGGATGCCGAGCTGGCCGTCGTTGTCGTGGTCGACCAGGATCTCGACCTGGGGGATCGCGGATGAGCCGGGCGCCCCGGGTCGACCCTTTCCGACGGGCGGGTGTCGGGGCTCGCGTCTCGATCGTCGGCCTGATGGTGGCCGCCCTGGTGTCGCTGGGTGCCGCGGCGATCGCTCAGGCGACCGAAGAGATCTTCACGCTGCGCCATATACGGGCCGCCACGGCTCTGGAGCTGGTGGTGCCGCTGCTGTCGGCCACCGGGTCGGTGGAGCTGCGGCAGGCGGCCAACGCCCTGGTCGTGCGTGACACCCCGGAGGCGATCGCCCGCATCCGCCAGCGGCTGGACAGCGTGGACCGCCCCGTCGTACCTCTGATCGTGGAGCTGCAGATCTTCGAAGGGGGGGCCGCGGACGAGCGCGGCGCGGCGCTGGCGCTGGCCCCCGAGCTGGCGGCGCGCTTGAAGGAGCTGTTCCGGTTCGACAGCTACCGGCTGGTCGCCAGCGGCCGGGTGTTGACCCGCGAGGGGGAGAACGTCCTCTACCAGGCCCCGGGGGCTCCGGCGACTCTGGGCAACCTGCAGGTGCGCTTCCAGACCGGCCGCCTGGCCGCGGACGGCCAGCTCCGGCTCGAGGCCTTCCGCCTCGAGCGTGCCGGGGAGTCCGGAGGCTGGGAGTCGCTGCTCTCCGGGCGTCTCCGGCTGGTCGCCGGCCGGCCCCTGGTGCTCGCCTTGACGCGCAGCGAAGACGCCGAGCGCGCCCTGTTCCTCGCCATCACCGCCCGCGCCACGCCCGCCCGCCCAGGGGTCAGGGGCGAGGGATCAGGGGTCAGGGGAGAGGAATGATGATGCGGGCCACGACCACCGCAGGGCGGGCAGGGGGCCTGATCCCTGACCCCTCGCCCCTGACCCCTGGAAGGGCGGGGGCGGCATGAGCGTCGAGTTCGTCTGTCGCCTGGGCACGCCGGCCGGCGACGTGGTGAGCCAGGTGCGCCGGGCCGACGACGAGACCAGCCTGCGCCGCGAGCTGATGCGCGCCGGATACCACATCTTCGAGCTCAAGCCGCGCAATCTCCTGGCGCGGTTCCGGCTGCCGGTGTCGGGAGCGGCGCGCCAGAGCGTGCCCATGCGCCCGTTCCTCATCTTCAACCAGGAGCTGGCGGCGCTGCTGCGCGCCGGGTTGCCGCTGCTGCAGGGGCTCGATCTGCTGCACGAGCGCGTCCGCGAGCCGGTCCTGAAGCGCGCGCTCGCCGACATCCGCGACCGCGTGCGTGCCGGCGAGGACCTCTCCGACGCGGTCGCCGCCCAGGGGGACGTTTTCCCCGCCCTCTACCCGGCGACGCTCAAAGCCGGCGAGCGCACCGGAGAGCTCGAGCAGGTGGTGCGCCGCTTCATCCGCTACCAGCGCCTGGTGCTCGACGCGCGCAAGAAGACGGTCTCGGCGCTGATCTATCCGGCGGTGCTGATCGGCCTGTCGATGGCCCTGGTCGCGGTGATGGCGATCTTTGTCATGCCGCGATTCCAGAGCTTCTACGATGCCCTGGACGCGGAGCTGCCGGTGTTGACCCGCATCACGCTCGGCGTATCGCAGACCCTGCAACGGTTCTGGCCGGTGCTGCTGGGACTGATCGTCGTCGGCGGGTGGCTGACACTGCGCTTCAAGCGGACGCAGCGGGGCCGCCTCCTGCTCGCCGGCATCGGGCTCAGGCTGCCGCTGATCGGCGGCATCTTCCGCCGCCTGGCGATCGCCGAGTTCAGCCGCTCGGCGGCGACGCTGCTGATCGGCGGCATGCCCCTGCCGCAGTCGCTCGCCATCGCCGTCAGCTCGGTGAGCAACGCGCGCGTGCGCGAGCAGCTGGCGCCGGTGGTCCGCCGGGTGGAGGAGGGGCGGGCGCTCAACGAGGCGGTGTCGGACATCCCGACCTTCGATCCGCTGGCCGTCGACATGATCAAGGTCGGCGAGTCCACAGGCAGCCTCGGCGCCATGCTCTCCGAGGTGGCGGACTTCCTCGATGAGGAGGTGGAGACATTCTTGCAGCGCATTCTCGGGCTCCTGGAGCCCTTGATGCTGGTGATCATGGGGATCGTGGTGGCACTGCTGTTGATTTCCGTCTATCTTCCTCTGTTCAGCGTGCTGCAGCAGATCCGCTAACTCAGGGATATCTGATGATGGAACCTCGAACCGAAACCGTCGAACCGATCCCCGCCGACGCCCTCGAGTCGCTGGTCGACCAGCGCGCCGAAGAGCGCGGCTTCGCCGAGTCGGTGGCGCGGCGCTACAACCTGGAGCTGGTCGATCTCGAGCACTTCCGCATCGACAACGACCTCTTGCGCTCGGTGCCCTTCGACCTGATGCTGCGCTACGAGTTCATCCCCGAGCGGCGGCTGCCCGACCGCATGGTGGTGGTCATGGCCGACCCCACCGACGTGCGCAAGCTCGACGAGCTGGAGCTGGCGATGGGCCAGCCCCTGGAGGTCAAGGTGGCGGTGCGCTCCGAGCTCGAGCGCATCCTGGCGCAGGGCGAAAGCGCCCAGCGCATCCTCGAGGAGGCGAGCGAGGACTTCCGCATCCAGCTCGTCACCGAGGGCGACGAGGGCGAGGAAGTGCTCTCCCTCGACCGCATCAGCGCCGACGCCAGCCCGATCATCAAGCTGGTCGACTCCACCGTCTTCAACGCCATCCAGCACCGCGCCTCCGACATCCACGTCGAGACCCGCGAGACCGACGTGCTGATCAAGTACCGGGTCGACGGCGTGCTCTACCAGGCGATGGAGCCGATCGACAAGCGCCACCACCAGACCATCGTCAGCCGCATCAAGGTGATGTCGGAGCTCGACATCGCCGAGAAGCGCATCCCCCAGGACGGGCGCTTCAAGTTGCGCCTCAATGGCCGCACCATCGACTTCCGGGTGTCGATCATGCCCTCGGTGCACGGCGAGGACTGCGTCATCCGAATCCTCGACAAGGAGTCGATCAACAGCGAGTTCAAGAACCTGCGGCTCGACATCCTGGGCTTCGACGACCACACCATCAAGCTGCTGCGCCACTTCATCCGCGAGCCCTACGGCATGGTGCTGGTGACCGGGCCGACCGGCTCGGGCAAGACCACCACGCTCTACGCCGCGCTGTCCGAGATCCAGACCTCCGAGGACAAGATCATCACCATCGAGGACCCGGTCGAATACCAGCTGCGGGGGATCACCCAGATCCCGGTGAACGAGAAGAAGGGGCTGACCTTCGCCCGCGGACTGCGCTCGATCCTGCGCCACGACCCCGACAAGGTCATGGTCGGCGAGATCCGCGACGAGGACACGGCGTCGATCGCCATCCAGGCGGCGTTGACCGGCCACCTGGTGTTCACCACCGTGCACGCCAACAACGTGGTCGACGTCCTCGGCCGTTTCCTCAACATGAAGGTGGACCTCTACAACTTCGTCTCGGCCTTGAACTGCGTGCTGGCGCAGCGCCTGGTGCGCCAGATCTGCGAGCACTGCAAGCGCCCGACGGAGCCTTCCGACACGCTGCTCGAGGCCTCGGGGCTGAGCCGCGAGGAGGTGGCCGGCGCGACCTTCTACGAGGGGGCCGGCTGCATCGAGTGCAACGGCACCGGCTTCCACGGCCGCTCCGCGATCTCCGAGCTGCTCGACCTCTCCGACCGCATCCGCGAGCTCATCCTCGACCGCCGTCCGGCATCGGAGATCAAACGGGTGGCGCACGAGGAGGGCATGCGGTTCCTCCGCGAGTCCGCCCTCGAACAGGTGTTCGCCGGGGTCACCACCCTGACCGAGATCAACAAGGTGACGTTCGTCGAGTAGGCCATGCCGCTGCTTGCACGTCGACGCACTCCCCTCGCGACCGCCGCCCGCTCCCGGGTGCTCGGTCTCGGGTCCCGTCTCGGACGCGCGGCTTCCGGGGCCCGCGAGGCGGGACGGGAGACGCGGCAGGGGGCTCCGGGATGGCTCCAGAGTCTCGCCGGCTTCGTGCGGCGGCGCGTGCCGCCGCACGTGTTCGCGGTGGAGAGCGGCCGCCTGCTCTACGGCCACTTCACCGGTGAGGCGCCGCCGCTCACCTTGACCGAGCTTCACGAGCAGACGCTGCCGGCAGGGCTGTGGCCCGACGGCCCCCTGGGCGGACCGGCCCGGGACCCGGGGGCGCTGGCGGCGGCGGTGAGGGCCCTCGCCGACGCCGCTTCAGTGCGCCCCGCCGAGGCCTCGCTGGTGGTTCCCGACGCCTGGCTGCGCCTCGCCTTCACCGAGCTCAACGAGCTGCCCGCCGCCGGCGAGGAGCGGGACGCGGTGCTGCGCTGGAAGCTCAAGGGGCTCACGCCTTTCCGCGTCGACGAGCTGCGCGTCAAGGCCGCCGAGGTGGAGGCGCCGGTGACCCAGGAGGGGGCGCGGCGCGTCCTCATCGGCTTCGGTCTCGAACGTCTGCTCGCCCAGCTCGAGGAGGTGTTTCGCGACTCCGGCGTGCGGGTGGGGCAGCTCGTCAGCTCCGGCGTGGCGCTGGCGTCGCTCGCCACCGTGCTCGGGCGCGACGGGGGCTTGACGGCGCTGGCCTACGTGCGGCCCGAGGGGTATGGCCTCGCCTTCCAGCACGGCGACGCCCTGCTCTTCCACCGCGTCAAGCTGCGCGGCGGCGACACCGAAACCGCGGCGCAGGTCCAGCGCGACCTCATGCTGACGCGCTCCTATCTCGACGAGAACTTTCCCGATCTGGAGCTCGGCGCGCTGCTCCTCCTCGCCCCCGAGACCGAGCAGCCGCGGTGGATGTCATGGCTGGGCGACGGGTTCGACCGCGCGCCCCGCGCCCTGGGACCGGACGATCTGCCCATGGGCGCCCGCATGCCGCCGACGCACTGGCTCGACGTCGCCCCCATGCTGGGCGCCTCGTTCGGGGAGTACTGATGCCGCGCCCGGCGCTCAATCTCGCCCGCCGCCCCTTCCTCAACCGCCGGCCGGTGCTGCGGGCGGCTTTGCTGCTGGCGGCGGCGGCGGGAGTCGTGCTGCTGCTCGACGCCGTGCTCTACGGGCGCAGCCTGATGGATCTGCGCGCCCTGGGTGCGCGCGAGGACGAGATCCACCACTGGCTGCAGGACGAGCAGCGGAAGTTCGACGCGGTGCGGGCGACGCCCGAGTTCCGGGGGCTGGCCGAATACAACCGCACCGTGTACCAGCTCAACGCCTTGATCGCCGAGCGCACCTTCCCCTGGGGACGGCTGTTCGACCAGCTCTCCGCCGTCTTGCCGCCCGGCGTGCGGCTGCAGCGCCTCGCTCCGGCGCAGGAGGGGCCGGGTCAGAGGCGGCGCGGTGCCGAGGCCGACGCCGAGGCGGCCGGCGATCGCGTCGTGTTGCTCTCCGTCGACGGGGTGGCTCGTTCCGACGAAGAGCTCTACGCCTTCGTCGACGCGCTGTTTGCCGCCGGCGCCTTCCGCAACCCCGTGCTCACCCAGGAATCGCAGGAAGCGGTGGGCCGCACCTTTACCGTCCAGGTTCAGTACCTCATCACCCCCCGCCGGCCCGGGGATCAGGGGTCAGGGGTCAGGGATCAGGGGGAAGAAGTGAAGGCGCGCGAGACGATCGCCGAGAGGCGGGCGGGGGCCCTGACCCCTGACCCCTCGCCCCCGACCCCTGGGCGGGGGGAGGGGAGGGGCACATGACCCCGTGGCGGCGCGTCTGGGTCGAGGAGTGGCGCCGCTGGGGGCCGCCGCTTGCCGCCCTGGTGCTCGCTCTGATCCTGTGGGCCGTCTACCACCTCCACTTCGCCGGGCGGGTGGGCCGATTGGCCAACGAGGTCGCCGGGCTCGAGGCCGAGCTCGAGCGGACCATGGTGAAGCGCGAGGAGCTGGCGCAGATGCAGCAATGGCGGCGCGAGGGCGATGAGCAGGCGCGGGCCCTGCTCGAGGACCGGCTGGGGCCGCGCTCCCGCCGG
The DNA here is from genome assembly GCA_050747865.1 of Thermoanaerobaculia bacterium. GTDB lineage: Bacteria > Acidobacteriota > Thermoanaerobaculia > Multivoradales > JAHEKO01 > JBOGJI01. The sequence continues at coordinate 9,099 of JBOGJI010000346.1, forward strand.
CTGACCGAGGTCTTGCGGCACGTCAAGGACCTGGCCGGGCGCGCCGGCATCCAGCCGGATTCGGTCCGCTACACCACCGAGCCGACGCCGGACGAGGATCTCGAGCGGGTGAGCTGGAGCTACTCGGTGGTGGGGAACTACGGCCAGGTGCGGCGCTTCCTGCACCTGCTGGAGACGACGGACGTGTTCTTCATTCTCGAAGACGTGCGGCTCGCCGAGGTGGAGGAGCAGTCCGCCCAGCTGCGCATCCAGCTCGGCCTGTCGACGGTCTTCACCCTGCCGGGCGCGACGGGAGGCGAGAGCCTGTGACGCAGCAGCGACGGCAACTCCTGTTGCTCGCCATCCTCGGCGCGGTGCTCGTGTTGTGGGTGGGGAGCCGGTGGCTTGGGCGGTCGAGTGGCGGCGGTGCGGGGGTCGGCGGGGGCCCGGGGGTCGAGCTGCCGCGTGTGGCGCGTCTCGACTTCGAGGCGCTGCAGCCGGAGGAGGGGGTGTTCGAGCCCGGCCGGGACATCTTCCGCTTCGGCCAGGTCGGCCCCAGCCCCGAGGAACTTCGCCGCCAGGCGGCGGCGCAGGCGCCGAAGCCGGCACCACCACCGGCTCCTCCTTCTCCGCGGCAGGGGCCCGCGGCGCCGCAGCCCCCTCCGGTGACTCTCGTCTTCCTCGGCACCTTCGGCCCGCGGGAGGCGCCGATCGCGGTATTTTCCGACCGCGAGGCGATCTACAACGCCCGCCAGGGGGACGTGATCGAGGAGCTCTTCATCGTGCGCCAGATCGGCTACGAGTCGGTCGATCTGGGATTCGTCGGCTTTCCGGAGGACCTGACCCATCGACTGGCGGTAGGGTCGTGAGGAACGCGAGTATGAGAAGACTGCTATCGGCTGGGCTCCTGGTCCTGCTAACCGCCGGCTGTGTCAGCTACAAGGCGCAGCGCTCGGCGCAGCACGCCGAGGACCTCGGCAACTGGGACCAGGCGGTGGAGCTCTACCTGCAGCTGCTGGAGCGCGAGCCGACCAACCTCGGATACCGCTCGGCCCTGCTGCGGGTCAAGCTCGAGGCGTCCCGCGAGCACTTCGCCGCCGCCCGGAAGCTGCGCGAGGAGGGCAAGCTCGAGGCGGCGCTGCGCGAGTTCCGGCTGGCGGTCCAGCTCGATCCCAGCAACGACTACGCGGCGGTGGAGATGCGCAACACGGTCGAGGAGCTGGCGAACCGCCGTGCCCAGGAGCGCGGTGAGCCGACGCTGGACGAGCTCAAGCAGCAGGTGGAGCAGGCGCGCCCGCAGCCGCCGATGCTCGAGCCGCGCTCCGACGAGCCGATCGACCTGAGCTTTCCCGAGCCGGTGCCGGTGCGCGACATCTACGAGGCTCTGGGCAAGGGCTTCGGCATGAACATCCTCTTCGACCAGACGCTCAAGGAGCAGAGCCTGACGCTGGAGGTGCGCGAGGTGCGCGCGCGCGACGCCCTGGAGGTCGTGATGCGCGCCGCCGCGCACTTCTACAAAGTGCTCGACGAGCACACCATCCTGATCGCCGACGACAACCCGCAGAATCGCGCCAAATACGAAGACCTGCTGATCCAGACCTTCTACCTCTCCAACGCCGACCCCAAGGAGCTGACCACCGTCCTGCGCACCCTGGTCGGTTCCCGCAACGTGGCGCCGAACGAGGCCTTGAACGCCATCGTGCTGCGCGACACGGCCGACAAGGTGCGGGTCGCCGAGCGCATCATCAATTCCAACGACAAGTCCCGCGGCGAGGTGGTGGTCGACGTCGAGCTGATCCAGATCGATGTCGGCAAGATGCAGGAGCTGGGCGTGGAGCTGGGCGCCTACTCGGTCAGCCAGGCCCTCGACGAGGACGCGCTGCCGATCCGCCTCTCCGAGCCCGAGCGCATCGGGCAGCGGGCCAACTGGCTGCTCACCGTGCCCGGGGTCGTCTACGACTTCATGAAACAGGACACGGACGTGCAGTTCCTGGCGCGGCCGCAGCTGCGCATCTCCGACGGCGAGCAGGCCACCCTGCACATCGGCGACCGGGTGCCCATCCCGGTGACCACCTTCAACACCGGGCAGACGGTGGGGGGAAACATCGTCCCCATCACCTCGTTCCAGTACCAGGACGTCGGCATCCGCATCGATCTCGAGCCGCGCATCCACAACAACAACGAGATCACGCTGAGTCTCAAGGTCGAGGTTTCCGACGTGTCGGGGCAGGTCGCGGGCACCCAGGGCGCTTCGCAGCCCATCATCTCGACCCGTACGATCGAATCGACCATCCGGCTGGCCGACGGCGAGACCAACCTGCTCGCCGGCCTCATCCAGACGTCGGACTCGCGGACCCGCAGAGGCGTGCCCGGTCTCTCGGACATCCCGTTGATTGGCCGGCTCTTCTCTCACGACGAGACCGATCGCGACCGCACCGACCTGGTGCTCACCCTCACCCCCCACATCATCCGCAGCGCCGACGTGACGGCACAGGATCTGCAGCCGATCTGGGTCGGCACCGAGCAGAACATCACCTTCCGCGGCGGCAGCCCGCGCCTCGAGTCGGAAGCCCTGGGCCCGTTCGACGAGCCGGCGCGCTCGCCGGAGGAGATCCGCGAGCTGATCCGCGAGCGCCTGGAGCGGCTGCAGGAGGAGCAGGAGGAGGGCGAGCCCGTGGAGGAAGAGGAGGCCCCGGAAGCGCCCCCAGGCGAGGATCTGGTCCCGGGGAGCACTCCGGGCGACATCTTCCGGCCCGAGCCCGAGCCGGAGCCCGAGCAGCCGCCCGAGGAGCCGGGCGAGCTGCCGGAGGGCTGGGAGCGCCCCTCGGACCAGGAGGAGCCGCAGTCCCTGTCGTGGAACTTCGATCCCGAAACCGATGTAGCGGCCGACCTCGTGTCGGCCGCCCCTGCGGCCGAGACAAGCTCGGCCGCTACGGGCGCGACCACTCGAACGGCCGCGGAGGTGGCGGCCGCGATCTTCTCCCCCGTCGGGCAGGCGACCTTCGCCGACAATCGCCCCAGCCGCGCGCTGGCGCCGATCTACGGCTACGCCGCGGCGTCGGTGCCTCAGCGTGAGGGTGGAGCGGGACGCACACGACCCCCGCGCGAAGGCGAGGCTGGAAGCTCGCGGTCGACGCGCGAGAGCGTTCGCAGATCCGATGGCGGCGAGACGCCGTCCGTCGAGGGTGTCCGCGTCCAGCTCTCGGCCGATCGCACGACCGTCGCCCCCGGGATGGAGCTCGAGGTCCACATCCGGGTCGACTCCGGCCGCCCCGTCTCCCACCTGCCGTTGACGCTCGAATACGACGCCGCGGCGCTCGAGGTCCTCGGCGTCGCGCGCGGCCCCTTCCTGGGCGCAGACGGCGAGGCGACCCTGCTCTCCGACATCACCCAGCCCGGCCGCGTCGTGCTCGGTGCCAGCCGCCTCGGCGAGCTGCCGGGCGTCACCGGCGCGGGGATCGTGGCCAGTGTCCGCTTCCGCGCCCGCGACACCGGCACCAGCGACCTGCGACTTTCGCAGGCCATGGCCCGCGACGCCAGGCTCGAAGAGATCACTCCGGTGTCGACCAACCGGCTGGAGGTCGTGGTGCGCGAGGGCGCGGTCGACCGGCCGCCGACGCCGCGGCGGCCGAGGACCCGGCGACCGGAGGCCTAAGTGCGCAGGGCCGGCGGCTTCACCTTCGTGGAGATGGTCGTGGTGGTCGCCATCCTGGCGATCCTCGCCAGCCTGGTGCTGCCGGCCGGCAGGTTCGTGCTGCGGCGCAGCAAGGAGGCGGAGCTGCGCCAGCACCTGCGCATCCTGCGCAACGCCATCGACGAGTACAAGCGCTACTCGGATGCCGGCCTCATCCAGGTGGAGCAGGGCACCGACGGCTATCCGGCGGAGCTGGAGCTGCTGGTCGAGGGGGTGGAGATCGTCGGGCTCCCCGACAAGAAGGTGCGCTTCCTGCGCCGCATCCCGGTCGATCCGATGACCGGCGAGGCCGAGTGGGGGCTGCGCAGCTACCAGGACGAGCCGGACTCCGACGGCTGGGGAGGGGAAAACGTGTACGACGTGTATTGCTTGAGCGAGGGCACGAGCCTCTCCGGGGAGCCGTATTCGACATGGTGAGAGTTAGAGCACGCGCGACCCCAACTCCGGCAACGTATCGGCGGCCCATGCATCCCCGCTGGCGGCGTTGCGCTCCCTGCGACATACCTTCGGGTATGCCTCGGTCGCGCGCCTTGCCAGCGGGGCGCCTGAAACGCCGCTACGTCACCGGAGTTAGGGTCACGCGTGCTAGAGGCTTCACCCTGCTGGAGCTCATCATCGTGGTGGCGATCATCGGCATCCTCGCCGCGATCGTGATCCCGAACCTCAAGGACGCCCCGACGCGGGCCAAGGAGGCGGTGCTGAAGACCGACCTGGTGACCCTGCGCAAGGTGATCGACCAGTATCACGCCGACAAGGGCTACTACCCGCCGGACCTGCAGACGCTGGTCGACGAGGACTACCTGCGCACCGTCCCCGTGGACCCTGTCACCGGCTCGGCGCAGACCTGGCGAGTCGAGTATCAAGAGCTCAACGTCGAGCTGGAGCCGATCGAGACGGAAGATACCGGCCAGCCGGGGATCATCGACGTCTCCTCCGGCTCAGACGGCACCGCCCTCGACGGCACGAGGTACAGCGAATGGTGAGACGCAGGGGCGAAGCGGGCTACACCCTGGTCATCCTGGCCGTCACTACGGCGGTCATCGGCATTCTGCTCGCCGCCGCTCTCCCGGTGTGGACCACGGCGGTCAAACGCGAGAAGGAGGCCGAGCTGCACTTCCGCGGCATGCAATACGCCGAAGCCATCCGCGTCTACCAGGCGCGGTTCAACGCGCTCCCCACGTCGCTCGAGCAGCTGATCGAGCGCAAGCCGCGCTCGATCCGCCAGCTGTGGAAGGACCCCATGACCCAAGACGGCAAGTGGGAGATGGTGCGCGCCACGCCCGGCCGGCAGATCCGCCAGCCGCCCGGGAGCCGGCCCCGCGACGGCGAACAGACTCCGCCGGAGGAGGAACGGGAAAGACCGGGGGGAGCGAGGCAGCCGGGCCAGGAGGTCGGTCCCATCCGGGGCGTGCGCAGCCGCTCCGAAGAGACCAGCCTTTTACTCTTCGAGGACCAGGACACCTACGACGCCTGGGAGTTCATCGTCGACCTGGTCCCGAGGGCGGAGACGCGTCCGGAGACGGGTGTGCTCACCCGCGCCAACAGCGAGTGGGTGGGGCGGGGGTTCCCCGAGGGCCTGGAGCCGCAGCAGGGCGGGGGCCCGGGCGATACGCGACAGCCCGACAACCAGAAGCCGGGCGTCCGGCAGCCCCGGGTATGACCCCCGATTCCCCGCGCCGCGAGGCGGCGATGCGCGTTCAGCGCCTCGCCCACGCCGACGGGTTGCCGCTGCCCGAGCGCGCCTCGCCAGGCAGCGCCGGCCTCGACCTGCGCGCCGCCCTCGACGGCGATCTGACGCTGGCGCCCGGGGCCCGTGCGCTGGTTCCCACCGGCTTCGTGGTCGCCATCCCCGCCGGCTGGGAGGGCCAGGTGCGTCCCCGCTCCGGCCTCGCCCTACGCCACGGCCTGACCCTGCTCAACACCCCCGGCACCATCGACAGCGACTACCGCGGCGAGCTGCAGGTCCTGGTCGTCAACCTCGGACGGGAGCCAGTCACCCTCTCCCGCGGCGACCGCATCGCCCAGCTCGTGCTCGCCCCCGTGGCCTCCCTCCCGCTCGCCGAGGTCGACACCCTCGACGACACCGTTCGCGGCCCCGGCGGCTTCGGCTCGACCGGTTAGAAGCTCACCCGCAGACCCAGCTTCGCGCGCCAGCGCGACTCGACGTTGTGGATCGACAGATTGGTCCCCTCGGTCACCTCGGAGTCGAGCTCGTAGATCACCTTGCCGGTCGCGGGGTCGATGCCGCCGAAGTCGACCGGGTCGGTGGTGCCGAAGTTGACGAACTCGAGGATGCCCTCGTCTTCGTCGATGAGATTCATCAGGTTCTGGAGGTCGACGGACAGCTGCAGGTTGACCCACTTGAGCGGGATGTCCTGCGCCACCCGGACGTCGAGGCTGTCTGACCACGGCGCGCGTTGGCAGTTGCGCGGCGCGATCGAGCCGCGGTGCTCGCGCAGGCACTCGTTGCTCTCGATGTAGGCGTTGAGCTGCTCCCAGGTGCCGCCGGTGACGATCACTTCGCCCTCGGCCGCCGGCACGTAGAACAGATCGTTGTCGAAGAAGGCGTCCGAGTTGATCGACGGGAACTGCTGGAAGTCGTAGATGTAGGTGAACGGCCGGCCGCTCTGACGGTTGTAGAAGGCGGCGATCGTCGTCGGGTACCGGCTGTCGCGATTGAGCGTGTAGGACACGCCGGCGTTGATCCGATGCTCGACCTCGAAGTCGGACGGCGACTCCGGCGGATTGTTCGGATCCACAGCTTCCTGGAACTGCCAGTTCGAGACCGCCCGACTCGAGGTCCCTTCGTTGACGACCGTTGCCTCGCCGTAGGCGTAGGAGAGGTAGCCCCAGAGGCCGTTCGAGTACGGCTTCTCGACCTTGACGGCGACGTTGAAGCTGTCGCCCAGCGAGCTGTTGGTGATGAGGAAGGCGCCGGTGACATCGGAATCCACCTCGCCGAAGACCGGCCGGCCGTCGAGCCCCAGGGTCCCGGTCTGCACCAGGTTCACGTTCTGGTAGTTGAGCCCCTCCAGGGTGTCGCCGTAGAGCGCCTCGATCGATCCCTGCAGGCCCCACCACGGCAGCTCGCGGTCATACGCCAGGGTGTAGCGGAGCTCCTGGGGGAACTCGAAGTCCGGATCGATCAAGTTGAACTCCCCGATCGCGGCGCCCTCGAGGTCGGGGTCCTGACCGAACGGATCGGGGTTGAAGTCGATGCTCCCGCGCTGAGTGATGAAGAGCTGCTCGATGCCGGTGCGGGCGTAGTTGTTGGAGATCCAGACATAAGGCGTACGACCGGCGAATACACCGACGCCGCCACGGAGCTGACTCTTGCCGTTCCCCTCGACGTCCCAGTTGAAACCGAGACGCGGCTGCCACAGCTCGTTGCCGTCAGGGATCGCGTCCGTGCGCAGGCCGTAGGTCTCTTCGGTGAACGGGTTGCGCGTCGGCTCGTCGGGGAAGAAGGGAACGTCGACGCGCAGGCCGTAGAACAGCGTCAGATCGGGCCGCACCCGCCACTGGTCGCCTGCGTAGAGACCGATCTGCTGCACGTCGAAGACCTGGGCGTCCGGCTGCCCCGGAGCGATCGCCGTGTAGTCGAAGCGGCTGGCGTTGCCCGCGGCGAAATCATCCAGGGAGTTGAACTCGTACGACCCGAACCCGTTCTGGATGAACAGATTGCGGAAGTCGAAGAGCTCGTTGTGGGTGCCGAAGACGAAGTTGTGGTCACCCCGGATCCACGTCAGGTCGTAGGTCAGCTCGAAGATGTCCTGATCGAGCTCGTTGAACGTCGAGAATTCCTCGGTGCCGGCCTCGAACTCGAAGTCGCCGCCGGGGCCGACGTTGAAGACCTCGATGTGCGGAAAGTCCTGGCCGACGCCGTGGCGGCGGTCCTTGATCGTCTGGTACGTGAGGCGAGCCTCGCCGAACGCGTTCGCCGACAGCACGCTGTTGAGCTGGACGACCGTGGAATTGGTCTCGTCGGCGATGAGGTATCCCTCGTTGGGGAACTCATAGTCATCGTCGTCCGGACGGTTGATCAGGAACTCCGCGTCCACGTAGTTGTGGCGCAGCGTGAGCTGATGGCTGGTGCCCAGGTTGAAGTCGAGGCGCCCGAAGAGCTTGTCGGAGTCGCGATTACGGGTCAGCTCCCCGAGACCGCCCGGATCGTAGCCGTACCGGTCCATGAGGATCTGGCCGAAGCGGTTGGCCTCGTCGACCAGGGCACCGCCGCCGAAGGCCTGCCCCGTGGAGCCGTCGATGGACCAGCCGGTAGGCGTCTCCTCCTCGGAGATCTCGCCGTTGACGAAGAAGAAGGCCTCGTTCTCCTTGATCGGGCCGCCGAGCCGGAACCCGTACTGATCCTCGCTGAACGCCCCGAACTCGCCGAGCTCCTCCGGACCGTCCCCCACGTAGTCGTTGTCACGGGTGAAGTAGTACACCGAGCCCTTCCAGTCGTTGGTCCCCGAGCGGGTTACGACGTTGACCGCGCCGCCGGAGAAGCCCCCCTGGCGGACGTCGTAGTCGGAGACGACCAGCTCCACCTCCTGGATCGCGTCGAGGCTGATCGGCTGGGTACCGGTCTGCCCTCCGGGCGTGCCGGTGTCGGCGAGGCCGAACAGGTCGTTGTTGACCGCGCCGTCGACCTGGATGTTGTTGTAGCGGGGGTTGCGGCCGACGACCGAGATCGCGTTGGGGTCCTCGTTCTGGGACGCGACGGTGAAGAACGGGTTGGTGCGCGCGAAGTCGTTGAGACCTCGCTCGACGGTCGGCAGGCTGGTGATCAGCTCCTCGCGGACGTTGTCCGCGGTGCCGGTCCGCGAGGCGCTGATGAAGTCGGACTCGCCGAATACAGTCAGCTCCTCACCGAACTCCGGCATCACCAGGGTCACCTGCAGGCTCGTGGCCTGCCCCAGGCTGACGGTGATTCCTTGCGACACCTGAGGGGCGAAGCCTTCGAGCTCCACGCTCACGGTGTAGGGGCCGCCGACGCGGGCGCTGGGCACCAGGAAGCGGCCGTCGGTCTGCGTCACGGCCACGTAGGTCGTGCCGGTGGGCTCGTGGATGGCGGTCACCGTGGCCCCGGGCAGCGCCTCTCCGTCGGGGTCCGTGACCCGGCCGGAGATCGAGCCGCTGGTGACACCCTGCGCGAAGACGGCCGAAGTCGAGAGCAGGAGCGCGAGGCCGATGATGGCCAGGACGTGTCTGGAACGCATGTGTCTGTCTCCTCGATCAGGCGGCGGACCGGCGAGATGCCGATGCTTGCCCTTACGATCCCTCTCCAGCCTCGCAGCTCCTGCGGGTCCGCCGAGTTGTCCGATACGAGTGGATTCTACCACCATATAGTGGGTAGTTCCACCGTATAAACCGCTAGATGTTGTATCTCACCCATCTCTGCCGCCAGGCGTGACGGCCCCCGGAGATAGCAGTGGAGGCGGCTGTGCGCGGCGCGTGCGGCGCAGTGTAGTCGCCAGGTGTGTCGGCGGTGTGACGGAGCGCGTTCATTCCGCCTTCCGCCGCTGGACGAGGGTCGAATGGGCCTGGTCCAGGGGCCGGATCACGATCTCGTCCACGTTGACGTGCGCCGGCCGCGTGGCCGCCCAGCGGATGGCCTCGGCGACGTCGGCGCCGGTCAGCGGGGTCATGCCCGAGTATACGGCCGCCGCTCGCTGGCTGTCGCCGCGGTGGCGCACGACGGAGAACTCGGTCTCGACGAGGCCGGGGGAGATCTCGCAGACGCGCACCGGCTCGCCGTGGAGCTCCAGGCGCAGGGTGCGCGTGAGAGCGCGCAAGGCGTGCTTGCTGGCGGTGTAGCCGGCGCCGCCCGCATAGGTCTCGAAGCCGGAGGTCGAGCCGACGTTGACGATCTGGCCGCCCGCCTGGCGCAGCAGCGGCAGCAGCAGGCGGGTCATGCGCAGGGCGCCGAGCACGTTGACCTCGTACATCGCCCGCCAGTCCTCGTCGCGCGCGTCCTCGATCCGGTCGAGGCCGAACGCGGCGCCGGCGTTGTTGACCAGCAGATCGCAGCGCTCCAGGCGAGCACAGAAGGCCTCGACGCTCTCCGGATCGGCCACGTCGAGCGCCTGGAACGCCGCGCCCAGGGGCTCCGCCACCTCCCGCAGCCTCTCCTCCCGCCGAGCGCCGAGCATCAGCTCGAACCCCGCCTGGTTGAGGGCAGTCGCGGTGGCCGCGCCGATACCCGAGGAAGCACCGGTGACAACAGCGAGCTTGCTTGTCTTGCTCATACCTCTGCCGAGGGGCACAGGTCGACCAGCACGCACTGGCCGCATAGGGGTTTTCGTGCCTTGCACACCTGGCGGCCGTGGAAGATGAGGAGATGGGACCACAGGGTCCAGCTCTGCTGCGGCAGCAGGTCCATGAGGTCGCGCTCGACCTTGTCGGGGGCGGACTCCTCGGTGAGCGTCAGCCGGCGGGACAGGCGCCCCACGTGGGTGTCGACGACGACGCCGACGTTCTTGCCGAAGGCGTTGCCGAGGACCACGTTGGCCGTCTTGCGGCCCACCCCCGGCAGCGCGGTCAAGGCCTCCATGGTGTCCGGCACCCGTCCGCCGTGCTCGGCCATCACGGCCTGCGCCAGACCTTTCAGCGACCGCGCCTTGTTGCGGAAGAAGCCGGTCGGGCGGATCAGCTCCTCGAGGGAGGCGAGCGGCGCCCCGGCCATGGCGGCCGCGTCGGGGTAGCGGCGGAGGAGCTCCGGCGTCACCTGGTTGACGCGCTCATCGGTGCACTGCGCCGACAGGATGGTGGCCACGGTCAGCTCGAAGGGATTGTGGTGATCCAGCGCGCAGTGCGCGTCCGGGTATTCCCCCTCCAGGCGGGCCAGGATCTCCTCGCTGCGCCGCCGGCGCGCCCGCCGCGACTCGCGGCGCGCCTGCGCCGGCGTGAGGCGCCCGGTCGTCGTCACTTGCGGTTGAACAGCAGCGCCCCCGTCACCCAGTTGTAGAACCCCATCACGACGCCGCCCAGGAACGCGGCGCCGCAGCCGTCGACGGTCAGGCCGTCGAGCAGCCAGCCGGCGAGGTAGAGCAGGATGCCGTTGATCGCCAGGTAGAACAGGCCGAGGGTGAGCAGGATCAGGGGCAGGGAGAGCACGGTGACCACCGGCTTGACCAGGACGTTGAGCAGCCCGATGACCAGGCCGGTCAGGAGGAGGTACCAGACGCCTCCCTGGTAGTGGATGCCCGGCACCAGCCAGGCGATCAGCCAGATCCCCAGCCCGTTGATGATGACGTGGGCGAGCAGGCGGAGCATCGGTCAAGGATACAGCGATTCCACACGCCAGCCGTCGCCGTCGCGCAGGTAGAGCGTGCGCACGTGTAGCCGGTCCTCCTGGGATTCCCAGAACTCGATGCGCTCGGGCGCCAGCCGGTAGCCGCCCCAGAACCCGGGCCGCGGCACGTCGCCGCCGGAGAAGCGCGCCTCGACGTCGCGGAAGCGCGCCAGCAGCTCCTCGCGCGAGGCCAGCGGCTCGCTCTGTCGTGAGACCCAGGCGCCGAGCTGGCTGCCGCGCGGGCGGCCGGCGAAGTAGGCGTCCGCCTCGGCGTCGTCGACGCGCCCGACCGTGCCGTCGACGCGCACCTGGCGGCCGAGAGCCGGCCAGTGGAAGCACAGCGCGGCGCGCGGGTTGGCCTCGAGCTCGCGGGCCTTGCAGCTGCCCAGGTTGGTGTAGAAGACGAAACCCCGTTCGTCCGCCTGCTTGAGCAGGACGACGCGGGCCGACGGCCGCCCGTCCGGCGTGGCGGTGGCCAGGGTGACGGCGGTGGCGTCGTGCGCCTCGCGCTGCCGCGCCTCGGCGAAGAGACGCTGGAAGCGCTCGATGGGAACGACCGGGGACATCGTCAATTCGTCGACGCGTCGCCCCCGCCGCGGGTCCAGGAGGGGAGCGCCGCGGAGTCCATGCCGATCGAGCGCAGGGCGGCCTCCCAGCTCTCCTCGGGCGCCTGCGCGAACACCAGCTCGCGATCGAGCGGCGCCGGCACCCAGTCGTTGCGCAGGATCTCCTCCATCAGCTGCCCCGGCCCCCAGCCGGCGTAGCCGAGGAAGAGCCGGAACGCCTCGGGCGGCGCGGCCGCCAGCTCGACGAGCTGCCCGACGTGGTGGGTCATGCGGATGCCGTGGCCCACCGCGACCACCGTCGCCTCCTCGTCGACGCCGGGCTGACGGGCGCCGTCGAGCGGTGGATCCGGAGCGAAGAGGACGCTGCCGAGCTGCGGCATCACCGGCCCGCCGAACCAGGTCACGTCGCGGTCGCTGCCTTGCCAGGCTATGGACATCCCGGACAGCACCTTCTCGACCGTCACCTCGGTCGGCCGGTTGACGATCAGTCCGATGCTTCCCTCGTCGCTGTGCCGCAGCAGGAAGATGACGCTCTTGTGGAAGTACGGATCGACGACCTGCGGCATGGCGACGAGCAGCGCCGGCGCTTCGATGTGCACCGTGGGCTCGGTCATCGCACCGGATCTTACCCGGTTTGACAGGCGGTGCGGCTCTCCCCTAAGATGCCCTTTCGCCCGGCGCGCCGGGCGCCCAAGCGACGCGGGGTGGAGCAGTCTGGTAGCTCGTTGGGCTCATAACCCAAAGGTCGCTGGTTCAAATCCAGCCCCCGCAACCAAACCTGAATCCCCGCCGGTCGATGAGTTACGGCTCGCAGATCGGCGGGTGTTTTGTCTCCAGTGGACCTGCCTTCCCGCACTCATCTCGCAACTTGGCCGGATTTCGCAGCAGAACGCCTCGGAGGTAACTGACGGCTACCTACTCGAGCTCGAGGAGAAGCTTGTTGCCGCGAGCGACTGATGCTAGCATCACATCGAGATGCACGCGCGGACTACGGTCAAGGCAGACACGACGGATCTCGACACGCTCCGCGCCGAAGCAACCCGTCGGGGCGTTCCTTTGAGCGATGTGCTCGCGGAGGCGGTCGCCGAGAAGGCGCGAGCGATTCGTCGCCATCGTCGTCCCCACGTCGGGGTCGCCCGCTCCACCGACGGTCGCTCGGCCGCCGACGTCACGAGTCATCCGGTCGCCCACGCGCCGCGCTGATGGCGTTGATCTGCGACACGGGTCCGATCTTCGCCGCTCTGGATGCGGCGGACCCCGATCACGAGGCCTGCGCGCGGCTGCTCCTCGACGCGGACACCGACCTCGTGGTACCTACGCTGGTCCTTGCCGAAGTCGACTACTGGTGCCACGAACGGCTGACCGTCGAGGCCTGGCACTTGTTCCTCGACGACGTCCTCGCTGGTGTCTACCGCCTGGAACCGCTGACGTCGGGCGATCTGGAACGGTGCAGAACGTTACAGGGGCGGTATGAAGACCTGAAGCTCGGTGTCGTCGATGCCTCCGTCGTAGCACTCGCGGAGCGGCTCGGCGAGACGACGATCGCCACCCTCGATCACCGCCACTTCGGCGTCGTGCGGCCGCTCCATACCCATGCCTTCACACTCCTGCCGTAGGTGAGGATCGGTCGTCGTCCAAGATTATCGGCCGCCTGGTACGCCGGGCGAACCACGGAAGGAGGGCGTCCATGTCGAGCTCGAAGCTTCCTGAGCGGGCGTCGCTCGAGTACCTGAAGAAGCTGGCCAAAGAGAGATTGCGGGAGCTGCGACAGCCGGATCCGCGGGCGAAGCTCGCCGCCGCCCTGCTGGCGGTGGCGCGCGACCACGGCTGCTCGAGCACGGCGCCGATCCCAACGCCCGCGACGCCGGCGACAACGCCTACCCGCTGCACTTCGCCGCCGGTTGTCTGGAGGCGCGGCGCGTTAGACTCTCGCTGGACCAGGGCGGCCGCCGCTCACGGAGGGAGCATGTTTCTGATCGAGAGTCTTTTTGCGCGGGAGGTGTTGGATTCGCGGGGGAATCCGACGCTGGAGGTGGATTGCTTCCTGGAAGGGGGGGCGATGGGGAGGGCGTCGGTGCCTTCGGGGGCGTCGACCGGCAGCCGCGAGGCTCTGGAGCTGCGCGACGGGGATGAGCGGTTTGGGGGCAAGGGGGTGCGGCGGGCGGTGCGGCATGTGGAGGAGGAGCTCGAGCCGGCGCTGGTCGGAGTGGACGCCCGCGATCAGGCGCTGATCGACCGGCTGCTCTGCGACCTCGACGGCTCGGCGGGCAAGGAGCGGCTGGGGGCCAACGCGCTCCTGGGGGTGTCGCTGGCGGTCGCCAAGGCGGCGGCCGAGGCCGCGGGGCTGCCGCTCTACGCCTACCTGGGCGGCCCTGCGGGCACCCTCCTGCCGGTGCCGCAGCTCAACGTCCTGAACGGTGGTGCGCACGCCGACAACTCGGTCGACGTGCAGGAGTTCATGCTGGTGCCGCACGGGTTCGACACCTTCGCCGAGGCCCTGCGCGCCGGCGTCGAGATCTACCATCGCCTGAAGTCGGTGCTCAAGCAGCGTGGGCTGGCCACCGCGGTCGGCGACGAGGGCGGTTTCGCGCCCGATCTGGCGGCGAACCGGGAGGCGCTCGACCTGCTGGTCGCCGCCATCGAGCAGGCCGGCTACCGGCCGGGCGAGCAGGTGTCGCTGGCCCTGGACGTGGCGGCGAGCGAGCTGGTGGAGGAGCCGCCCGCGAGCTACCGCCTGGCGGGCGAGGGACGGGAGGGGCTGGCCAGCGCCGATCTGATCGCCCTCTACCGCGAGTGGCTCGACGCCTACCCACTGGTCTCCATCGAGGACGGCCTGGCCGAGGGGGACGCGGAAGGCTGGCGGGAGATGACCGCCGAGCTCGGAGGGCGGGTGCAGCTCGTCGGCGACGATCTCTTCGTCACCAACCCCCGGATCCTGGAGCAGGGCATCGCCGAGGGCCTCGCGAACTCCCTACTCGTCAAGGTGAACCAGATCGGGACGCTGTCCGAGACCCTGGCCGCCGTCGAGCTGGCGCGGACCTCGCGCTACACTACGGTCATCAGTCACCGTTCGGGAGAGACCGAAGACACCACCATCGCCGACCTGGCGGTGGCCACCCGTGCCGGCCAGATCAAGACCGGCGCCCCCTGCCGCGGCGAGCGGGTGGCCAAATACAACCGCCTGCTGCGCATCGAGGAGGAGCTGGAGGGCGCCGCCGCCTACGCCGGCAGCGCGGCCTACCGCAACTGGCGCGCATGACCGAATCCGCGCTCCGCTTCCGCGCTCTGCTCTGGGTGGCGGGGGCGGTGCTGCTCGTTGCTTTCGGCTTGAGCGCGCTCAAGGCGTGGAGCGACTTGCAGGCTGCGCGCCGGCAGGAGCAGGAGGTCGCCGCGCGGATCGAGGAGGCGCGCCGGCGCGTCGAGCGCCTGGAGACCCGGGTCGAGGCCCTGCGCGACGATCCTCAGGCGCTGGAGCACGCGGCGCGCGAGCAGCTCGGCCTGGCGCGCGAGGGGGAGGTGGTGGTCGTCCTGCCGCGGGAGGACGTCAGGGCGGAGTCGGAGACGGCGGGCTCTCCGGTGCCGTCCCCGCCCCCCTCGCGGCCTTGACCCGGTCGCCGCGGTCGAGCGTGACCTTGAGCAGCGGCGGCGTGATCAGGGTGGTGACGATGACCATGATCACCACCGCCGAGAAGATGCCGCCGCTGACCACGCGGTGACCGTGCAGGATCAGGCCGGCGCCGATGCCGGCGAAGATCAGCCCCACCTCGCCCCGCGGCACCATGCCGACGGCGACCGACAGGCGGTCGAGGCCGCGCTCGACGATCCCGAACCAACACAACATCTTGCCGATGATGGCGCAGAGGGTGATCACCGCCGCCAGCCCCAGGACCTCGACGTCGCCGAAGGTCGAAAGATCGACCTTGACGCCCATGAGGACGAAGAAGACCGGCACCAGGAAGAGGCTCACCGGATGCAGCAGCTCTTCCAGGCGATGGTCGCCGCGCTCGATGAAGGTGGAGTAGTGGACCTCGTCGAGGATCATGCCGGCGGCAAAGGCGCCGACGATTGCCGCCAGGCCCATGGCGTGGGCGACCCAGGCGAGCAGGAAGCAGATGCCCAGGGCGACCGTGAGCAGCATCCCCTTGATGCGCAGCAGGCTGGCGAGGCGGAAGACGCGGGGGGAGAGCCAGGCGCCGATGACAATGGCGCCGACCAGGAAGATCGCCGCCTTGGCGATGATCCAGAAGATGTCGAGCGCCGCCAGCTCGCCGCCGGTGTTGGCCGCCTGGATCATGCCGGTGCAGACGGCGAGCAGCACCAGGCCGAGCACGTCGTCGATGACCGCGGCGCCGAGGATGATGCGCGATTCGCGGGAGGTGACCTTGCCGAGGTCGGTCAACACGCGCGCGGTGATGCCGACGCTGGTCGCCGCCAGGGTGGCGCCGATGAACAGGTGGGTGAGCAGCTCTTCCTCGGGCAGCAGCCAGGCGGAGGCGCCGAAGCCGAGCAGCACCGGGGCGACGACGCCGAGGATCGCCACCAGCAGGCTCGACGGCCCCACCGACAGCATCTCGCGCACGTTCGACTCCAGCCCCACCTCGAACAGCAGCAGGATGACGCCGAGCTCGGCGAGGATGGCGATCCCCGGGTCGTGGCGCAGGAACTCGAAGCCGTGGAAGCCGAACAGCACCAGATTGCCGAGCAGCACCCCGACGATCAGCTCGCCGAGCACCGCCGGCTGATGGAACCGCTCGGCGAGCTCGCCGCCCAGCTTGGCGCCGACCAGGATGATCACCAGGCCGGCGAGGACCGGCGCGACGGCGCTGCCGTGCCCCCCTTCCTGATGCTCCTGCGCCGCGGCGGCGACCGGAGCCTCCGCGTCCGCGGCGATGCGCTCCGCCTCCCCCTGGCCGCCGACCGGACCGCCGGCCAGCCCGAACGCCACCACCGCCATCAGCGCCAAGATCCCCAGGCTGCGTCGCATAGAACCTCTCCTCTTCGGCCGATCCATTCGGAGCGGCCGATGGTAGCACCCCACTAAGACGGGCTAAGAGCCTGTGAATGAATCTCCCACGGGTCGCGTTGCGAGCGCCGTGGGGCCTGCTGGAAGGAGCCGCGACGCTGGCGATGCGGTGCCATCGTCGAGGAGCGGCGACGCCGCAGACGACCCGCAAGCCCCTGGCGCGCGACCCTCGGGAGATTCATTCACAGGCTCTGAGGAACGTCTTGATAAGATATTGCGCTCGAAGCGGGGAGAGCCACCTTCGAGGACGTAGAGAGTCATGGCAGAGACGG
>JBOGJI010000347.1:0-1270 GCA_050747865.1 Thermoanaerobaculia bacterium
GACGGTGCATCTGGAGGCCGACTTCCGCCGCCCGTTCCAGTTCGGCGACCGGGTCGATGTCGAGGTCGTGGTCGAGCACCTGGGCAACAAGTCGTTGCGCTGGCGCTACCGGATCTACCAGCAGAACAGCGACGAGATCTCGGTGGAGGGCCGCGTGGTGACCGCCTGCGTCGACCTCGACAGCTTCACCACCATGCCGGTGCCGGATTGGCTGCGCGACGAGATCCGGCAGCTGCAGGACGGACAGCCATCCTGACGCCCGGGTCTACAATGGAGGCGATGTCGGGTGAGGATCGCTCCACCGGTGCGCCGCGGGACCGGCTCGGCCGGCCGCTCAACGACCTGCGCATCTCGGTCACCGATCGCTGCAACTTCCGCTGCCCGTATTGCATGCCGCGCGAGGCCTTCGGCGTGGGCTTCCACTTTCTGCCCCGCGAGGCGCTGCTCACCTTCGAGGAGATCGAGCGCCTGGCGCGCGTCCTCCACCGGCTGGGCGTGCGCAAGATCCGCCTGACCGGCGGCGAGCCCTTGCTGCGCCGCGACCTGCCCGAGCTGGTCGGGCGTCTCGCCGCGCTGCCGGGAATCGACCTGGCCCTGACCACCAACGGCTCGCTGCTGGCGCAGCAGGCGGAGGCCTTGGCCGCCGCCGGTCTGCAACGGGTGACGGTCAGCCTCGACGCGTTGGAGGAGACGGCCTTCCGGCGGCTCAACGACGTGGACCTTCCACTCTCCCGGGTGCTGGAGGGGATCGCGGCGGCCGCGGCGGCCGGTCTCACGCCGTTGAAGCTCAACTGCGTGGTGCGCCGAGGCTGGAACGAGGACCAGATCCTACCCCTGGTGGACTTCGCCCGCCGCGAGGGCTACGTGATGCGCTTCATCGAATACATGGACGTCGGCACCACCAACGGCTGGCGCCTGGACGACGTGGTGCCGGCGGCGGAGATCCGTGCGGCGGTGGCGGCCGTCCACCCCCTGGAGACCCTGCCGCCGCGCCATCCCGGGGAGGTCGCGCGCCGCTTCCGCTTCCGCGACGGGGGTGGCGAGATCGGGTTCATCGCCTCGGTGAGCGAGCCGTTCTGCGGCACCTGCAGCCGGCTGCGGCTGGCGGCGGACGGGAGGCTCTTCACCTGCCTGTTCGCCACCCAGGGACACGATGTCAAGGCGCTGATCCGGGGCGGGGCGGACGACCAGGCGCTGGAACAGGCCCTGCGCCGCATCTGGACGGTGCGCGAGGACCGGTATTCGGAGCTGCGCTCCGCCGCGACGCGCG
>JBOGJI010000348.1:0-1670 GCA_050747865.1 Thermoanaerobaculia bacterium
TCATTGACCTTGTGGTACATCAGGACGGTCAGCACGCGAGCCGTGCCACCCACATGGATCAGGGATCCCAGTTCCCCGAGCCCGCGGTAGACGGCATTCTTAACACGTTGTTTCCGCCGTTCCGAGGAGGTTGTCCCGTAGCCCGTGGAATTTGAAGGCGGTCCTCCCACCCATCTGATAGAGATGGGGCTGCAACACAAAAGGAGGACCGCCATGGCCAAGGTAACGCGTCCCCGCGTCGTCGCAAAGCATCACCTCGCCGACGTCGATATGCCCGCGCAGGTCACGCTCGCCCTCGCCGAACTCGCGCGTGCCGCCAAGGAGCACCTGCTCTCACTGTCCGTCGCCTCCGGCCTCTTGGTCCTGAGGGAGCTCCTCGAGGCCGAGCTCACGCACCTCGTCGGCCCCAAGGGCAAACACCGCCCGGAGCGCACCGCGTACCGCCACGGACGGGAGGCCCGCTTCGTCACGCTCGGCGGTCGGCTCGTCGAGGTCGAGCGGCCGCGTGCCCGCGGCCGTGACGGCAAGGAGCTGCTGCTCCCCACGTACGAAGCCGTGGCCGACCGCGACCCGCTCACCGAGGCCGCCCTCGGGCGCATGCTCGCGGGCCTCTCCACGCGCCACTACCGCGACGCCCTGGAGCCCGTGGGCGATCAGCTGCGGACGAGAGGCACCGGCCGCTCCGCGGTCTCGCGCCGCTTCGTCCAGGCCACGGCCGCCAAGCTCGCGCAGCTCCGCGCGCGCGACCTCGCCCCGCTCCGGCTCCTCGCTCTGTTCACCGACGGCATCGAGATCGGCGGGTACACCATCGTCGTCGCCCTCGGCGTCGACGAAAAGGGCCACAAGCACACCCTCGGGCTCTGGGAAGGGACGACGGAGAACGCCGCCGTCTGCAAGGCGCTCCTCGGGAACCTCATAGAGCGGGGCCTCCCCACCGACCGCGCCCTGCTCTTCGTCATCGACGGCGGCAAGGCCATCCGCAGGGCCATCGCCGACGCGTACGGCGACCTCGCGGCCGTGGCGAGATGCCGCTGGCACAAGCGCGAGAACGTCACCGACCACCTGCCCGAGGGCCTCCGGCCGGTCATCGGGCGGAAGCTCGATGAGGCCTGGCACAAAGATGATCCCGACGAGGCCGAGCGATCGCTCCGCCGGCTCGCCGACTCGCTCGAGGAGGCCCACCCGGGGGCCGCGGCGAGCATCCGCGAGGGCCTCGAGGAGACGCTCACCATCGCGCGCCTGGGGCTCTCGCCCGCGCTGATCAAGACCTTCAAGTCGACGAATCCCATCGAGTCGCTCAACGACGGCATCCGCGCTGTCGAGCACAACGTCAAGAACTGGAAGAGCGGAAAGATGGCCCTGCGCTGGACCGCCGCGGCGGTGCTCGAGCGCGAGAAGCGCTTCCGCCGCATCAACGGCTACCGCGACATGTGGCTGCTCGAGCGCGCGCTCGACCGCCACACGAAGGAGGTGACATCATCGAGGACCGCGGCCTGATGGGTCAGAGGACCGCCGGAAGTTCTACGGCGAGCGGGACATCCTCCACACCGCATGCCCGGGATCTTCGTCAGAACTCACCGTTCCCCGGAGCGCTGTCCGACAGGGAGCGGCGCGACGTGTTGAGATCCTTCACGCGCTACTGGCAGCGGTCCGCGTGAGGCGCGATCAAC